>SVQR01000238.1 GCA_015065225.1 Oscillospiraceae bacterium | reverse complement strand
GTCGGTGCGCATTCACGGATAACCGGTGCGGTGAGCTTTACAAATTCCATGTATGTCTCACACCATACCTCCTGCGTGAACAGGAAGGTCTTTACATCAGGCTCGTTCCATATTTCAAAGTATTTTACACGGTCGGAAAAATGCTTTACGATATTCCGCACATATTCTGTCCAGCCTTTGCGTTCCCTTTCGGTGTTTATCGGGAAATGTCCCACACCGCCATGTTCTATGTTGGGGTAGTTTTCCGGATCGTCGCAGTACAGCTTATTACCGTAGCAAAGACACATGAGAGGCTGTATGCCGTTTTCAAGAAGCCTGTCAACCACATTGTCAAGCCATGCGAAATCGTATACGCCTTCTTCCTTCTCTGTTTTCTGCCAGCCGCTTTGTATTCTCGCCATGTGGATACCGAGCTTTTTTATTTCGTCCATGACAGGTTCGAATTCCCAGAGATCACGGTCAAGGCACTCCATACCGAGTCCCAGCTTGCCATCCGTGCCTGTCGGGATATCATCAAGATTTATTACTTTGCCGCAAGAGACAAATCCTGCCTTTTCTATTTCGCTTTCATAGCTTTTAAAAACCGACTGATCCATACTGTTACCGCCTTTCGTAGTATTTCGGTAAAATCATTCTAACAGATGCCGTCTTGCAAGTCAATACAAAATATTACTGTTTTATTTAGAAATATTACTTTCAAAAAGAAAGCAGAGTGCAAATGTGATATGCACCCTGCCGTAAATTTTATTGGAGCTTAAATTCGTAAGTAGGAACACCGTTTGCGCTATAATCGCCTGCAAGAACTTCCAGTGTTGCATCAACGCTGTCCGTTGCATGACCGCCGAAGATGACTCTCGGGATATGGGGAAGCTCCTCAAGTACATGAGGATTACCGAAGTGGATGAGAGTGGAGATCCTGTTTGTCAGCTGCATTGCCGAGATTAGATTTACCATTCTGTGTGTAAGGTATTCCGGTCCGGTATATGCAAGTGCCTCGGTGAAGGTCATAACAACAAGCTGATCACAGCCGAGAGAGTTTGAAAGTACTGTCATCATCTCATTCTGCGAGGGGAACTCGTGGATTATCTGATAGTTTGCGTTGGGGAAAAGCTCCTTGATCTTCGCAACTATACGCTCAGGCTTGTGCCAGCCGTTACTGAAGGTATCAACGTCTACCTTGCCGTCCTTTACCACTGCTTCCTGCTTTGCCGCTATTATGAAGAAGTGCTTGCCGTCCTTGGAGATACTGTCACAAAGTCCCTCGTCCTTACGGACATAAACTCCGTCCTTGTTTATACTGTTGAATGTATTTATCTCATCTTCCGTAAGGTCGCCTTCCGTGGGAAGCGAAAGTGTCTTATGCTGTGCGGCAAGTACTCTCCTGACTGCGGCATCAAGTGCCTCATCGTTTATCATACCCTTTTCATAGGCTTCCTTATACTGATTGAGCATATCTTCATTTTCACGGACATACGGGAGAAGCAGGTCATTTCCCGCATTGACCGCAAGTGCCTTTGATTCCACATCACCGAACTTTGCACGGATGCCCATCATGCAGAGAGCATCGGTTATCGCAAAGCCTTCGTAGCCCTGTTCGCGGATTATGTCAATGACCTTCTTTGAAAGGCTTGCGGGATAGTCGTTATCTATATTTATAAATCTGCAATGCTTTGTCATGAGACCGTCAAGAAGTCCCGCTTCCCACAGCTTTATGTAAGGATACAGAGCGTAATCCAAAAGCTCTTCCTTTGTGGAAAGAGATGTGCTTTCAGCCATATGGGCATCAACCTTAATATTCGGCGTTCCGCCCGGATAGTGCTTTGCAACGGTAAGTACACCGCCGTCATGCATACCCTTTGCCATTGACATTGCAAGCTCGGCTACCTTTACCTTGTCCGTACCCATGCTTCTCATGGAGCCGTCATTCATATCAACGACCGGGTCACATACTACGTTGTAGCCCATTTTCCTTGCGGTTACACCTACCGCCTTACCGAATGCGTATGCGTGCTTTGTGCTTCCCGTCGTACCTATCGCGTTGTGCTTTCCGACCAAATATTCGCCGACACCGCTTTCCGCATCTGTCATGATAAGTATCGGATAGTCTGCGATCTCTCTGACTTTCTTTATAACCTCAACGGTATTTGAATATCCCTGCTGTACCCATACACAGCCCAGAGCACGTTTTCTTATAAGGTCATAAACATATTCCATTTCCTCCTCGGTACGCCATGTGCCGTGGAGATTCATTGTCATTGTAAGACCGAGCTTTTGTTCAAGGGTGAGCTCCTCGAATTTCAGTTCTGTAAGTTTTTTCATTATTATAACCATTCCTTTCGTGTATGTGGAAGTTTGTGTGTTTTTGCAAAGCAAAATGGCTGTCGTAAGACAGACAAATCACAAACTTCTATGGCTGAAAATTTATTTTCAGACTTTTTCTCCTTTTTGTGTACCATTTAGGTAAATCAATTTACTGAAGCTTGATATCATAGGTAAGCGAGCCCTTGGGAGAAAGGTCACCCGCAAGAACATCAATTCCCGATTCTACCGCCATTTCACTTGTCGGTCCGATAATAACACGGGAAATATGAGGAATATCTTCAAGAACATAAGGATTACCGAAATAGAGTATTGTTGAAATGGAATTTGTTACCTGAAGAGACTCGATAAGGGAAATGATTCTGGGAGTGAACGCTTCTCTGCCCACGCCTGCGGCACTGTTGAAGTAGGTTACAAACACGACCTCATCGTGACCGAGACAGCCTCTGAGAACTCTGTCCATATCTCCGGTGTTGGGATATTCCTTGAGTGCATAGATGGTACTGTTGGGGAATTTTTCCTCAAGGATTTTTGCAATTTTCTCCGGCTTATACCAATGAGTTGTCATTGTATCCTCCGCAAGCTTGCCCTTGTCGTTGGCTGTATCCATGGAGGTCATAATTACAAAATAATGCTTGCCGTCTCTTGAGATGCTCTTGGAAAGTCCTTCGTCAATTCTTGCATAGATTGAGTCGGTATTTATTCTTCTGAACATAGCTTCATCCTGCTCTGTCCACTCGGGAACCTCGGGAAGCTTCAGTACCTTTTCCTGTGCTGCAAGAACCACCTTCACAGCTCTGTCAAGCTGTTCGTCGTTAAATACTCCATTATTGTAGCATCTTGTAAGAGCCTCATAGTCTTCCTTTGCGTTACCCCATACCAAAGCGAGGTCATTACCTGCGGCAATGGAAAGTCCCTTGGAGTTATCATATCCAAACTTTGTAACAACGCCCATCATTGTGAGGGCATCGGTTACGCAGAATCCGTCGAAATTAAGTCTGTCACGGATAATGTCTATAACCGGCTTTGAGAGTGATGCGGGATATACGTTATCTATACCGGAAAAACGTGTAT
>SVQR01000038.1 GCA_015065225.1 Oscillospiraceae bacterium | reverse complement strand
AGCTTTACGTCGATGAGGTTGTAATCGTATTCGTAAGAGTACTTTTCTTCAAACAGGGATATTATGTTGGCTCTGTTTTCTTCCGACATTTTCGGGAAGGCGGCACTTGAGAAGATCGTTTTCATGTCATCTTCCATATACCATACGTATATATATTCCGAATAGATATCCGGCACATCGTATCCGTGGTAGAAGTCGGAAGTCCATTCTATCTCTGTTTTGTATATTCCCTTTTCCTCTGCTTTTTTGTTTATGATACTTGATATGCAGTCTTTTTCGGTGTACCTGTTTGTGATGCTTTCGGTGCGTACCAATTCACCGTCATAGTCGGATATGGTGCATTTGAGATCGGCGATGAAGTCCTCCGAAGCATCGATGGTATGGAGAACAAGCTGTATATCAAGGCAGATATCGTCTTCCGAAGGATAGATAAAGAGGTCTATATGAGATCCTGACAATATCTCGTATATGGAATAAGCTCCCATAAGTTCCAAAGCTTCCATCCACGGTTCTTCATAACCTTCATTTGCGAAATACCCTACGAGGGCTTCGATATCTTCAAGCAGAGCCTTGTCCGGGAATTTCTCTATACTGCGTATTTCTGTTATTTTTTCCGTGATCTCATCGGCGGTTGAATACGTCATTGAAGGGAGGACCATAGACATAAAATCGTACATGCCGCCTTTTGTCTTAAACTTTTCATAAACAGTAACATCTTCGCCGTACAGGGCTTTGGCGTAGCCGTCGATATCCAGACGGTCTATTATGTCCATCTTGAAGCTGTCCTGTGCTTCGCGGTATTCCTCGCTTGTGATAACAGCTGTGGAATCATAAAGCAGATTCAGTATATCCATGCCGTCAAGATAGAGTCCGAAGCCGTCGGTCTCGCCTCGCTTCTCGGTGTAGAAGTACTTTTCGGCAAAGCTGTATAATTCCTTGCCTATGTTTCCGGCTTTTGCGACATTTTCCTCCGATGAAAGAAGTGCAACCAGATCGGCAAATGCTTTCGCTGTCGCCTGTACGGGTCCCGCGTTCGTACGGTTTTCAAACTCTCCGAGGAAATTTATTTCGAAATACTCTTCCCAGCTCTCGCCGTAGTATCCGTTTTCGGAAAGTTCCGTGTAAGCTTTATCGAATTCGTCGTAATCGTAGTCGTAATAGTTATTGTCCATTTCCGTCAATGCACATATTTTTCCTATCAAGGGAGGCGTTGCATAGCCGTCGGTGTCGATGTAGAAAACATTCTTCTTTTCTTCGTCGAGGTATACGTTCAGTATGAGGTTCCGGATATCGGCATAGATGTCAAGATCGCCGGATACGTTTTCGGTGCTGTATTCAAGATCGATGCTTTCGCCGTCTTCCATCACCTCAAAAGTTGGTGACTGGATGTTATAGTTTACCTGTATCCTTACCTTTCCCGTATCGCTCAGAAGTGAATCTGCGGCGAGCTTCAGGAATGATCCCTGATTCTGCGGCAACACCGGGGAAAATGCCATTGAAAGGGACAGGATGCCGGATATCAGAGGTTTAAAACAGGTCTTAACTATTTCTGCTGCGAATGCTGCGTTGGTCATGAGTATACCTCCTTTTTTATACGGTTTCACTATATGTTTTGAGTTTTAATATATTTCAATTAATTATATCATGGTACGATAGTTTTTGTCAATATATCCGGCTCAAGCGATGCATACGTTGACGTAAACGTGTTTTTCGGATGATATGGCTCTATCGGCAAGGTAACAAAAAGCCCGAGATCGCTCCCGGACTGATGTTATGTTTATTTTTATCGGTATTGCATCAGGATGCTTTCTTCTTTTTGCGTACCGCCATGAATGCGATGACAGCCGCTATCATTATTATGGGGAAGATGCCTGCCGCAAAAAGTCCGCTTTTGAGTGCTATCTGGTCATGGGCAAGTCCCGAGAAGGGTGCGAGCTTTGAAAGTGATTCGGTAGCGATATTGGTCGAAACAAGTCCCGTAAGCCAGGGGCCTACCGAACAGCCGATATCACCGCAGATAGCAAGTAGGCTGAACAGTACCGCACCGCCGTGGGAGAATTCCCTTGATGTAAGGCTGAGAACTCCCGGCCACATAAGGCTTACCGCAAGTCCGCAGACGGAGCATCCGAGAAGGGCAACCACAGGGTTTTGGAACATAGTTATCATAAGGTAACCGCATACACAGAGGAAGCTGCTTGCGAGAAGGGATTTTGCAAGAGGAAGCTTTGTGCCGAGAATACCGTATATCATTCGTCCGATGCCCATACAGAATGCAAAGGCACAGGGACCGAGAAGGTCTCCCGTTACTTTATCGACGCCGAGACCTTTTTCCGCGAGCATGGATGCCCACTGGGACACGGCAAGCTCAGAGGCTCCGGAGCATATCATGAGTATTGCACATATCACGAAGAGTCTTGTTGTCACTATCTTCTTTACCGGTGTTCTTTCGCTCTCACTTATGAAATGAGGGAACGGTGCACGAATAAAGGCGAATGTATTGAAGAACGGGATGAGCGCCCAGAGAAAAGGGATATACATCCAGTTGTCGTTGCCGACAAAGCTGAGGATAAAGGTCGTAACAAGGACTACAGTCATCTGTCCCCAGCAATAGAAGGAATGAAGAAGGCTCATTGCCGCTGCTTTTGCACCGCCGACTCCTTCCGTGACTTCAACGGGGATAGCATCGACTATGGGACTTATGACGACTTCTATAAGTCCGCCACCGACAGAATATATTATTGATGCTATGAGAAGTGCGGTAAATGTATTCTGAATGATATTCGGAAGTATGCCGAGAAGGGCAAGTCCCGATGCAGATAAGATATGCGCCCATATCGCACAGGAACGAAGGCTTATCTTGGATGTAAGTCTTACTGCGGTTATGTCGGTGAGGATCTGAGTTATAAAGGTTATAAGCACCAGCGTTCCGAGGCTTGCATTGTCTATGCCGTATTTATCGCTGAATATGACAAAGAACAACGGTGCCAGGTTTATTACGATCGCCTGTGTCACATATCCGATGTAACAGGCGAGCTTTGTTGATCTGTAGTTTGGTTTTCTTTCCATGATGTTCACTCGCTTTTGTATTTGCAATATTTAAGACCGCATTTCCGGTTGATCTCGGCATTACGGTCTCGATGTTTTATTTTGAGGCTGTCTTTTTGCCTATGCAGACTCTTTCAACGCCAAACATATCTTCAAGTACGGTCGTCTCCATCTTACGGTATTTGAGGATGGCTTCAACTTCTCTTACGGTATCATAGCCTGCTTCAAATATGAGAAAACCGCCATCTTTGAGAAATCTTGCGGAATATCTTTTTGCGATGGTCTTGTAGAATTCCAGTCCGTCGTGTCCGCCGTCAAAGGCTATCCTCGGCTCGTACTTCATAACCTGAGGAAATGCGTCCACGTCCTTTGTCTTTACATAGGGTGGGTTTGATATTATACAATCCGGTACGGTTATGGGGAGATATTCTTCAAGGGGCATATTGACTATTTCAAGGCGTTTTTCCACCTTGTGATACTCTGCATTCTTTTTTGCGTACTCCAATGCTTCGGGAGATATATCCACAGCAGTTCCCGTTACATCCTTGCGGTTGTTGAGTATCGCAACGGAAATACATCCGCTTCCTGCACACAGATCAAGAAAATGTCCGCCTTTGGGAATGAGCTCTATTGCCTTTTCGACGACAAGCTCCGTTTCGGGACGCGGTATAAGACACCCCTGACCGCAGAACATACGAAGTCCGAAAAATTCCCATTCTCCTATGATATACTGCAACGGCTCATGCTGGAGTCGTCTTTCCACAGCTTCGGAAAGTGTGGGCAGATACTTTTCCGGTATGCTCTCCCCTCTTATTGCAAGCAGGCGTGCTTTTTGAAGTGAGCATATATGGCATATGAGCGTTGTTATTTCAAAATCCGGATTTTCCACATCCGTACAGTCCCGAAGCTTTGCTATTGCCTCGGTTCTGAATTCGTTGTAAGTCATTTCTTTTCCTTTACGGTATTACTTTTCCTCTTCCGGCTTTTCCGGTGCTTCTTCCGGCTGTGCTTCCGGTTCGGATGTTTCCTGCGATTCTTCAGATACATTCGTATCTTCTGATTCTTCCGTTTTCTCAGCTTCTTCCTCTGCCTTTGCAAGCTCTTCCGTTATTTCGGGATAGTCTGCGGGAAGTGATGCTTTAAGAGAACGGATAGCTACTTCTATCATATCGTCCGTAGGCTCTTTTGTTGTTATGCGCTGCACCCAGAGGCCGGGGGCGGAGATTATCCTTACAAAGAGGTTGTTGTGTCTGCCAGCGTATCTTATGAACTCATAGCCGAGACCTACGATAAGGGGAAGTGTCAGGAGCTTTAATACAAGATATATTCCGTCCTTGAGATTTGCAAAGGGAATGGAGATGAGTATTCCCAGCACCATCATAACAACAAGGAAGCTTGTGCCGCATCTGGGGTGGAATCTTGACTGTTTTTTTACATTGTCTACGGTAAGTTCTTCATAGCTTTCATGGCAGAAAATGGATTTATGCTCCGCACCGTGGTACATGAAAGTACGCTTCATATCCGGTATCAGAGATACAAGCATGATATAGAGAAGGAATATTACTATCCTCATGACTCCCTGCACCGCACTTTTAAGTACCGCAAAGCCATAGTTTGATTCAACAAGCTCCGAGGGTACAAGGAAGTTTGAAACAAATTTCGGAAGCCACATAAAAAGGACTATAGAGAGTGCAAGTCCCAGTACCGTACCTATGACGGAAGCTATTGTGGCGATGCTTTTTCCGAAGGTCTTTGTCAGCCACTTTTCGAACTTTGATTCTTCTTCATCCTCAAGTCCGAGCATATCGGCAGATCTTGAGAGCGTATCGAAGCTGAGCATCATTGAGTCGATAAATCCGACGATGCCTCTTATAAAGGGGATCCTGAAAAATGCACATTTTGCCGTAAGCGGCTTACATGGTCTTACATCGGTACGGATCTTTCCTTTGTTGTCACGCACGGAGATGGCGATCTTATCGCGGGATTTCATCATTACGCCCTCAAGGACTGCCTGACCTCCCGTTGAGCCGAGTCTTGCGTCCGTGCCGCAGCTTTTATTTGACATTGATATTACCGTTCCTTTCCTTGACGGATGATTCCCGTCAAAAGAGAGTATGCTCCGCATAAACGGATCTTCATACAAAAAGATTTATGTAAAAGCGATAAATATTTTGCTCTGTATTATAATATTATAGTTTTATTTTTGTACTTTTTCTACAATAAACTATGAATTATATTATACCCGATGTTTTTTTACATTTCCGCAACAAAGCAGGCGATGATATCACTTTCCGGCGGCATTCTCCTGCTTATCATCCTTAATAACAAAGGAGGCAACAGCTCCCACCAAGGCAAGCAGCGCCCAGAGAGCAAGGACTGTATTCCAACTGTCGGAGCATCCTATTATAAAGGAGAATAAAGCGTTTGATGCGGATGCGATCATATAACCGCTGCAATCAAGGACTCCGTTCGCACTTGATACGGCACCGCTTTTCGCAAGGCTTGGGATATATATGCTCCAGAGCATGGCGGCGGCAAATCCGATAAAGGCGCGTGCAAAAAGAACAAGCAGAACGCTTATTATCGGTATCTTTATGAATATCATCAGAGTGAAGAACACAAAAGCTGCGAAAAACGTGACTTTAAGTACGGGGATATCCCGTTCTCCGAACCTTTTGAACATATAAAGCCCTATGAAGGGTGTTATTATCTTTATAAGTGATATTACGGAATATATGAAGTTTGCGGTATCTGTGTTATAGCCGAGCTCTGTTGTAAAATAAGTGGGAAGCCAGAAGCCGACGGAGGAGGTAGCCGCTTCCACAATACCGCCTATCAGCATATAAAATATGAATTTACGGATACGGAAAAGTCCGAATATTCCTTTCAGACCTTTGCGTTCGGATCTGTTGAAGGATACAGTACCTTTTCTTTCAAGATTTGTAAGTACGATGAATACCGCAACAGCGACTGCAAGTGTGATAACACCTGCAGAGACAAAGGTGAATCTCCAGTCGAATATAAGTGCAAGGAAACTTGCGATAAAGGGACCGGCAAAGGATGCCGAGGAGAAACATACGCAGATATTACGCGCATGGGCGGGGATGGTATTCTCCGAGATTATCTTCATGAGAGGGCCGCGGAGCATGGATATTGAGAATCCGAACAGTGCAAAACAGAGCATCTGAAGTATGAATATCGGTGCAAAGGGGAAGGCTATAAGCGACAGCGATGATACTGTCATACCGAGCGTCACCGTATATCTCGGTCTTACATAATCTCCGACAAAGCCGTTGATAAGCTGACCTGCGGCGTAAAAGAGCATATATACCGATGCGAAAAGTCCCAGTGTTTCCTCTGTAAAGCCGACATTGGATTCAAGCATTTTCGGTGTTGTTACACTGAGTATATTTCTCATGTAATAGCTTGTGAGATAGGACATAATAGAGATGATGCCTATGCTAAGAGCCTTTGAGTATTCTTTTTTTGTTTCGCTAATCACGGACATTTTTATTCCTCCGCAGTTGTGTTTTCAATAAATTACGACAGAAAATTGTAGCACAGTTTTGTTTCGGATGTTGGTTTTATTTGTTAATTGTCGGGCAATACTTTGATGTATGGCGTCAATACACATTTGTTTTCCGTAGCTTTCAAGAATGCAAAAAAATAAGACAGACTATAAAGCCTGTCCTGATTTTGGGGTGAAATATCGGGCTCGAACCGACGACCTCCAGGGCCACAACCTGGCGCTCTAGCCAACTGAGCTAATCCCACCATATGCAACCGAGATGCCGTATTAACGTTTAAAAAACTCCGACAAGGTCGCGTGGCGTGCCTTGAGGGACACAATCCGCTTCGCGTCTTTTACTGCTCGCGAACAAGTTCGCTCACACCTTCCGGCTAAAAATGCTGTCCGCATTTTCTTAACGCCGAAAGCCCTCTCAGGGTTCGAGTCCCTTTGAAGCTCCGCAATTGTTTTACCTCATTGCACTTATGTTACAACATCTAAGTTGTATGGCGTGCCTTGAGGGACTCGAACCCCCGACCTACTGCTTAGAAGGCAGTTGCTCTATCCAGCTGAGCTAAAGGCACATAAAATGGAGCGGGTGAAGGGAATCGAACCCTCGTAATCAGCTTGGAAGGCTGGAATTCTACCATTGAACTACACCCGCATATGCGTTATTCTCTTGACCGCCTAAATATAATATCACAAATGGGTTGTTTTGTCAAGTGTTTTTTTGAAAAAAATGCGATTTTTATTTTTTGACCATAATTTTTGCGGATATGTCTTTTTTTATGATACTTATGCACAACTTGCGCCGTCATACGGTTATAATACGCTTTTTGCGCAAGATATATGTGTTATTTTTTTATCGTGATGTTAACAGGATAGTCATTGACAAATATCAAAATTTGTGGTATTATTATGATGCAGGATGATTTTCTGCGCTGAAGTGTTAAATTATTACATCAATATAAAAGGAGACTGCAAAATGAACAATTTATCTCTCGAACAGTTTATTCAGGCAAAGATGGTCGACTGTGATCCCGAGATCGCGGCACTTATCCACAAGGAGGATGAGAGAGAGGCCAATGTTATCGAGCTTATCGCATCCGAAAACTTCCCCAGTGAAGCTGTAAAAATGGCGGCAGCAAGCTCTTTTGTCGCAAAATACTCCGAAGGTTATCCCGCAAAGGACAGACTTTCCGGAAACAAGGGCAGATATTACGGCGGATGCGTTGTTGTTGACGAGCTTGAGGAGCTTTGCTGCAACAGATGGAGACAGGTATTCAACACGGATTATCATGTTAATGTTCAGCCTCACAGCGGTTCCAGCGCAAACCTTGCCGCTTACATGAGCGTTCTCAAGGCAGGCGATAAGATTCTTGCCATGGATCTTAACAACGGCGGTCATTTGACACACGGCTCTGCGGCTAACTTCTCCGGTAAGCTTTTTGATATGGCGTTCTATGATGTCGGTGCTGACGGCTTCATTGATTATGAAGATGTTGAGAGAAAGGCAAGAGAATTCAAGCCCAATCTTATCCTTGCGGGTGCTTCCGCATATTCAAGAATAATCGACTTTGAAAGATTTGCCGCTATCGCAAAGGAAGTCGGTGCATACTTCATGGTTGATATGGCTCACATTGCAGGTCTTATCGCCGGAGGTGTTCATCCCTCTCCCTTCGGACTTGCAGATATCATCACCACAACAACTCATAAGACTCTCAGGGGTACAAGAGGCGGTCTTATCTTCGCAAAGCCCGAACTTGCAAAGAAGGTTGACAGTGCCGTATTCCCCTGCTGCCAGGGCGGACCTCTCCAGCATATCATCGCTGCAAAGGCTATTACTGCGGCTGAAGCATTAAAGCCTGAGTACAAGGAATATGCAAAGAATGTTATCGCAAACACAAAGGCTATGTGCGATGAATTCATCCGTCTCGGTTATGAAATAGTTACCGGCGGTACGGACAACCATCTGTTCCTTATCGACTTCTCAAAGACACATCCTCACCTTACAGGTAAGATGGTACAGGAGGAGCTTGACAAGAACGGTATCACTCTCAACAAGAACTGCGTTCCCAACGAGCAGAGAAAGCCTATGGAGGCAAGCGGCGTAAGAGTCGGTACTGCGGCTATGACCACAAAGGGTTATAAGGCTGAGGATTTCGTTAAGGTAGCAAGAAGAATTGACGAGATCATCAAGACTATCAAGCCGGAAGCGTAAAGAATCGTTTTTTTACAGGTGTGCCTTTTACGGTGCACCTGTTTTTTGTCATGTTGCTTTATCGTTAATACCAAAGACATAATTACCGTTTATAATGATATAAATCAGGGATATCCGCAAAGGAGTTTATTTATGAATTACGCAGAGCTAAAAAAGAACGATATTGCCAACGGCCCGGGAGTGAGAGTCTCACTTTTTGTTTCGGGATGTCTTCATCACTGCGAGGACTGCTTCAATGAGATAGCCTGGGATTTTTCTTACGGCAAAGAGTTTACCGAGGAGGTCTGGGAGACGATATTTGCGGCGGTGGATTTTCCAAGGATAAGAGGATTGTCACTTCTTGGCGGTGAGCCTTTTGAGGTCAAGAATCAGCGCGGACTTCTGCCCTTTATGCGCAAATTCAAAGAGAGATTCCCCGACAAGGATGTTTGGTGTTATTCTGGTTTTACTTATGAGGAGCTTATCGGTCAGAAGGAGAGCCGTGCTTTCTGCGATGCGACGGAAGAGCTTTTGTCTTATATTGACATACTTGTAGACGGAAAGTTTGAAAAAGAAAAGAAAAACATCATGCTCAGATTCAGAGGAAGCGAGAATCAGAGGCTTATCGATCTTAAAAAGACACGTGAGTGCGGTGAGGTTGTGCTCTGGGATTATGATGAGCCGACTTACAGTTGATGCCCGCAATGTTTAAGCATCCGATGTTTTTGGAATTGGAGGTTTTTAATATGAAGATACAGATCACAAAGCTTCGTGAAGGGGCAAAGATACCTACGAGAGGATCAGCTATGGCGGCAGGCTACGATCTTTATGCTTGTCTTGAGTGCGACAAGGTGGAGATAAAGCCGCATGAGACAGTCAAGATCGGAACGGGACTTGCCGTTGCCGTGCCTGAAGGATATTTCGGTGCAGTCTTTGCAAGAAGCGGACTTGCGGCAAAGGAAGGAATGAGACCTGCAAACTGTGTAGGTGTCTGTGACAGTGATTACAGAGGCGAGTATATCGTTGCTCTGCACAATGACAGCGAGACCACAAGAGTTGTCGCAAACGGTGACAGGATAGCTCAGCTTGTTGTGATGCCTTTCCTTTCCGTTGAATTTGATGAAGTTGATGCTCTTGATGAGACAGAGAGAGGTGCGGGCGGATTCGGAAGCACCGGCAAGCAATAAATATTATAGACAAAAAGATGACCTTGGAGGTGACAGTGCTTCCAAGGTCTTGTTTTTTTATTTGTTTATTATCCTTTCGCCGTCAAAGACTATGATGCCTCTGCCGTTGTTCATGTGTTTTCCTTCTTTGAAGAATCTCACGAAGTTTTTCTGAAGGGTGGTATCTTGCGGGAGCTCGTCGACCGGTGTTCCGACAGGCTTATAAAACACTCGCCAGAGGTTGGAATCATTGGTGTCCTCCTTTTCATCTATGATGTCAAAGCACTCGTAGAATTGGCGAAGGTTTGAGTTTTCCGGGAATACTTCGTTATACACCGAGGTCGCGAGCATCCATGTGCTGCAGGTAACGATGAGATATTTCTCACAACCGAAAAAACTATAGGCACGTCGAAATGAATCCGTTACGGAATCGGGAGTCAGAGGTCCTGCCGACGGGATATGACAAGCGTAGACAGTATCTCCTTTTTTGACGTACGACTTGTAGTCTTCCCACGCATATGTGCCCTTAGCAAATTCCAGACGTCCGAGCTTGAAGGTGGTCATTGATACGATATTGTGATACCATCCGAAGCTTGCGATACCCGTGATACCATGGAGCTTTTCACATTCGCCGATCTTCCATGTGATATCCTTCATTGTGTCATGGTAGACTTCTTCGGATATACCTTTTTTATCGTATTTCGGTTTAAGAGCGAGGGCGCATCCGAGGATGAATACCATATGTACGGTATAGTAATGCTCATCAAGCCTTGATGCAAGCTCTTTGGAAAAGCTTTCGGTGGAGAATGCCGCGGCTTTATCAAGATATTCGGTTATGGCGGTATCGAATCCCGCTTTTATGTCTTTGTCGGAACATATCTTTTGGTATATTGCTATAGCGATCTCTTGGGTGTTTTCCGGAAGATCTATCCTTTTCATAAGTTCTGTCATTGCATTATACATCCTTTGTTATCCTTATGCCGATATGATATCATTTTACGGTTCGGATTGTCAACGGAAGCGTGTCATATTAAAGCTTTTTGCAAAGATTCCCGAATGTTTTTACAGATTTTGCAAAGGATAATGTACAAAATCCGAACTTGTTAACATTTGCAAAAACAAACGGCACACCTTTGCGGCATACCGTTTATATGATCATTTGTTTACTATCTTTTCACCGTCAAAGACTATGATGCCTTTACCGACACCGGAGGGCTTTCCTTCCGAGAAGTATTTTACGAAATTGCGCTGAAGTGTGGTATCGCGCGGGATCTCGTTTTCGGGAGTGTTTTCGTTCGGCTTATAGTATACCCATCTGTGGATCGCACTTCTGCCGGTGGTTACTTCCTCAACGATATCGAACATTTCGTAGAATTTACACATATTCGATCCGGGAACAAATACCTCTCTTACATACGGAGGATAGATGAGCCATGAGCCGCAATGTACGATGAGATACTTTTCGCATCTGAAGAACTTATATGCGCGCTTGAGGGAGTCAAGCACAAGCTCGGGAGTCATCGGTCCTGCGGACGGGATATGCATATTGTAGACTCTGTCACCTTTTACGGCGTAGTCCTTATAGGAGTCGTAGATAAGCTCGCCTTCGGCATATTCGAGGCGTCCCAGCTTGAATGTGTACATACCGAATATGACATGATACCATGCAAATACGTCAACACCGTATACTCCGTGGAGCTTTTTACACTCTATGACCTTATAGCTTATGTCTGTCATCGTATCCCAATATATTTCTTCGGAAATGCCCTTCTCGTCGTAGAACGGCTTTATTTTTATAACGCACTCCATGAGAAATACGAGGTATACGGTATAGTGGTTTTCTCCGAGCTTTGCTGCGAGATCCTTTATGTAGTCTTCAATTCCGAAGTCCCTGCCCTTTTCAAAATAGCCGTATACCGCTTTATCGACATCGGCTTTGAGGTCTTTGTCGGCGCAGAGCTTTTCGTATATGGATAATACTATGTCGTGGGCTTCTTCGGGAATGGATATTTTTTTAAGCAAATCTTTCATGTTTCCGCCTCCTTGAGGGTGTTTTGATTCATGATATCACGTGTTTTCACAAATGTCAATACGAAAAGCGTATTTTTTTTGATAATAAAAAGTATTATTTTGATTTCTGTACGCACGATTATGATCGGGCGACAAAAAGATATGCACCCGAATCCGAGTGCATACCTGTGTTATTTGTGATACCGTGTATCGTTTTTGCGGTCTGCTTATTCTTCCGCCGACATCGCTTTGAATGCACGTACTATCACAGCGGATGCCTGGGCTCTTGTGGATGTACCCTGAGGCTCAAGGAGATCCTTTCCCGTTCCGTTGATTATTCCGTTGTTTACGCACCATGTCATTGCGGGAACAGCGTATTCTGTTATGCTTTCGAAATCGGCAAATTCACGGATGAGCATTCCGCCCTGTGTCGTGTCTTTATCCTTGTAATTTGCGTATCTGTAGAGCATTGCCGCCATCTGCTCGCGACTTATCATGATATCGGGAGCGTATTCGGTATCGGATATACCCTTTACAATACCGTTGGCATATCCCCACTTTACAGCATCCGAGTACCAGTCTGTGTCGTTTACATCGGTAAAGTTCTCGGTGTTGTCAGCTTCCGGTGAGCCACAAAGCCTGTAGAGAACAGTTATGAACATCGCTCTTGTTACAGAGCCGTCGGGATCAAATCTTCCGTTGCCCGTACCGTTCATGAAGCCACTCTTTTCTGCTTCCTTTACATATTCGTAGAACCAGTCATCATCCGATACATCCGTAAAAGGATTGATCCATTCGGGTTCTTTTTCCGCTTCTGTCCACTTTGCGTAGAGGGTGATGTCCTTTGCGACCTTGGCGGTAAAATCGTATACTGTTACAAATCCCGAATCAGCATACCAACCGCTGAAGATATATCCTTCCTTGAATGGTGCTGTCGGTGCTGTTGCACTTGTTCCCTTGGGAACGCTCTGTGCAAGAACTTCGCTGCCGCCGTTGGAATCAAATACTACCTTATAAAGCATCTGTTCTGCAGGAACTGTGATTCCGCCGGACGAGCCTCCGGATGAACCGCCGGATGAGCTGCCGGATGAGCCGCCTGTGGAAGATACCGCTATCTTAACGGATGCTGTATCGTTTAAGGTGTAATTCTTTAAGAGGTCTGTTCCTTCAAGGGATATTCCGACGGTATAGGTCTCTTTTGCGGTGAACTTTCCGTAAAGTGCGAATGTCTTGTCCTTGCCGCTTACCTTGAGGTCTGTAAGCTCGACAGCTTCCGAATCCTTGTTTGTTACGCTGAAGTTTTCCGCGGTAAGTCCCGGTGCGGCCGTATCAAGCTTTACTGTTATCGTTCTTGTTGTGCCGCTTGCACTCGTGATCTTTATTTTTTTCTTTGTGATCTCGAGGTTTGCACCGTCAAGTCCGCTTTCATAATTGTATGTGATCTCATAGTTTCTTGCGCTTGCATCTTCTGCTTTTATTGCCGCTTCGTAGATTCCTGCATCGGTATTCTTATCAATGCCGTCAAACACAAAACTCGGTTTTGCGGTGAGCACAGCAGCCGTATCTCCGTTTACAAAGCCTTCGTATGTGTATTCCGGATCCTTGTTGGCTGTGCCGTAGACTCTTGATGTATTGTTTACCGTGATGACAAGAGGAGCTTTGCTGATTGTGAAAATGCCCTTTGTTTCCGAGACGGTGAAATTGTAGTTTGCGTCGTCGGTAAGAGTCTTTCCTTCATTCAGCTCTACGGTTATGGGGTACGTTCCTGTCGGAGCTCTCTCGTCGAGCTTGTCTGCATCGGTGGTAAGAGTGAATATATCCGTTATGAGAGATATGTATGTCGGATCTTCACTGTCGGCATCGAGCAGTCCTGTTATCTCAAATACGGGATTGGGCTCGCCGTAGGTCTTTTCGCAGTCCTTTGCTCTTATTTCGACGTCTATCTTATTTATTGTAAATACTGCCGTACCGCTTCCGATATAGCGTTTGTCCGTTACCTTGAAATAAACGCTGTAGATACCTGCGTTCTCAGGCTCTTCCGCCATTCCTGTCTTTGCATTCGTGTAAGTTACTTCGACATTTTTGTTTTCGCCTTCAAGTACGGGGATGAAGTTTTCGTCATCACTTACAAGACCTATTGACTGAACATGACCGTTATAATACTTTACAAGATCCGTGGGGGTGAGATCCACTCTCTTTTTTGTTACGGTTATCTCGAAATCTGCCGTTATACCTTCCCGATAGTTGGGATCGGCAACTGTTGCTCTGACGTTCACATTGCCCATTGAAAGAGCTGTCGTAAGACCTGTTGTGCTATCTATGTCGATAATGCCTTCGTCACCGATGACAGACCATTCAACCTCAACTTTTTCGTTGCCGTAGTATGCATGGAGCGTGAAGATATCGCCTACAGTTACAGTGTGGTCGGAGCCTGTTATGAAGAAGTTTCCGCCGCTTGCACCGTATACCTTGAGTATGCCTTCGTTTGTATGCTCGAAGATATAATTCTTTGCGTAGCCGCCTGCCGTTGTGATGGTATACTCACCGACATTGCTTTCGGGAAGTGCATTTGTTGTTGCAACAGGCTCTGCTATTATCACGGATGCATCCTCACCGTTTACAAAGCCTTCGTAGCTTACCGTAAATACGGGATTGGACTTGCCGTATGAGCGTTCTGCATTATCCGCCGTTACCTTTATCACTGCGGGATTTATTACAAAGCCTTTGGAGATCGTCTTTGTGTTATAGTTATCACCGGATATCTCTGCAAATACGGTGTATGTACCTGCTTCCGTTGGAGCTGTTTCCGTTGGAGTGTAGATGCCTGTGCCTGCGTATGTTATCTTTGCGTTTGTTCCGTCAAGGAGTCCTTCAACGGATGCCGCAACCTCATCACCGTAGGTGTATTCGGCTTCAATGCCGGTTATCTCACCTTCGGGATCAGCCTTGATTATTGTAAGCACTGCACTTACATGCCCCTTGTAGTTGCCTGTTGCATCTACGGTAACGTTGTATATACCCGCATTTACGGGAGCTTCTTCGCTTCCTTCGTATTTTACCGTATATGTCGCATCTTCATCGGAAGGTGTAACTGTTATTTCTGCCTTTTCACCGCTATATTCATGTACAAGAGCCGAAAGCTCAAATCCGACATTCTTTTCCACGGGGAGAACTATTGCTTCGGCTGATATCTCATTGTGGTTGTTGTCTGCCGCCTTTGTTGCGGTGACAGTCACTCTTTCACCTACAGCTTCGCCTATGGTTACCGTCGCCTTTGTGCTGTCCTGCTCATCTGCATTTACGATAACTTCGTCATTATCGCTTTCCCATGTGACAATACCGTCTCCGCTTCCTCCGATAGCTTCAAGGATGTACTCCGAACCGAACTGCGCTGTTCCGGGGATACCTATGATGTAGAGACAATCCTGATCAGCTGCGGAAATGGTAAGAGCTATCTCGCCCTGAGCTGTTGTGTAGTTGTCATCCGTAAGCTCGATTGTTGCGGTATATTCACCCGCTTCCACGGGTGCTTCGCTGTAGATTATGTCATATGCCGTGTAGAGCTTTCCTTCTTCGTCGTGTGCTGTGACGATAAGCTCCTTTTCTTCTCCGTCGTATAAGAACGAGGTGTTTCCGACTGTAAATGTAACGTTCATCTTATTGATGGATGCGGTATTCTCCGATGTTGTTACATCAAGAACGTAGTTGGATGATTTTGTACCGACGAGTTTTTCGGCTGTAAAGGTTACGGTCTTATTCTCGCCTGCGTTTTCATCATCAAAATCCGCAGAGCCGAGTACCGCTACCTGTGCTATGTCCGCTTCAAGTACACCTTCAAGTTTTGTTACCGAATATGCGGCATCTGTCTTGCCGTCGTAGGTCTTGTCGGATGTTGTGAATTCTATTGCGGTGATGCTCTTGGGAGTGATATTTACCGTACCCATGAGAGAATCCGTAGTAAGCGAATAGAATTCCGCATTTTCGCCTTCGAGGGTGATATCGTTTACAAATACGATCTTATCCTCTCCCGCATCGGAGTTCACCATCGTACCGATGTTATCCGCTACTGTTATGATGTCATTGAAAGCGAGATTATCATTTATACCGAGAGCAACCTCTACAGTTGTCTCACCGTTGTATTCTCTGTCAGCGACATCAATTATCGAAGGAACAAGATGACGTCTGTGTGCAGTGAAGACTGCTTCCGCTGTTCTGTTGCTGTAACCGCTCTTTGCGCTTGTGGCTGTAATGGTTATCTTGCCTATGCCTGTTACCACAACATTACCGTTGTCATCTATTGTTGCACCGTCGGTTATAGCGAATGTAACGTCTCCTGCGTTGTCGCTGACGCTTACGGTAAACTCATCACCGTAATAAACCGGATCCGGAACGCCTTCGATATAGAAGATATCCTGTGCCGCTTCTTCGATTATGAGCTTTGCATCGAAGCTTTCGCCGACATAATTTACTTTATCGTGGATATCGGCTGTGATGATATATTCGCCCGCTTCAACGGGGAGCTCGGCACTTCCGTTATAAAGTACGGTAAAGTTTTCCGACTTGAATACTTTGCCGCCGCTCATTGCGGATACATCTGCCTTATGTTCTTTGCCGTTGTATATTCTTGTTGTTATCTCGGAGCAGATGAATGTTACGACTGCGGGGGTTATCTTTGCCGTTGTATCTATAACTATCGCGTTATCCGGGAAGATATAGTTGTTTGCATTTGTTCCAGTTACGGAAGTTACCGTTACCCTTGCGGGAGCTGTATCGCTGACGTTGTAATCTGTAAATACTGCCGTTGCTCCGGCATTTACTTCATCGTTAGCAACGGGAAGATTTATCACATAAGCTGTAAATTCCGCTTTGTCCGTTGCGTCATATACCTTATCCGATACATAAGCGGTGAAGTTTGCATCTGTCAGCTCGTATTTGTTTACACGAAGCCTTGCATTGTTGTATATGAAGTCATACTTATCGGATGTAAGTCCCCTCGCAGATACCGTATAGTTGCCTGCACCGTCACCGACCTCGTAATCGGTACGGTATTCGGGAGTGCCTGTGATATATGCGGTTTCCGCATCGGGAAGCACATTGCCCGCTTCGTCCTTTAACGTATATGTTACGGCTGTGACATCAAATACATCTCCGTAGGTTATCTCGATATCGGAAAGCTCCACGATTGCCGTACGCTTTATTATATTGATATTGTAGCTTGCGTAAACGGGGGTTGCACCTTCCTTGGAGCAGGTTGCAGTAATTGTTACATATCCCTGCTTCTTTGTTGTTATCTCGCCTGTTCTGCTGTCAATATCCGCATATGCATTGTTGCTTATGGTGAATATTACTGTCGAGCCGATATTCTCGTTTACAAGCTCGTTGGTGTATGTATCTCCTACATAAAGATTCACAAAGCCTTCCTTGAAGTAGATTGGCTTTAACTGTTCGACTGTCTGTGCCGCCTTGATGTGCATTATGCCCGTATTGTCGTATGCACAGTAATCGTCAAGGGAAGTCGTTGTATCCTGCGGTGCGGAGAGGGTATTGCCAAAGTCGTAATATCCGCCGTTTGTTCCGTTGTAGTTTATAACGTAGAGATACTTTCCTGCGGCTATCGCCTTTGCAACAGGTGTTGTACTGCCGAGTATCCCGTTGTTTTCATTTATCGGATAATATTTTATTGTGAAATCGTTTGCCGTGAGAGATTTTGTATCGGTATCGGTTATGGTCACATTCTTGGGATTGCCGTCATAATACTGAGTCTGTCCCGTCACGGTGAGGTTTACCGACACCTTTCCAAGCTTCACTTTTGATGCGGCACTTGTTTTGCTAAGATATCTTGCATCTTCATTATTCAATACTATTGCATCGTACTCAACTTCAAGCTCCATTGACGGATCAAGTTCAAGGCTGCCTGTGTATTCATCGTTTCCGATATGTGTCAGGACAACAGTAAGCTCTGTATTCGGAAGCTCGACTTTGTAGCTTACATTTTCCGGAACAACGGCATTTTCCGTAAGTCCGCAGGCTTCTCTGTCAAGTGTTGCTCTGATGGTCGTACCTTCTTCGGCGGAGATCTCATAAAGCTGTTTTTCGATAGCAAATACAGGCTCTGCCTTTGATACCTTAAAGCTTCCGACAAGCACAGGTGTATCAACCGCATTGAAGTGCTCGCTTTCTTCGAGAGAAACTATCGCAAGATAGTATGTACCTGGCTCTGTTGCATCTGTCTCTGTCGTAAGAGCCGCATCTGCATATGTCTTAACCGCAGGAACATTTGCCGTATAGCCCTGGCTCAGTACCGGGATCGGAAGATAGGGATCGCCCGTATAGGTACGCTTTTCGTTTGTGAGTGTAAAATACTTTGTTACATCCGTTGCGGTTTCAAGGTCTACCTTTTCGATAGTGTATGCATCTGCAAGTGTGACAGGACCGATATACCCTGTTACGGAGTCATTAAAAGCTATTACTATCGAGTATACGCCCGGCTCTTTCATTTCATGAGGCTTTACGTGATTTACATCGCCCTTCTCATCGGTGTAGTACGCTTCCTCTATATAGTAATTGGTTCCGATATAGGATGCCGCAAATGTATCCGTGATGACTATTGTCGGAGAATGTGCCGCACCGTCATATGTTACAGCATCTTCCGACAAAGTAAATATTGAAGCATCCGGTACAATCGGTTGAACGGTCTGATAAAGATCCCCTTCTGCAACATCGTAAAGCGGATCTTCTTTGTATATCGCACTGAACGAGGTATACTTATCGCTAAGGAGATAATCGAATTCAAAGTAAGTCTCACCGTTCTTGAGAGTTCCTTCAAATGTGTCGCCCTCTACCTCTACATGGATGGTACCTGTGGGGGCAGCTCCGTTTTTGGGAAGATCATAGACAGCAACCCTGAATGTGACCGTGCTTCCAAAGGTATAGACGCCGTCTTGGTTGAAAATGATGAGTCGTCCGTCACTGTTTTTGGAGACTTCTATCTTGTGATCGGGAAGCGGCAGTTCGGTATTTTTGAAGTTCTGTGCACCGTCAACTGCCACCACGGGAATATATGTACCGGGAGTTTTGATCTCTGTAAATTCTTCACCGTTGCAGTTATATTTATATGTAAGTGTTCCCGAAGATCCGAGGGAATAGCCGTCTTTGAGGCTTATCGTAAAGTTATGCGGGTTGCCGTCATACACCTTTGTGTATTCGCCTTCAAAGTCGAGATGCTCCGCCGTAAGCTGTGCAGGCTCTATCGTATATTCGTTGGAAACGGTCATGCCGCCGATGGAGCTTACTACATTGAATGTACCGACGTTCGTGTTATCACCGTCGATGGTTACGGATTGATAAAAGGCATCGCTGCCGCTGTAGGAACCGTTTTCGTATTCGATAAACGCCAAATGCTGCGAGCCATTGTATGTGACCTTTTTATCGGGAGCATCCGGAATAAATCCTGCCCATGCACCGATGGTGTCTCCGCACAAAAAACAGGTGCTCTTTATTGCATTGAGTGTTTGACCGCCGGAGCTTATTGTTGTTTCGGAATAATTATAGTAGTCGGCGGAATTGTTGCCGTGGTTACACTCTTCACCGCAGACATTGCACACGCCGTTCTCATATGAGCCCGCACATCCATCGGTGGAGATGCAGTGATTAAAGTTTGCTATTTTATAGTTTTTATCCTTTTCCGAGATATTGGCTCTGTTTCCGTTTTCATCAACAAGAGAATACCCTTCCGGGAGCTTTACGAGAGAGGAAAGAGCCGCACCGTCATCCGCCGCTGTAATAAAAAAGCCGTCGGCTATAAGCTCCGGGATGGTCGTGCAGGCACTCATATCCAGCAAACCGGCATCATGTATAAAGAAGAAACTACCGTTAGCGCTGTTCATCTCAAAAGCATTTTTCACCGTACACACATTACCATCCCATATGATAACGGGATATGAAAAAGAGTTCGCATT
>SVQR01000037.1 GCA_015065225.1 Oscillospiraceae bacterium | reverse complement strand
GGGAACTGTTGCTTCCGCGATGTCTGCGAATGCCCAGTGTGTTGAGTCAACGTCAAGGAAGATGATGTAAATGTCGTTTGTGAGATTTTCCATCTTTCTGGAAAGACCTCTTGCTCTGTTTATAACAGTTACTACCTCTGCTCTTGTGATAGTATTGTCCGGCTTGAAGGTGTATGTGCCGTCAGCTTCAAGGTAGCCGTTAATGAGACCTGCCTTTGCTGCTGCCATGATGGAAGCGTACTTGGGATGGTCTGCCGCAACGTCTGTAAAGGAAGCTGTGATACCCTTATCCTGTGCAAGGCCTGTGAGGTATACAAGCTCGGAGAATTCCGCTCTTGTTATGGGTGTGTCGGGAGTAAAGTTTCCGCTGTAGGATGCGAGAAGTCCCTTTGCTTCGCAAAGACCGATGTACTTTTCTGCCCAGTGTCCCTTTACATCGGCAAAGTTGGATGTACCTGCAATAGCTTCTTCCTTTTCAAGAAGTCTTGCAACAACGGTACAAGCCTCAGCTCTTGTCATTGTGCCTGAGGGCTTGAAGGTACCGTCCTCGTAACCGTTCATGTAGGTTTCATGTTCTTCGAAATTGGGCTTGTCCTTGAAGAATATGATGCGGGAGATATAAAGTGTATCATCGGGATGCTGATCGTGACCGATAGCGGAGCCGAAGCCGTATACCCACATCTGCTGGAGGAAGGGAATAACGCCCTCAATGATGTTTGCATGAACACCGGAGATATCAAATGTAGATGTAGCCCATGCGCCTACAACGATGTCCTCGTTTGCAGTTACCGTGTGAGGCTTGGATATAGTATTCTTGAGGTTTCTGATATCAATCTTCTGCTTGCCTGTAACCGGCTGCTGAGACTCGTAGTAATATTCGATTGCAAGGTAGTTGTATGCGGAAAGGTCGATGTTTGCAGTCTTGTAGTTGTAACCGTCGATAATAACGGAACGTTCCTCGGTATAGTTGGGGTTGGGAGTTACCTGAACAACTATCTTGCCGTCAAATTCAACGCCGTTTTCAACAACACCGGTATCTCTGTTTGTAACGATACCGTTTGCATAGCTGCTGAAGTCAAGAGATTTTACATCGGGAGATTCAACACTGACAGCCCACTGTGCTTCGTAAACAATATCGAATGCGGGAACGTCTATTACCGTACCTGCGGGCTGAACCGCATCACTGCCCGTACGCTTCCAGCCGAGGAACTGTGCGTTCTCAAAGTTGAAGGGATTTTCCGGAAGTGTAAACTTTTCGCCTTCCTTGATCTCTTCAATGAAATCCTCACCCTTGGCATCCGGATTTACCTTGCGGAAGCTGATGGAGGTCTTTGCATTGGGATCGGGATTCTTCTTGTAGAAGGTTATCTTGTCAACGTAGACAACATCCGTAGGAAGAAGTGTTGCGGGATTTGTCTGTCCGAAGGGACGGAAGTGGAGCTGCTTGAGAGCTCCCGCATCGCCGCCCATAGCGGAGAAGTTGAATACAGCCTCATCCCACTGATTTGTAACGATGTTGTTCTGTGAGTTTGCCTCGCAACCCATGGGAGAAAGATATCTTGCCCAGAGCTTACCCTCGTATGTGGGCTTATCTGTCTGATAGTAATATGTAATGCCTACATAGCAGTAATCGGGAAGCGGAATGGGAATCTTCTTCGCATTGAGACCGTAGCTGTCAAGTGTAAGCACGGTAGATGCCGACGTATCCGGCGTAGGAGTTACCTTGACACAGGTTCTGCCGTCAAATGTAGCTGCCTTGTCGACCGTTCCGACAGTGGCATTTACAAATGCGTTGAAAAAGTCCTTGTAGTCGTAAACGATGGTATCGCCGTCGACCTTTGGAGATTCACCCTGTGATGCGGATGCGGTAAATGCAAATGCACTTACTGTCATGAGAGCACAGAGGATGAGAGAGAGAATTCTTTTCATGATCTCTTTCCTTTCTTTGGTGTGATTTTGTTCTTTCGGATGTTCCTGCACAGACTTTAACCTTACATCTTTATGATGCATTATAATCACGAATTTGTCAATGTAAGATCGGGAAAATTTGCAAAATAAAGAAACATACTCTTTATAACAAAAGCGATCGTTTTTCATGATAGATTTATTCTGCCGGATACTATCCGAGTCTACAATTATATTATGAATGAAAACGTACTTTTTGTCAAGGGGAGAAGTTTGCGAAAATCGTAAAAAAGTATCATATTTTTATAATTTTGTTCAAGTTGATTGAGACTTATCGGAAATGTTTTGTTATTATGCACAAAGACTCACAGCGATTTTTGGCGAGAACACACATTTGCGATGGTTGTATACTTGTGTGTAAAAAACAAAAAAGCAGACCCGAAGATCTGCCTTGATGGTGACTCACCGGAGATTCGAACTCCGGACCCCTTGATTAAAAGTCAAGTGCTCTACCGACTGAGCTAGTGAATCATTTTATTTTGTTTTCCCAAAACCGCTAAAGTATTTTAGCACAAAGTCAGCGGTTTGTCAAGGGTTTTTTATAAATTTGTGGAAATGATTGATTTTTTTATGCGTTTGCCACGCTTTTTTGTGCTTTAGGTTGTTTTGCAAAGATCGCTACTATTGACACGTTCCCCTTTTGGTGGTATAATTCTATATATTTTACGGCGATAACGATGAGATAATAAATTACGGAGAATAACATGAACCAAGATATGAATATGCCGGAGATGATCCCGGAACGGATACCTGATGATCATGAAACGGTCGCTCCGAAAGAAGCACAGCCGGGAAACCGGGAAAAGCTCGGAAGGTCCACGGTCATAATCGCACTTCTGAGCTTCGGACTCGCAACAGCTTCGGGAGTGCTTCGGATGTGTCTCTCCTCCAATGTATGGGCGGCAGAGGCCTTTTACAGGTATGTGACAAGATACCTTCAGGCTTTTATGACGAAGATCACCTCGATACTGCCATTTTCCCTTGCGGAGACGCTGGTAGTGATGCTTCCCTTTGCGATAATCGGTGTACTCGGCTTCGCGGTGTACCGTCTTGTGAAAAAGGACACATACAGGCTGAAGCGCATGGTGGTTTGTATATTTACTGTGCTGAGCCTGCTGTTCGCAAATTTCATGCTGAATCTTTCAATACTTTACTGCAGACCGTCCCTTTCCGAGCTTACGGGGATGGATGACAAAAATATATCCGCGGACGAGCTTTGTGCTTCCTCTATATATATGATACACAAGCTCGAGCAATGTATAGACAGCGGTGCTTTCGCCTTTAACACGGGCGGTGCTTCGACCTCTCCCTATGGTTACGATGAGCTTGACGAAAGGATAGAACAGGCATACGACAGTTTTGCGCAAAGAAACGTATGGCTCTCTCCCTACGGTGCGAAAACAAAAATAATATCTCTTTCGGATATCATGACATACACGCACATTTCCGGGATATACACCCAGTACACCGGAGAGGCGAATATAAACGTAAACTATCCGGATCACGTTGTATGTGCGACAATGGCGCATGAGAAGGCACATCAGAGAGGCATTGCTCCGGAGGATGAAGCAAATCTCGTGGCGTTCTTTGTGCTGGCGGAAAGCGGTGATCCTTACCTTGAATACTGCGGATATATGTCGATATTCGCGGATCTTACAAGCGACTGCCGCAATGCCGCACCGGAGTATTACTACGACAATATATTACCGCTTATCCCCGCACAGGTAAAGGGCGATCTTGATGCCTACGCCGAATTCTTCAAAAAATACGAAAAGTCAAAAGCCGCGGACGTTACGGATACCGCCAACAATGCCTACCTTCGCTTTAACGGCGAGGAGCATGGAGTCGCAAGCTACCGTATGACATCCGCCATGGCGGCAAGGTACATAATGGAGCGCATCGCCCTTGAATTCTACGTTGAGTGATCTTCAAAAGAAGCTGCTCATACGAAAAAGAATGCCCGTACACCTCTCATTGCAAGTGTAAGAAAGCTCTTTGCACTTTGAGAGAATTCCGATGCCAGATGCTCGGTGATGTTTTGAAATGTGCTCGGAAGAAAGCCCTTGCAGAACTCGGATGTACGCGAAGGGTAGTCTGCGATACTTTCAAGGCTGTCCCTGTCGATAAAGACGGTCTCTCCGAAAAAGCTCAGGATCCTGCCGTCATCGCTGAAGTATACGAGAGCTTTGCCGCTGCCGTTGTCCGTGATACCGCAGACAAGGAGATACAGCAGCGTAAATACCGCAAGAGTACAGGCGCAGGAGAAGACGAACTGAAAAAGGAAGGATACCGTTCTTTTTATCGTGATCTCTCTCCTTTCGTAAAATACGAGGTCGTTTACGGCGTTAGTATATGCGGATTCGGGAAATATATTCCTTGATTTTATATTTGAGATACCCCCTTGTGCCTTGATCTTTATGCCTTGGTGTAAGGGGGCTTTTTAATCTGCGGATAAGGATGGTACACGATACTTCTTCAAAACGCAAGCGACAAACTCCTTCAAATTTGCAATGCATCCTCCTGCCGATATACGTAATAAAAGATACCTGTCCGAAATTGCACTTTTTGCAAAAATGTACCAAATATGTTCTTTTTCACTAAAATGTCGGGATTTGTATTGACATACCGGATTTGTTTTGGTAGAATCATCAAAAAAGGCTTTGAGCCTAAAAAAGGAGAAAAATATGATTACTGCTAATACGGAATTCCTCTCGGTTATAGACAAAAAGGCAGATAAGCTAAAGGCGGATATTATCTGTGCAAAGGACTGTGACCTTGATATCAAAGGCAAGACATATTATGTTTCAAACAATGGCTGTGACCTCAACGACGGACTCTCCCCAAGGACTGCGATAAAAACACTTGACAGGATACATACTCTTCCTCTCGAGGAAGGCGACGGAATACTTCTGGAACGTGGCTGTGAATGGCGCGGAAACGGTGTTATTCTGAGGGTGAACAACATTACATTGGGTGCATACGGTGAAGGTGCAAAGCCTATAATCAACAACTCACTGAAAAATTATGCCGTACCTCATGAATGGGTAAAGACCGACTATCCCAATGTCTGGAAGTACAAATATCCTTTCGGTATCGACGTGGGACATATCGTCTGTGACGAAAAGATACACTGCATAAAGAAATGCAAGGGACACTACGGCTTTAACGAAGACCTGTCGGAGCTGAAGAACGATCTTGAATTCTACAGCGACAGACATGACAACGATTTCCTCTATATGTACTCCGAGCAGAATCCGGGAGAGAGATTCAGGCTTATCGAGGCACAGAGAATGGTTGTAGGAATAAAGTTTGTGGCAAGAAAAGGCATACGCATAGACAACATCCATGTAAAGTACGCGTTCTTCGGAGTTTCAATGGGATCTGCGGACAATATACACATATCAAACTGCGAGTTTGGTGTTATCGGCGGTGCGGGAAGATTCTCAAATCCCGATGCTCCCGCTATGACAAGGCTCGGAAACGGTGTTGAAATGTACGGCATATGCGACAATTTCGTTGTGGAAAACTGCTATTTCCACGACATATACGATGCGGGCGTCACCCACCAGAGAAGTATGCACTCTCCGCACAATTTCCCCGTTATAATGAGCAATGTAAGATATGAAAACAACCTCTTTGAGAGATGCATCTATTCCATAGAGTATTTCTGCGGACAGAACAATCCCGATTTTGACGCAAAGATGGTAAATATTCTCATGAAGGGTAACATCTGCCGTTATGCGGGCGGCTTCGGTTGGCAAAGACCTAACAGAGTTGCACGGCACATCCAGGGCGGATGGCTGAACAACCGTATTCCATGCTACAAGTCGGAGAATTTTGTTATCGAAAACAATATCTTTGACAGAAGTATAGATGTACTTGTATCCTGCGGTCCGCTTGAGCAGGCTTGGCTTCCCGAAATGAAAGGAAATACTTACATTCAGTATGCGGGCAAGAATTACGGAGGCAATTTTGTGCCTTACGATCACTACAAGCCTTTCGATGAGAATATCGAGAAGTTTATAAAAGAGGACAGAGGCGAACCGGATGCTGTCGTTGCGATAGTTCCCGAATACGATGGAATGTGCGACTGAAGGCTTTTTACGGGAGGCCTCCGGCGGGCAGGGCTCCTCGCCCTGCACCTCGGTCTCTTTCTTGAAAGAAAGAGACGCAAAGAACTTTAGTATGCTCCACTCGCCGTGCTCCTTTCGCAGAAAGAATATGGTGATGGTGCACAATCAAAATGATGATTACGATTTAACAGGTTAAAATAACAATATGACATAAAAAGGAGACAAAACGATGATCATTGCAGACAAGAAATTTTTAGCCGAAATAGATGCGAAGGCAGATGCACTTAAAGAAAAAATAATGAACGCAAAGGATGAAATAGAGCACACCGGCACCGTGTACTATTTCTCAAACAGCGGATGTGACCTCAATGACGGACTTTCGCCCGATACGGCTGTTCAGTCCCTTGAAAGATTTTACTCTCTGCCCCTCAAGGAGGGAGATACCGTTCTCTTTGAAAGAGGAGGGCTCTGGAGAGGTGAGCTCTATGTTCGCGTAAAGAACATCACCATCGCAGCATACGGTGAAGGCGAAAAGCCCCGTTTCTACGGCTCGCTCAAGAATTATGCCGTTCCTCATGAATGGGTAAAGACGGATAAGCCCAATATCTGGAAGTATGTAAGACCTTTTGATATTGATATCGGACATATTGTATGTAACGGCAAGATACACTGTATCAAAAAGTGCCTCGGTCATTACGGCTTTAACAATACCCTTGATGAAGTCAAGAACGATCTTGAATTCTGGTGCGACAGAGACGACAGAAATACGCTCTACTTCTGCTCCGAGCAGAATCCCGGAGAGAGATTCTTCAGCATAGAGATGCACAGGAGAATAAGCTTCTTTATACTGCGAAGCGGTCAGGGGGCAAGACTTGACAATCTCTGCATAAAGTACGTCGGTGTTCACGGTATATCCTGCGGCTCGTTCAATGATCTTCACGTCACAAACTGCGAGATAGGCTATATCGGCGGCGGTATCCAATATACAAAAGGTACGAGCGACACAAGACTCGGCAACGGTGTTGAGATATACGGTCTTTGCAATGACTACTCCGTTGAAAACTGCTATATCCACGACTGCTACGATGCGGGCGTAACACATCAGAGCAAGTCAGCATACGACTATCCGCTCATCATGGAGAACATAAGATACACCGACAACCTCTTCGAGAGATGCATTTACTCCATCGAGTATTTCTGCGATCAACCCAACCGTGACGATGATATGATGAAGCACGTCAGAATGACAGGCAACATCTGCCGCTATGCGGGCGGCTTCGGCTGGCAGAGACCAAACAGAGTTGCACGTCACATTCAGGGCGGCTGGCTGAACTGTAAGAGAAAATACCCGGCAGAGGATTACATTGTTGAGGGCAACATCTTTGACAGGAGTATAGATACGCTTGTTTCTATATCCTCCGTAAAGGATGAACATCTGCCTATTATGAAGGGCAACACATACATCCAGTACGCAGGCAAGAACTACGGTGCGAACTTTGTGCCTTATGACAGATATCTGCCTTTTGATGATGAGACGGAAAAGTTTATAAAGGAAACAAAGGGTGAGACGGATGCGGTCGTTGCCGTTGTACCGGAATATGACGGAATGTGTGATTGAAATTAAAAATTAATCCAAAAGGTGATCCTCATGAATGCAAAAATCACAGCAAAGGAATATATCCTTGACCTCAAAGAAAAATGCAACAGCGGTCTTTCCGATGCGGAGATCCGTTCCGAGATAGACAGAATAAGCGAAGAACGTATTGCAGAGATAATCGGTACAAAAACAGATATCGAAATCGCAGGTATATGCTATTACCTCTCAAACGACGGTGATGACAACAATGACGGTCGCTCTCCCGATACTGCATGGAAAACAATAGATAAGCTCAACGAAAGCCTTGATATTATAAAGGCGGATGACGGTGTTTTCTTCAGAAGAGGAGATCTCTTCAGAGGCAGTGTAAAATTAAAGACAGGTGTTACCTACTCCGCTTACGGAAAGGGCGAGAAGCCTGTCATTACAAGCAGTATCTGCAATTGTGCAGAGCCTTCGCTCTGGAAAAAAACGGACGTCCCCTTTGTATGGGAATATACCGAGACAATAGAAGAAGATGTAGGGCATATCGTTTTTGATGATACATCCTATGCAAGAAAGATAATACGTTCTGCGGAGGCTGACGGCAGCTTCCTTGATTTCCGTGCAAAGCGTAAATTCTTCGACTATCACGATATGTGCGAGGACATGACCTTCTGGCACAACTGTGCTCAGGCTTACGAGGGTGACGGAAAGGTATACTTAAGATGCGAAAAAGGCAATCCCGGAAAGCTTTTCGGCAGCATCGAGATGGGCAGAAGAGTACATGGAATGTCCGCAAGTCCCGACGGCTGCAATAATGTCAGAGTTGATAATATCTGTATAGCATACGTCGGAAGCCACGGTATCGGTGTGGGAACCTGTGACGGTCTTACCGTTACAAACTGCGTTCTAAAATGGATAGGCGGCTCTATACAGACAAAGATTGGCGGATTCGGAAGGACGTGGCCTACTCCCTTCGGCAACGGCATAGAGATATACGGTCAGGCAACAAACTTCACCGTTGATAACTGTTACATTTATCAGTGCTATGATGCGGGCGTTACACATCAATTTTCAAGAAGTGCACGAAGAGCTATGAACGTAAATAACGTAAGATACATAAACAATGTCATCTGCGACTGCGTTTATAACATCGAGATATTCTACGGCGATGATGCTCATGATCCTGCCGCATATCCGAGAAGCTTCAGAAACAACCTTATCGCAAACAACATTCTGCGTACAGGCGGCGGCTTCGGACATTTTGCACGTCCCGATGAGAATGTCACAGCACTCATACGTCACGGAAGCGTTACTGTCAATACGGAAAATTATAACATAAGGAACAACATCCTCGACAGAAGCCTCGGTATTATGATACAAGCGACGGATGACGGAGCATCCATGGCAAGACTTTGCGGCAACATCTACGTTCAGGAAAAGGGCAAGGGCTTCTGCACAAGAAGCGGCAAATGTATTATGACGGATGATGATACGCTCAAGGCACTCTCGGACAGCGGCAAGGAAACGGATGCGACGGTTGTTATCATCTGAGGTATAAAGGAGATCTAAACATGGACTATCTTGCAAGGACAAAGCATCACTACAAGCCTTCAAAGGGCTGGATGAACGATCCCAACGGTCTCGTTTATTTCGACGGATACTATCATGCGTTTTATCAGTATGCACCCGATCACGAAACTCCGTTTGTTGAGCCTATGACATGGGGACACGTAAGAACAAAGGATTTTATAACATGGGAGGAGCTGCCGGTTGCGCTTCGCCCGGAGCATTCATACGAAGATCAGGGTTGTTGGTCGGGAACGGCGATAGTAAAGGATGATGTGCTTTATCTCTTTTACGCCTCGGTTACGGCAAGAAACGGCAAAAAACACAGACATCAATCGGTAAGCGTTGCCTACTCAAAAGACGGTATAAACTTTACAAAGTATGAGAATAATCCCGTAATTGAGGACTACCCCGCAGACGGAAGCGAAGATTTCAGAGATCCCGCCGTGTTCTTTGACAACGGAAGATACTACTGTGTCATGGCATCGGGACAGCCGGAGATAAAAAAAGCAAGACTTCTTCTTTATGAAAGTGAAGATCTTCTTTCCTGGAAGTACAAAGGCATAATGTACGAGCTTGACAATGCAAATGTTACGGAATGTCCCGCGGTGGTAAGATACAGGGACAAGTTCCTTGTGGCAATGTCCGTACTTACACCGGATGATCATTACTTTACAGTAGCCTGCGGAGACTTTAAGAACGGAGTATTCACTCCGGATTTTGACTATAATTTCGACAGAGGTCCCGATCAGTACGCAGGTCAGGCATTTATGGACAAGAACGGAAGATCAATAATATTCTCATGGGTACCCGGATGGAGCTACAACGGCTTTGCTGAAAAGAGTCTCGGATGTCTTTCGCTCCCCCGTGAGCTGACTGTTCGCGACGGAAAGGTCTGTGCTTATCCGGTGAAGGAGGTACAGCATCTTCTGTGCGATTCCGATCCTGCGGTGACTGTCACCGATGACGGTTTTACCATTGCAAGAGCAAAAGGTGATGTCGTTCACAAGGGAGAAGTCAGAGATATAAAGATGCTCAGAGATGAATATATCCTTGAAGTGTTCGTCAACGGAGGAGAAGTGAATTATACTGTTGTGCTTTGACGCTCTTTTATAAAAACTTAACCTAAAAAAGCAAAAACGGAGACCGGATCATGCAAAGAACCACGGATATGACAAAAGGAAGCATAACAAAACTTCTTCTGAAGTTCTCGCTTCCTCTTATAATAACAAATATAGGTCAGCAGCTTTATATGATCGCTGATGCGGCGATAGTCGGCAGAGGAGTAGGGGTGCGTGCACTTGCGGCTGTCGGCTCTGCTGACTGGCTTTACTGGCTGATACTCTGGACGGTGATGGGATTTACCCAGGGCTTTTCCGTCTTTATCGCCAAGAGCTTCGGAGAGAAAAATTACCGCGATATGAATAAGACGATTGCTATGTCCACCATCGTATGTGCCGCGGTAGGTATCATCCTTACGATATGCGGACTTGTTGCGGCAAAGCCTGTGCTTGAGCTTCTGGATACACCGCAAGATATCTTTGACGGTGCTCTCACTTACCTTGTGACAATGGTATCCGGAACGCTTGTCATCTCTGCTTACAATATGGCCTCCACCATCCTTCGTGCTCTCGGTGACGGAAAAAGTCCGCTTATTGCGATGCTTGTTGCGGCTCTTATGAATATCGGTCTTGACTGTCTTTTTGTATTCGGATTCGGATGGGGCATATTCGGTGCGGCGTTTGCTTCCGTTATTGCCCAGTTCTTCTCCTTTGTGTATTGCTTTTTCCGCATAAAAAAGATAAGCATCATAAAGCTCGAACGAGAGATGTGGAATATAGACCTTGCGCTTATCGGAAAAATCGTAAAATTCTGTACTCCTATGGCGATGCAATATATGATAATAGCTCTGGGTGGACTTATACTCCAGTCCACCATAAACCTTCAGGGCAGCTTCTTCGTTGCGGGATATACGGCTGTCAACAAGCTCTACGGACTGCTTGAATGTACCGCCATATCCTTCGGTACGGCATTTGCCACATTCTTCTCCCAGAACTACGGTGCCGGCAACTATGACCGTATGCGCAAAGGTGTAAATGTGGGATTCATGATGTGTCTTGTTGCCTCCGTACTTATCGGTATCCTATTCTTTTTCTTCTCTCGGCAGCTTCTTTCACTATTTCTCGACAAAGCTCTTGAGGGCGGAGAACAGGCACTTGATATCGGTGTCAATTACCTTAACGTAATGTCCGTGACACTTCTCATACTTTATCTTATCTATGTATACAAGAACATCCTCCAGTCGGTGCAGATATCCTGCTGGTCGGTTGTGTCCGGATTTTCCGAATTTCTCGTTCGTGTCGGCATGGGAAAGATACTTGTAGATATGTGGGGACAAAACACCCTTTATTTCATAGAACCTTCCGCATGGCTTGCGGCAGTGCTGACTGTCGCTGTCCCCTATTACATAATGCGTAAGAGGATACTTCCGAAGAGCGAACAATCTGTCAGCGAGTTTTCCGGAATTCCGAAGGAGTAACACCCGTCTCCCCTTTAAACACCTTTGAAAAGTAGAATATATCGGAGAATCCGCACATATCTGCGATATCCGACACAGAAATGTCTGCCGTCAAAAGCAGACTTTTTGCATATTCCACCTTTTTTGCGGTGATATACCTTGCGGGAGTTGTGTCAAAGGTATTTGCGAAGATATCGTTGAAGCGGCGTCTTGTGACAGGCAAGAGCTTCGCACTGTTTTCAAGGCAGTTACTTTCCCGAAAATGCAAATCCATATAATCACGACAGGAGTATATCCCGGGATTTTTCGGGGCGTACTCCTTGCTTCTTATATCGTCAAGCATCATGCACAGACGGTGGAAACGCATGGACATCTCGTGGCAGTATTTATTTTTGAAAAAAATCGTCTCTATACGTTCAAGCTCGCGTATTATCTCACCGCGGTTTTCCGTTTTTATGCAGAAGCTGTGAGTTTCTATCGGCTCGTCAGTGGTAAAATGAACGGAAAACGCTTCTCCGTCAATGTCGGTATCCACATGATAAGGCTCGTTTTGGTTGAGGAAATACACACATCCTTCGTCCATCATGAACTTTTTATAGCCCAGATCATGCCATGCACTTCCCGAAAGCTTTATGCCTATAATATGCGAGTTATTGACGGAATCCCAACTTCTGACTTTTGTCACATGGCGTACCACTCCGCATATTTCGGAGTATCTCAGATCTTCAAATCGCATCTTGTTCTCCTTTTGGGATTTGTTGTTTAATGAGAGTATAGCACGACTCTTGGAATTTGTAAAGTAAAATTGCGAGGTTTATTTCCTTATTTTACAAATTTTCCCGATATTGCATTGATTGTTTATCGTAGGTGAGGTATTATTGAGATGATACCAAATTCGAGTTTGGCGGTACGGTAGGAATTTGCAACACACCGCCAAACATAAATTTACCATTCCGTTCCCGAAAAAAAGGAGTCCGCCATGACATACACAAAAATGCGTAACGAATTAAAAGATTTCTACTGGCAAGGAGACGACATCCGTGCAAAACGACTCGCTGACAAGATATTCGCCATTCTTGATTCAAAAAAGACAGAGGATATGACACCCGTAGCGTTGAAGGTGCTGCAGTACGGAGTCATCGCCGAGAAATTCGAGCCTGTCCTATTCAGAAATTGTCCTTATTATTTTGAAACATCAATAATCACATCCTGTTGTGACGGATGCGGATGGGCGGTCAAGAAGGGGCACCATTTTGCGCAGGCAAATGCCTGGGCGAATATGCAAAACGGATATCTTTACAAAGAGCGTGATCCCGAGCTTCACGAAAAACTCAGCGCACAGAGAAGTGAGCTTCTTTATCTGTTCAGCAATGAATATTGGGATTCACAGCAACATTTCAATTTCAATAACAGACCTATCCTTGCGGGCGGTCTCAAGTCTGTTTACGAAAAGGCTAAAGCACAGCTTGACACGGCGGAAAACGACAAGCAGAGAGAATTTCTCCGCGGTATAATGTCCGGTATGCTTGCAATAAAGCGTATTGCCGAAAGATTTTCCGAGAAAGCGGCAGATATGCTGAAATCCGAGACAGATGCCGAAGTTGTCAGAAATCTCGAACGTATTTGCAATACCGCAAAGAGAGTTCCCTGGGAGGCACCTACAACGCTTTATGAGGCCCTCAACACACTTGCGTTCATGCGTAAGGCTCTCGGCTCGCTTGAGGGTGTGGGACCTAATACATTTGGCAGAATTGATATGGACCTCTATCCTTTTTATAAGCATGATATTGAAAGCGGAATCCTCACCAAAGACGATGCATATGAGCTTATTGCACAATTTCTTATTACCTTTGATATGCATTATGACCATGACATGAAAATGGTGGGATATGCGGATCATGAGCTTGAGAATACATATACTCTCGGAGGCTGTGATTTTGACGGGAAACCGTTTTGCAACGAGCTTACACTTATGTTCCTTACGGCAAACAGAGAGGAAAAGATCATCTTCCCGAAGATAAAGGTGCGTTTCTCAAAGGATTCACCCAAAGAGTATCTTGACGAGATAAACAGGTCGGTGATAAAAGGCACAAGCACCATCCTTTACAGCAACGACGATGCGGTGATACCGTCACTTGTCCGTGCGGGACGTCCCATAGAGGAAGCAAGAGACTACCTTATCTCCGGCTGTTGGGGAATTGCCTGCTATCAGGAAAAGTTCGATCACGGTGCGTACTTCAATCTTCTGAAACCCTTTGAGTTTGCACTTCATAAGCTGTACGACAAGATAGAAAAGGTCGGTATAGATTTCAAAGTCTTTGAAGGTGATGAGACATTTGAAGAACTATACGGCAAGATACTGTACAATACCGAGGCGATGCTCCGTTCGAGGAATGACATCATCCGTCGCGGCATCGGCATACGAAATGACGTTGTCAGCCATCCGATATTCTCCTCGACACTTAAAAACTGCATTGAGAATATGGCAAACTTCACCGATGGCGGTGCAAAGTATTACGACGACTTTCTTCTGATGTTCGGTCTTCCAAATATCGTGGACTCGCTCATGGCGATCAAAACGCTTTGCTTTGATAAGAAGGTATGTACTCTTTCCGAAATGCTCACAGCGGTACGCAATAACTGGGAAGGCTTTGAGGAATTGCGCAGTCTTGCGATAAAATGCCACGGATGGGGTGACGGCAACGAGGATTCATGCACACTCGCGAGCCGATTCAACAACGATCTTTACGAAATATGCGGCAAAGTCGAAGGCACCTGCGGAGGAAAGATCCACATGGGACACCTGACATACACCGAGATACGCTGGTGGGGAGAAAAGACTCTGGCAACTCCCGACGGAAGATACAGCGGTGAATACTTCGCACAAGGGTTAACTCCTTCAAGGCTGAAAAAGATACCCTCCGTCACGGATGTGATAACGAGTCTTCGGGCTCTTGACAGGAGCACACTTGCGGCAAACTCCGTTTTCAACATAATACTTCCCGCAGGTAAAACCGATCTTGCCACCTGCGAGGCATTTCTTCGTGCAGCGGCGGATTCGGCGATGGAGTCGCTTCAGCTTAATGTCACGTCAAAGGAGCAGCTTCTTGACGCACAAAAGCACCCGGAGCTTTATCCGGATCTCATAGTCCGTGTTACGGGATTTTCGGCGAGGTTTACTTCCCTCTCGGAAGGGTGGCAGGATGAGGTGCTGACGAGGAATTTCTATAAGTAAACACATAGAGAAAAAGTTTTTTACAATTCCGATAAAGAATGCATCCGACGAAAAAGGATATATCAAAGACGTGTACCTTCCGGTATGCGTCTTTTTTACAAAATATGCCCAATAGTCAAAAAATTAACATTTATATCTTTACATTTACCAATATATGTGTTATACTACAAGGTGGAACAGGATGTATTTTGCATAAGATCACATCCGATGAATTATTCCAAGTTAAAAAATACATAATATAAAGGAGAACAGAAAAATGGCAAACACAGTTCTTGTTGAAACAAGTGCACGTCACGTACACCTCACACGCGAACACGTTGACATTCTCTTCGGTAAGGGACATGAGCTTACAAAGAAGAAGGATCTTTCCCAGCCCGGTCAGTTCGCTTGCGAAGAAAGAGTAACAGTCAAGGGCGCAAAGAAGGAGCTCGCAGGAGTTTCCGTTCTCGGTCCGGAAAGACCCGCAACACAGGTTGAGATCTCTCTCACAGATGCAAGAAGCATCGGCGTTTCCGCTCCCGTTCGTGAGTCCGGCGATGTTAAGGGCAGCGGTGCTTGTACACTTGTTGGTCCCTGCGGAGAAGTTACAATAGAAGAAGGCGTTATCGCCGCAAAGAGACACATCCACCTCGACACAGCTACCGCCGAGAAGTTCGGTCTCGCAGATAAGCAGATCGTTCAGGTGAAGGTTGAATCCGACGGAAGAAACAACATCTTCGGTGACGTTGTTGTAAGAGTTTCCGACAAGTTCGCTCCCGCTATGCATGTTGACACAGACGAATCCAACGCTGCAGGCTGCGTACCCGGAATGATGGGCGAAATTATTGCGTAAGCCTTAAGGGAGAATGAATAGTGAAACATGAATAGTGAATAGTTCAGGATAATTGCTTCGCAATTTGCATTTTTATTTAAATTACGGAGTGCAAATTTGGAACTATTCCTATAGGACTAAACAAAGCTTTATTTATCAAGATAAAGTCCAGTCTTTGCATAAAACAATTAAAAATCAACAATAACTGTTCACTATTAACTATTCACTTAAATTTTGAAAAAATTTTTAAAGGAGATATAAGACAATGATTAATTACTCACACGAAGTAGAATCAATGTGCTGCGTAGCCAAGGGCCCCAACCACGGTCCCGCTCCCATTCCGGAAGAAGGCAAATGGGTACAGGCTAAGGAAATCAAGGACATTTCAGGTTTTACACACGGTATCGGCTGGTGTGCTCCTCAGCAGGGTGCATGTAAGCTTTCCCTCAACATCAAGGAAGGTATCATCGAAGAAGCTCTCGTTGAGACTATCGGTTGCTCCGGTATGACTCACTCCGCTGCTATGGCGGCTGAAATCCTTCAGGGCAAGACAATTCTCGAAGCTCTCAACACAGACCTTGTTTGTGATGCTATCAACACAGCAATGAGAGAGCTCTTCCTCCAGATCGTTTACGGTCGTTCACAGTCCGCTTTCTCTGAAGACGGTCTTACAGTCGGTGCAGGTCTTGAAGACCTCGGTAAGGGTGCACGTTCCCAGGTTGGTACAATGTACGGTACAAAGGCTAAGGGCGTAAGATACCTCGAAATGGCTGAAGGCTATGTTACAAGAATGGCTCTTGACGAAGACGATCAGGTCATCGGTTACGAATTCGTATCCCTCGGAAAGATGACAGACTTCATCAAGAAGGGTGACGAACCCAACGTTGCTTACGACAAGGCTAAGGGTACTTACGGCAGATTCGACGAAGCTGCAAAGTACATCGACCCCAGAAAAGACTAATCGAAGGAGGAACTGAAGAATGCCATTATTTGAAAACTACGGCAGACGTATTGACAAGATCAACGCAGTTCTCGCCGAATACGGAATCAAGTCCGTTGAAGAATGTAAGGAAATCACACTCGCAAAGGGTATCGACTGCGACAAGATCGTAAGAGAAACTCAGCCTATCTGCTTCGAAAATGCAGTTTGGGCATACACAGTAGGCGCAGCTATCGCAATCAAGAAGGGCTGCACAAAGGCTGCCGATGCTGCAGCTGCTATCGGTATCGGTCTTCAGGCTTTCTGTATCAACGGTTCTGTTGCTGAAAACAGAAAGGTTGGTCTCGGTCACGGTAACCTCGCATCCATGCTTCTCTCCGAAGAGACAGAGTGCTTCTGCTTCCTCGCAGGTCACGAGTCCTTCGCAGCGGCTGAAGGTGCTATCAAGATCGCTCTCAACGCTAACAAGGTAAGAGTTAAGCCTCTCAGAGTTATCCTCAACGGTCTCGGCAAGGACGCTGCTTTCATCATTTCCAGAATCAACGGCTTCACATACGTTAAGACAGAATTTGATGCAAACACAGAAGAGATCAAGGTTATCTCCGAAACAAGATACTCCAAGGGCCCCAGAGGCGAAGTTAAGTGCTACGGTGCTGACAACGTACCCGAAGGTGTTGCTATCATGAGAATGGAAAATGTTGGTGTATCCATCACAGGTAACTCCACAAACCCCACAAGATTCCAGCATCCCGTTGCAGGTACCTACAAGAAGTGGTGTACAGAGAACGATGTTAAGTACTTCTCCGTTGCATCCGGCGGCGGTACAGGCAGAACACTTCACCCCGACAACATGGCGGCAGGCCCTGCTTCCTACGGTATGACAGATACAATGGGAAGAATGCACTCTGACGCTCAGTTTGCAGGTTCTTCTTCCGTTCCTGCTCACGTTGAGATGATGGGACTTATCGGTATGGGTAACAACCCCATGGTTGGTGCTACTGTTGCTGTTGCGGTTGCAGTTGAGGAATCCGCGAAGTAATTCGGCAACCCCAAGTATATGTTAAAACTTAATTAAAAAGTTCGGATCCGCTTCTCTTATCGGGAGGCGGATATTTTTGCGTGTACTTGTGATTTTTGCGATTTTTTGTCGCATTTTGTCGCACGGGGATAATCATTGCAGGTAAAATCGGCAATTTAAAAGGCAAATGCGACGAAATCTCAAAAAACACCGCAAGCAACAAAGCCTGCGGTGTCTTACTCTATCTACCTTCAAATGCCTTAACAATTTCGGATTCCGAAACATGAAGATACGTATTTGTTTCACTCTTCGAAGAATGTCCGAGAAAGCTTACAACAATATGCTCGGGTATTCCCCGGGCTCTGAGCTTGGATGCATAAGTGTGACGAAGTGAATGGATGTTAAAGGTCTCGGAGATTGCTATCTCCTTTTCCTTGCCGTGAATGACTCTGCACAGATGCTTTAACGCACAGTCCGTCGTCATTTTTCCATCCTCGGCACGATTTACAAAATCAAGCTCAAAGCCTTCACCGTCCTCATTTATCTCGCCGTTTTCAAACTCGTCCTTTGCATAAAGGGTAAATTTCTCTATGTCGGTCCATACTTTTGGCTCGTTGTTCCTTTTGCAGAAATAATGCTTGTAGTGCGTACCGAGAATACGCCTGTTGAAGTCCTGCCTTTCTTTTTCTCGCATAAGAAGTGACTTTAATTCCGATGTGAGATATATTACCCTTTTGGAATTGTATTTGGGATTTGAAACACACCATGTGCTTTGCGAGGCTTTATCAGCTCCTGTAAATGATCCTTTCCTTGTTGTCGAAGAATTAACAGTCCTCTGAAGCTGTCTGTTTACAAATATACAGTTTTTCTCAAAGCAAATGTCGCTCCAACATAATCCCAATGCTTCCCCCTCACGAAGTCCCGCATAAAGGCAAAGCATAAAAGGGATATGTGCTGTTGTGCCGTACGGGAAGCGGTCAAGGATCTTTCCGATTACTTCATCGGAAATTACCTCCCTCAGATTCTTTCTTTTATTGACATTCGTAAGTACTCTGAGATTCGGTTTTTTGAGTGCGTCCATTGGATTGAAATCAATATGTCTGTTATTCTGCGCATATTTCAGGATCTGCGACATCAGTGCACGAAGATTGTTTATCGTGTTTATCGACATTTCCGTATCAAGATAAAGATCATCAAAAAATGTCTGAAGAGGATCGAGCGTTATTTCACACAGCGGCAATAGGCCGAAGTGCGGCAGTATGTACCCGTTAAGGAGTTTTTTGTAGTTATTCACCGTTCCCGGCTGCCACATTTTTGCGCTGTTCGGAAGCCAATAGTTTTCAACATAGTTTTTCAGAACTATGTTTGAGATCCTGTCATCCCGGCGGATTTTCGAAGAACCAAAGCCATGTTCCGCACGGTACGCGATCTCTGCCGCCTGTTCGGCTTCCGCTTTGGTTGCAAAACCCGACTGTCTGATATACCGTCTTTCGCCAAATTCATTGAGTGTGCGAGCCTGAAATCTGTAATACCATGTGTCGTCCGACTTTTTTGCGTTTTTCTTTTTTGATGTGTACTTCTTGATAGTTATTTTGTACATTGTATCTCCTCCTTTCTTATGCTGCGCATACAAGCTTACGAATAGATTCGGGGTCGGTGTAATCAAGCCCTTCCGCATCCTTCAGGAACTTTGCAAGACTGTCGTGACGGATCTTGGTCGCTCCTATTTTTATTGCCGGAAGTGCATTGCAGTTTATGAGCTTGTATACAAACTTTGTATTTGTTTTAAGAATTGCCGCAACCTCTTTGACAGTGTAAAGGCGAATGTCGGCGGGGATCGTTTCATTTGTTATCATAGATGTAAGTCTTGTTGTTATTTCCATAAAAAATATCCTTTCTGTTTTGTTAAGGTTTACTCCTGTTATGTTTATTTAAAATAAGTATGATATAAATCATTAATGTGTAATTTGCATTGAGGGACGTATCGGTACATCCTATATTTCAAGCAAAAGATATCGCAATTATTTTAACCTCTTGCCTTAATTTCTTATCATTTACGTTGATATCTACTTATTATCATCTGTTTCTACTCCTTCCTTTTTCGAAATTCATTACATATCGTAAAAAAACAAAAATGCCCCGGCGATAATGCCGCGGCAAAAAAAGAAACCGCTGCATACAAATGGGCATAGCTATAGCTA
>SVQR01000036.1 GCA_015065225.1 Oscillospiraceae bacterium | reverse complement strand
ATTGTTCTTGCAACAACTACAGGGATAATTTCTTCGAGGATATCATCGCTGAGATAGTATCTGTTTGTACCTTCGTTAGCAAGGAGATTACCGTATACAGAACGAGGATATGCTACAGTGTTCTGAGCAACTGTTCCGCGAGCTGCTACGTTAGCGGGAGTGATAACATATGTCCAAATCTCATCCCAACCAACGATATCGTACTTAGCTCTAAGAATGTCTACAACCTTGAGATCCTTAATATGTGTAGGTTCAAGGCAAGCATTAGACTTACAATCCTTTACGTGCTTCTGGCAAGCTCTTGCAAACTGAACGTCTTCAAGGAATGCCTTAGGATCGAATGTAGCTTCTCTGCCATCAATTCCGTTGCCATAAGTAGCTGTGGGGAGTACTCCGAAGTGGAGAAGCATAGCATACTTTTCTGCATCTGCCTTTGACCAATATTCAATAGGAAGAAGCTTGTTGCAATCGTCACAGTAGTATGTGTAATCCTTGCACTTGTCGCAGTGAATGTCAGCAAGTGTCTTGTAGGGATCGAGCATTGTTCCGTCCATGTTGTTACGAGCGAAGAAATAGTCGGACCAAGTGTTCTTTACGTCAACTGCGTTTCTCTTTGTTCTGTTGTAGAGGAGAACGTCGGAAATACCAAACTTAGCATTGCCGAAGTCCCACTGCCAGCCCCAAGGAGTCTTGGTCTGCTGTCTCTCAACGATTGTGTAGGGCTTGTTGAATTCGAAAATCCAATCTTCGCGCTGTGTCTGCCACTGAGGATTTGTGTTGTTGTAAGCTGTAACCCATGTATTGTCCCAAGCCTTGGATTCGGGATTCTGGAGATACATTACGCTATAGCCTGCATAGGGGTAAACTGCTTCGTAGCAATTTTCGTTTGTTACCCACTTGATTTCCTTATCCTGAACCTTTACAAGAATCTGCTTACCGGTGTACTTACCGTTAATCATCTCATTGTAAATGTAGTTAGGATTAAGCATGTCGCTTGTATCATAACCAGCGAACTTCATGTTTGTCATTTCGTCCTGAGCGAATACTGCTGCAGAGCTTGTAAGTGTTGCAGCTGCAAGAACGAGAGTAACAAACTTTTTGAAAAGTCTCTTCATTAGATGACTCCTCCCTTTCTTTTTTTGTTTGTTTTTATTCTACATCGGCTCGATAACATGAATAAATTTCTCACCCAAATTGAAACTTACCCACACTGTCGAACAGAATGTATTCAAATAGACATGACTCCCCAACGGAGCCATAGTATGCACTTATTATACTCAACTCTCCCCAATTTGTCAATACTTTTTTGGGAAAATATTATTTTTTTTCGTTTTTTTGACCTTTTAAACAAAAAATTCCGAATCAATTTGTCGTTATTGTGGATTTTAAGTGAAGCTTTGTTAATTTACATTCCCGGAATACATCCGGTATCCGTTCGGATCATCTGTCTGTCGGGGATATAACGGCATTTGCGGCAGTGTTTTACGTGGAAATTCCTTCCTATTTATTATATATATAATATATACACCGTTTTTTCGCCGCCGCTATGGACGTTTTTTATATCCTGCCGTGTGAATGTGAGTTTTTGTGCATCCTGCTAAAGCTTTTATCAGAGTTTATCGGCGAAATATACAGGATTTCCGCTTTCCGCAGATTCGAATGCCGCTTCCATGACCTTGAATACTCTCATTACCTGATCGTGTGTTATAAGCTGAGTTTCCTTACCGTCAATGGCAGCACATACATTTCTGTAGAAGTTGTGTACATCCGATGTGGGACGTTCAACTTCATATGTGTCTGTTGTTATCTCGTCTCTGGGAGCCATAGTCTTTGTAAGACCTGCAGCTGTTTCAACCGGAACAACATCCGATTCATGCCAAGCCTTGCACTTTACAACCTGAGTGTTCTCTCTCCAGTCACGGATAAGAGCAGTACCCTTTTCGCCCTGCATATAGAACCTGGGAAGCGCGATGAAGTTGTAAGTGCCTACCTCAACGTAAGCTCTCTTGTCGCCTTCAAAGTAGATATAGAGCTGGAAGCCGTCGTCGACCTCCTTGTTTGTGATATGGTCAAAACGACAGTATATCTTCTCTATCTTCTCTGTATATATCTGAAGTATCTGGTCGATAAGATGAACGCCCCAGTCAAGTACCATGCCACCGCCGTGTGCTTTTTCGCCTCTCCAGTCTGAGGGGATACCTCTCGAACCGTGGATTCTGGATTCGATATTGAATATACCGCCAAGCTCACCGCTGTCGTGGATCTTCTTCATGGCAAGGAAGTCTACGTCCCATCTTCTGTTCTGATGTACCGTGAAGAGCTTGCCGGACTGCTTTGATGCATCTATCATCTCCTGAAGCTCACCGGAATTCATCGCTACCGGCTTTTCGCAGATAACGTTCTTTCCCGCAAGAAGACACTTTACTACAGTATCCTTATGTACGTCGTTGGGGATCGCAACGGTCACAAGATCAACGTCCTTGTCGGCAAGCACCTCGTCAAGAGTCTCATAAGCCTTTATGCCGTTAGCTCTAGCCTTTTCTCTTTTTGCAGGGTCTATATCATATATGCCCGCAAGATTTACAACGTCACTTGTAAGAGCGTTCTTCACATGGAAGCCTCCGCCCATTCCGCCGTAACCGATCACGCAAAGATTGTGTTTCATAGTTTTGATCATTCCTTTCGTTATGTTGGAAGTTTGTGTGTTTTTGCAATGCAAAACGGCTGTCGCAAGACAGACAAGTTGCATACTTTAATGGTCGGGAATTCATTCCGACCTGCTCTTCCATTCTGCTTTGAAAGACCATTATATTCTCGGTCTTTCGGAGAATATGCGTAATATAAGCAATAGGGATTTCCCTATCAACTCATTATATTACATTCGCCGGAAAATTGCAAGCGTTTTTTTGCAAATATTTCATTTTCTGCATTATTTTCATGCATTTTGATATAAATATCATATCCGGTATATAATAATTGATGCAGTATTCCATAAAAGGATTATAAGCTTAAGCCCGTATTTGTGCAAGCACTATTTTGACTGTTGTTTTAACAATATTGACTTTTGGATATGCAAATGCCGCGACAGTGTAAAATTAATGCAATTTTTATACCATTTTAAAAATAAGTAACAGTATATTATTGAAAATTGACGTATAAAGTAATATAATATGTATGGTATAGAATAAAAAGGAGGCGGTAAAATGGAGCCGAGCAAGAAGAAAGAATACAGAACGATCATTTTGTATGCATCTGTTGCGCTGATCCTTAGCGCCGTGATAATATTCGGCTTTATAACAAGGATAGATTTCACAAGATATATCGGCATACTCTCACCGTTCTTCTACGCCTTCGCAATTGCCTATATTCTCGACCATGTGGTGAAATTCTTCAAGGATATCCTCTCAAAGCTCTTTGACCGTATATTTGGCAAAAAGACCACAGCAGGACGCATAAGGACGGTAAAAGCCATAGCGATAATCCTTTCTTATATCGTATTCTGTCTTGTGCTTTATCTTTTTTCCATCGTAATCTTTCCGCAGCTTTACGAGAGCCTCAAGGATCTTCTCGGAAACTACGATAAATATATCGAAACAGGCTATCAGTGGTTCAGGGGATTCATTGCGAAGCATGAAATTCTGCACAATATATTGTATTCCGGTTATTTTGACGGTATGCTCTCAGGCTTTGCGGATAATCTCATGGTATTCCTCGGTGATTTTTCGCCAAAAGCACTTGCCTTTGTGGAAAGGTTCGCCAACGAAGTAAAAAACATCCTTTTTGGTATATTTATATCCGTGTATATGCTGATAGGCAAGGAGACTTTCAAGGCGCAGTCAAAAAAGTTCATGACCGCCTTTCTGTCCTCCAACGGTTACCGCAGAGTCTCAAGTGTTATGCACGAATGCAATTACCGTTTCGGTGGATTTATAGTCGGCAAGATAATAGACTCCACCATAATAGGCATCATCTGCTATATCGGATGTCTGATATTCGGCTTCCCCTTTGCGGCTCTTGTAAGCTTCATAGTCGGCATCACCAATATCATTCCGATCGCAGGACCCATCATCGGTGCGATACCTTCCGCGTTCCTTATCCTTATTACCGCACCGGAAAAGGTCATATGGTTCCTTCTTTTCGTGTTTGTCCTCCAGCAGCTTGACGGAAACTTCATAGGTCCCAAGATCCTCGGAGACAAGACGGGACTTTCCGCATTCTGGGTACTGACATCCCTTATTATCATGGGCGGATTGTACGGCATAGTCGGCATGGTGCTCGCAGTACCGCTTTGTTCGGTAATATACTATGAAGTAAAGATCATCGCCGAAAGAAAGCTTGCCGCCAAGGATCTCCCCACAAGTACGGAGGATTATGCAGACGATGACGAAAAGCTTTTGGTCGCAAAAGAGAAAAAGGAAAGCTTCACACAGCGCCTTATAAATCACTCAAAAGAGATAGAAAAGCTCAAAAGCAAGAACAATAAAAAGAATAAATAATGCACAAAAAAATCTTATTTACATTCGGCGAAATTGGTATATTTACCACTTGAATGTTGGCTTTTGCTGTAGTATAATAATAAATAATCAATGCATAATTATAAATTTTCGGAGGTCACAGCTATGCTTTGCATGAATTCTTTAAAGCTTAATATGCTCGAAGAATGTTCTGCGGTATCAGTATGCCGTGATGCTTCCGTTATGCCCGAGAATAATACTGCAATGAAATTCGGTTTCAAGGACGCTTCTTTCGGAGTGTCCTTTTTTGGTTTCTTTCGATTTTTCGTTTTTTGCTTTTATTACTTTTATTATTATGCAATATATTCAAAAGGCAGTTCCGCTTATCTTAAATCTGATATGAGTTTTTCCGCATAATACGGAATGATCTTAGTTTACAATATCAGGCGGTTCTGCAAGATAAAGCGGAGCCGTCATATTTTTATACCGAAAGGACAAACATCATGAATCTTCTTGAAAACGCAAGAGAACGCATCAACAGAATAGACGCCGAAATGGCAAAGCTGTTCACAGAAAGAATGGAAGCGGCAAAGGATGTCGCAATATATAAGAAGGAAAACGGAATGCCGATATTTGATGCGTCACGGGAAGCACAGGTAATAGAAAGGAATTCCGCAAGAGTCGAGGATGATAGACTTCGTTCCTTCTATGTTGAATTTCTGAAATATAACATGAACTTGTCAAAAGAATATCAGAGACAGCTTCTGGGCGGAATGAAGGTCGCATTCTGCGGAGTACGCGGTGCGTTTGCTGAAACAGCGGCAAAGAAGATATTCGACAAAAGCACGACAGTATCGTACGCAAGTTTCGGTGATGCCTACAGAGCCGTGGAGAACGGAGAGTGCGATGTTGCTGTCCTTCCCATTGAAAACAGCTATGAGGGCGACGTCGCTCCCGTGCTTGACCTTATGTTCTTCGGCTCGCTCTACGCAAAGGGCGTATATGAGCTTGAAGTGGTACAGAATCTTCTTGTAAAGCCCGGAACGAAGATAGAGAATATAAAAGAGGTCGTAAGCCATCCGCAGGCACTCGGACAGTGTGCAAAATTTATAGAGGATCACGGCTTTAAGGCAACTGAAATGTCCAATACGGCATTGGCAGCAAAAATGGTGGCGGAATCGGACAGAACGGATATCGCAGCCATTGCAAGTGAAGATGCGGGCGCACTCTACGGGCTTACAACAGCAGTACCTCATATCAATACAAGCAATACAAACGTAACGCGATTTGTAGTCCTTTCAAGAGCAAAGGAGACTCCCAAAGAGAGCGACAAGAAATTTATCCTGTACTTTACGGTAAAGAACGAATCCGGATGCCTCGGTAAGGCGCTTTCCATCATTGGTGATTACGGATTCAACCTTTCCGCACTAAAAAGCAGACCCACAAAGGACATCGTCTGGGATTATTACTTCTTTGCCGAAGGAAACGGCAACATCAACGGTGATATCGGTTCATTGATGATTAAGAAGCTCGCAGATGTATGCAACAGCGTGAAGATAGTGGGAAGCTTTGAAACAGAAGTAAAGCTCCGATAATTCGGAATGTTAAGTGTGAAATGAATCGGCATGGAGGATAAAAGTGGAAAAGACAGTATTACACATGGAGCTCGGCGAAAACAGCTACGATATAACCGTTGAACGCGGAGCTCTTGATAAAGTGTCCGAGTATATGAAGCTCTCAAGGAAAGTACTTATAGTTACCGACAGCGGAGTGCCGAGGGAGTATCCGGAAAAAGTGGCAAAGCAGTGCAAGGAACCATATATCGTCACAATTCCCGAAGGTGAATCAAGCAAATCCTTTGAGTCATATAAAGAGATACTTTCCGTGATGTGCGAAAAGGAATTTACAAGAACGGACTGTGTGGTTGCCGTCGGCGGCGGTGTGTGCGGTGATCTTGCCGGATTCTGTGCGGCATCATATATGAGAGGTATCGACTTCTATAATATTCCCACAACGGTGCTGTCTCAGGTGGACTCATCCATAGGCGGAAAGACTGCCATAGATTTCGGCGGTTACAAGAATATCGTAGGTGCATTCCATCAGCCGAAGGGCGTTGTGATAGACAATAACGTGCTTGCCACACTCCCCGAAAGAAGGATCGCCGACGGTCTCTCCGAAGCTCTGAAGATGGCAGCAACTTACGATAAGGAGCTGTTCGAGCTTTTTGAAAGAAGTACAAGGGAAGAGATATTCGGAGAAACGATAGATCGGATAATAATAGGATCACTTAAAATTAAAAAAGATGTTGTGGAGCAGGATGAAAAGGAAACGGGACTTCGCAAGATACTCAATTTCGGTCATACGGTTGCCCATGCACTTGAATCCTGCGGTGACTTTTCGGGATACTTTCACGGTGAATGTGTTGCGATAGGTATGCTTCCGATGTGCGAGGGAACTGTAAGAGAACGTATAAAGACACAGCTTCTGAAGATCGGACTTCCCACAAAGCCATTCGGAGACAAGAGCAGAATACTTTCGGCAATAGCACACGACAAAAAGCTGGCGGGTACGACACTTTCTGCGGTATATGCCCCGGAAATAGGCAGATATGAGATAAGAAAAGTCGACCTTGCGGAATACAGAAAAGAAATATCCGATTATTTTGAAAAAGAGGACATGACAGTATGAAAAATATCTTAGGCTCAAATCTGACGCTGACACTTTTCGGCGAAAGCCACGGAGAAGCCATCGGTGCTGTAATAGACGGTATATCCCCCGGAATAAAGGTGGACCGCAACGAGATAGACAGAATGCTTACACTTCGTCGTCCCGCAGGACTTATCTCCACTCAGCGTAAGGAGCAGGACGAATACAGCATAGTTTCCGGTGTATTTGAAGGAAGAACGACAGGTACTCCGATATGTATAATTATACAGAATTCCTCACAGCACAGCAAGGATTATTCCAAGACACGTTCGCTTGCAAGACCGGGGCACGCAGATTACGCAGCATATTGCAAATATCACGGATATGAGGACTATCGCGGAGGCGGACATTTCAGCGGAAGGATAACAGCGGCGATAGTTGCGGCAGGTGCTATAATAATTTCCGCCCTGAAAGCAAAGGGGATAGAGATAGGCTCTCACATACTTAGACTTGCGGATATATGCGACAGAGATTTCGGGAATTACTCAGATGATATAAAATATCTGTCGGATAAGACCTTCCCCGTACTTTCAAAGGAAGCTGCCGAAAGGATGAATGCCCGTATCCTTAAAGCAAGGGAAGAGTGCGACAGCGTCGGCGGTATACTCGAGACCGTTATCACAGGACTTCCCGCAGGACTCGGTGAACCGTGGTTTGAAAGCGTGGAGTCGAAAATATCGCAGGCAATGTTTGCGGTTGGCGGAGTAAAGGGAATAGAATTCGGAAAAGGCTTCGGAATGGCGGATATTTGCGGAAGTGAAGCAAATGATCCATTCAGGGCAGAAAATGATAAAATCATCACAACGACAAACAACAATGGTGGTATAAACGGCGGTATCACAAACGGAATGCCGATAATATTCAGACTTGCTGTAAAGCCTACACCGTCAATATACAAAAAGCAGGAAACGATAGACATCTTTAAAAAAGAGAATGCCGATATCGAGATAGAGGGCAGACACGATCCGTGTATCGTTCACAGGGCAAGGATAGTCGTTGACTCTCTTGCGGCATTTACCTGTGCGGATATGCTTATAGGCAGATACGGAACAGACTACTTTACACCGGAAGAATAAGAGGATATAAGCATGGAATACGGATGTATAGGAGAACACCTCAGGCACAGCTTCTCCAAGGAGATACACAATCTTCTTTGTGATTATGATTATATACTTAAAGAGATACCCTCGGATGACCTTGACTTCTTCATGACGGGACACGACTTCAAGGCTATAAATGTCACCATCCCCTATAAAGAAATAGTGATACCTCATCTTGAAACGATAGACGAAGCCGCAAAAAGAATAGGTGCGGTGAACACCATTGTCAATAAGGACGGCAAGCTCTACGGCTATAATACCGATTTCTACGGTATGACAAAGCTTATAAAGAAAACAGGTGTTGAGATAGTGGGGAAAAAGGTGCTGATCCTCGGTTCGGGCGGCACATCAAAAACAGCAAATGCGGTGTGTACGGCTCTCGGAGCGAGAGAGATAATAAGAGTATCAAGAACAGCATCCGAAAACAGCATAACATATGAGGATGCATATCTTCTTCAAAGTGATGCCGAGATAATAATAAACACAACCCCCGTGGGAATGTTTCCGAAGAACGAGGGCTGTCCGATAGATATATCAAAATTTCCGAAGCTCACAGGCGCGATAGATGCGGTATACAATCCACTTCGCACAAGATTTATAAGGCAGGCAAAAAAAGCGGGTGTTGCCGCAGAGGGCGGCCTTTATATGCTTGTCGCACAGGCGGTAAAGGCGTGCGAGTGGTTTACGGGAAATGCAATACCCGATGAAAAATGTGATGAAGTTTATAAAAAGATACTTTCAGGCAAGGAAAATTTAGTTCTTGTCGGTATGCCGGGAAGCGGAAAAACCACAATAGGCAAGCTTATTGCACAAATGCTCGGCAGAAAATTTGTTGATACCGACGACCTTATTCGAGAAAAGTGCGGATGCGAGATTTCACGGATTTTCGCGGAACACGGAGAACAGTATTTCCGTGACATAGAATCGGAGGTAATAGCCGATATCTCAAAGGAGACCTGTCTTGTAATCGCAACGGGCGGCGGTGCGGTACTTCGTGAACAGAATGCAGACGAGCTGTCGCAAAATGGCAGACTCATTTTCATTGATGCAGACATAAATGAGCTTATCGCCACAAACGACAGACCTCTCTCCAATACTCCCGAAAAGCTCAAACAGCTGTACGATACACGATATCCCATCTACTGCGAAAGGTGCGATATAAAAGTAGCAATTACAAGAAATGCCGAGGAAAATGCGGAAAAGATACTTGGCGAATTCAATAAAATATTAAAGTGAGAAATAATATGAAAATATTAGTAATCAACGGCCCGAACATAAATATGCTCGGTATCCGTGAGCCGGATATTTACGGCAAAAGCACATACAAAGACCTATGTGCAATGATTCTTGACCACTGCCAAAAAAAGAGTATAGCAGTCGACCTCTTTCAGTCAAACCACGAGGGAGATATAGTCGATGAGATACAGGAAGCCTACGGAGAGTATGACGGTATTGTTATGAACCCTGCGGCATATACACATACAAGCGTGGCAATACTTGATGCACTCAAGGCTGTAGGAATACCTACGGTTGAGGTTCATATCTCGGATGTATCAAAAAGAGAAGACTTCAGGCAGATAAGCTACGTCAGACAGTATTGCGAATTGACTGTCTGCGGTCACGGCTTTGACGGATATCTTGAAGCTATAGACTACCTTTTGGAAAAGTACGGTAAATAAGGAGTTATTTGTATGATAGCAAAAATTTCTCCTTCCGAAATAAAGGGTACGATAAATGCACCGCCCTCAAAGAGTATGGCGCACCGCTACATCATCTGTGCCGCACTTGCCAAAGGAAGATCAAGGATAGATAATATAGCCTATTCCGAGGATATAAAAGCGACTCTCGATTGCGTTGAAGCACTTGGTGCAAGGGTCGAGAGGGGAGATAATCACGTTATTATTGACGGATTTGATCCATGCGAGGGCAAAGCATCAGTACCTCTCGGTGTTCGTGAAAGCGGAAGCACATTAAGGTTTATGATCCCGATAGCACTGATATCCGGCAATAAGACAGAATTCTGCGGAAAGGAAAGACTTTTCGCAAGACCGCTGAGTGTTTATGAGGATATCGCAAAGGAACAGGGATTCCTCTTTGATAAGAGCGAAAACGGACTTTCCGTCATGGGAAGGCTTACACCCGGTGATTACCTTATAAAAGACAATAAAAGCAGTCAGTTCATAACAGGGCTTCTGTTTGTTCTCCCGCTTCTTTCAGGCGACAGCAGGATAATCCTCTCCGAATATCCCGAAAGCAAGTCCTATATTGATATGACTTTGGAAGCAATGCACGATTTCGGTATAAATGCGGAATATGACGGTGAGAGAGTATTTACAATAAACGGAAATCAAAGCTACACCGCAAAAAATACCGCTGTCGAAGGTGACTGCTCAAATGCGGCATTCTTTGAGGCGTTGAATCTTTTTGGAGCGGATGTAAGAGTTGAAGGCTTGCGGGAAGATACTATCCAGGGTGATGCGATATATCTCGATTATTATAAAAAAATAAAGCAGGGAAACGCAGTGCTCGATATCACAAACTGTCCCGACCTTGCACCGATACTCCTGACACTTCTTGCAGAGCATGGCGGCGGAAAGCTTACGGGCACAAGACGTCTTAAATTCAAGGAGAGTGACAGAGGAGAGGTCATGAAGAAAGAGCTTGCTAAATTCGGTGCATCAATAACCTGCCTTGAAAACGAGATAACGGTAGATAACACTCCTCTGCATATACCGACGGAGCCGATAGATTCAAATTCCGATCACAGAGTCGTAATGTCAACAGCGGTACTCATGACAAAATACGGCGGTATTATAAACGGAAGCGAGGACTGCTCAAAAAGTATGCCGGACTTCTTCGAAAAACTGTCATCCCTCGGTGCAAACGTCACGATAAGCGAAAGTATATAATGAAAGGCAAATACCATGAACTACGAAAAGATCCCCGAAAGTACGAGATTCCTCATAATAGGTCTCGGACTTATGGGCGGCTCATACGCAAGAGCACTCAAAAAGCAAGGCTATACGGTGGAAGCTATAGATAAGAACATAGATGCCATAGAATATGCCCTCGACAAGGACATAATTGACGTCGGAAGCACCGTCACCACCGAAGAAGCGGTAAAGCGTGCGGATATAATCGTCTTTGCACTGTATCCCCATGTATTTCTTGAATGGTTGGAAAAATACCGCGACTTTATAAGAAAGGATACCCTCATAACAGACGTTACCGGCGTCAAGACCGTCATAGTACACGATGTGCAGGAAAAACTTGGAAACAAGGCAGAATTCATTGCCGCACATCCTATGGCAGGACGTGAAGTCGGCGGTGTCCACAACAGTAACGAAGCTATCTTCAAGGGTGCGAACTATATCGTTGTTCCCACGGAAAAGAATACCGAGCACGCAATTGAAGTCTGCTGTGAGCTGGGTGAGATACTTGACTTTCGCAAGATAAGCGTTCTGTCCCCGGAAGAACACGATACCATGATAGCATTCCTGTCACAGCTTACCCACGCAATAGCTGTAGCACTTATGTGTACCAACGGCGACCCGAAGCTGTGCGACTATACAGGCGACTCTTTCAGAGATCTTACCCGTATTGCCAACATCAACGACGTCATGTGGAGCGAGCTGTTCCTTCTCAACAAAGACGCCCTTCTCGAACAGACAGATGCATTCATCGAGCAAATAACCAAAATGCGTGACATGATAGCGTCGGGTGACAGAGAAGGAATTCGTGACATGATGAAAACATCAACGGAAAGACGTAAGAGATTCAACAAACCAACCTCATAACTCTATAAATTATGAATTACCTTCTCTGCTAGCCACCCGTGGATTGGGCGGCTTGCACGGAATACGGTAACAAATCAGCACCATTCAACAATGGCACAGCAATATCGGCAATGCCGAAAGTGCCAAAAGAGTAAACCATGCGTAAGGATCGAAGCGAGTGAAGCAAATATAAAGTTCTTTGTGTCGCTTTCTTTCAAGAATGCTTGCATTCTTTATAAGCGACTCGCCGAAGGCCTCCCGTAAATATAACACTATCGAAAGGAAAAGGTAAAATGAACATGATTTTTAAGAGAAAGCTTCCTATCCCTCAGGATATAAAGGCACAGTTCCCCCTCACACAGAAGATGATCGATGACAGACAGAAGAGCGTTGACGAGCTCAAGGAGGTATTTGAAGGAAAGAGCGACAAGTTCGTGCTTGTTATAGGACCCTGCTCTGCAGACAGCAAGGAGCCTGTTCTTGACTACATCTCAAGACTCCGTACCGTACAGGACAAGGTTGCGGACAAGGTGATAATCATTCCCAGAATCTACACAAACAAGCCCAGAACAACAGGTGCAGGCTACAAGGGAATGCTTCATCAGCCCGATCCCACAAAGGAACCGGATATGCTTGAGGGTATCATTGCTATCCGTGATATCCATATGTGTGCACTGCGTGATCTCGGTTTCAGCTGTGCCGATGAAATGCTCTACCCCGAAAACCACAGATACCTCTCCGACCTTCTTGCGTATATTGCAGTAGGTGCACGTTCCGTTGAAAATCAGCAGCACAGGCTCACAGCCAGCGGTATCGATCTTCCCATCGGTATGAAAAACCCCACAGAGGGCGATATCTCCGTTATGATGAACGCTATCACAGCCGCACAGGGCTCTCATACATTCATCTACAGAGGCTGGGAGGTAACAAGTGAAGGTAACCCCTGGGCGCACGCAATTCTCCGCGGCTTCACGGACGCATTCGGAAGAAGCATGCCCAACTATCACTACGAAGACCTTGTAAGACTTAACGAAACATACGCAAAGCTCGGTCTTAAGAACCCCGCAGTCATCGTTGACGCAAACCACGCAAATTCAGGTAAGAAGTACCTGGAGCAGATAAGAATCACAAAGGATGTACTCTACTCCTGCAAGGTAAATCCCGATGTAAGAAAGCTCGTCAAGGGCATGATGATAGAAAGCTACATCGAGGACGGTGCACAGAAGATAGACGAAAACACCTACGGTAAGTCCATCACAGACCCCTGCCTCGGTTGGGAAAAGACGGAAAGACTTATCTACGACGTGGCAGACAGTCTTTGATTGAAATTAAGAATTCATAATTAAGAAGTATTCCGGGGAGCTAATGCTTCCCGGAAGTTTTTTGTATAAAGATATCCCCGACCGATTCTTCGGTCGGGGAGCTTTTCTGTTTGTGGGGTTACTCTCTTGTAAGTATCTCTCTGGGAGTCAGATCATGCGTTACACGCTTTACAAAGGCTACGGGAGCTGTTATTTCGCCTGTTTCCGTATTCGCAACAGCTGTTGAGTAGATATCAAATACTATCTTTCTGTTGTGTATCTCAACTACCGCCCATCTTGAAGTTGTACTGCCTATGTTGATGTTATAAAGTGATCCTGCTTTGCCTATGGGGTAGTGGGGATTGTGCTCGTGACCGTTTATGTAGAAGTCGCACCCGTACTGCTCTGCAAGACCAAGAAGCTTCTGTCTGTTGTCACTGTAACCGTTTTCCGCACAAGCGTCATATATCGGCCATTTGAAGTTTTCCTCCTGCGAGATCGCCCAATGGCAGACAAGAATTATATGTTCAATGCTGTCATCGGAGGATGCCTTTATAAGCTCATTTTCAATAAACTCAATTGTCGCATCGGATATCTTACCTGTACTCTTGTATGTTCCTTCAGGTGCGGGAAGTCCGACATAGCTTGCAAAGAAGCAGATAAATCTTGTATTTCCGTCTGTGAATGCACATTCACGGTAGAATTCTTCAACGCCCGTGTCGTGGTTGCCTTGTATTGCGATTACTCTGGAATTAAGCTCAGGATAATAATAGGTTACATTTCTTTCCACAAAGGATTCTGTCTTTGCAAAATCAAATTTCTCCGCAAGATTTTCCTCTGTCTTTGAATTTTTGTGAAGATTGAGAGAGTCAAGAGTTCTGAAATAGTTGTCTCTTTCCGCATTCAAAAATTCCGGCTGATATGAATATCCTGTATTGAGCTGGTCACCGCATAAAAGACCAAAGGTGAGATCCTTGAAGTTTTCGTTTATATATCCGTATGTTTCGGTGAGTGCCTGGAAATCAGGCTTCCAGCCGGTGTAAACATCTCTGCCGTTCTCAAGGAAGTCGGACTCGATGTGAGTATCAGACATAAGAAGGAACTGACTGCTTACATTGTCGGAATCCCTGTAACTGTAACCGTCTGCAATATCAAGCACCGCCGTCTCGCTTATATATCCGCTATTGTATTCCGATATGAATCTTTCAATAAAGTTGTACGCTGTAATCTCCGGAGAATACTCACCGTTGTAAGCCGCATGGATCTTACTGCCGATAACTCTTATTTCGCTTTCTTCATCTTCAAGGCTCGTACCTACGGAGGACATATCACCTATGAGGATCTCCTTATCACTGTCAGCACCTTTTTCCGTCTTGATATCAAGCGAATATCCGTAGTTTTCCGTAAGATAAGAATCAATAACGGAATATACCTTCATTGCAATTTCATCATTTGTTGAAGAAACAACATACGCGTATTCCGAAAGAGCATTTCCGGCAATGTTTATCTCATCAAAGGTGTATGGGAATCTGTAATCAAGGCAGGCGGGAACATTTATCCTGCTGCCGGAAGGCTTTGAAACGGAAACAAGAGTCTCAACGCCGTGAATAAGTGCATCTTCGCTTCCTGCAGTAATCGTCATGACAGTACCGCGTCTTGTCATCTTCCAGTCACGAAGCTTAATGTTTTCGTCAATTGAAAGTATTATACAGTTCTCATCGGCATTTCCAACACAAGCACATGAAGGATATCTGCTGTTTATGATATCCGCCGCTGTCTGTGCCGTTTCCGAAAGTCCGTTAACGGACGGAACAACGGTAAGCGATGCAGCCACAGTACCGCCGAATCTGTTTTTGATTATGGAAAGATCGCTCACGTTTATAACACCATCCTCATTTATGTCAACGGATCTTATAAATTCCGTATTTCCGGAAAGCTCGGCACTGAAGCCTCTGAGTACCCTTATAAAGTCGTCTATATCGATATAACCGTCGCCAAGTCCCTTTTCATCCGGAATATCACCGCCGAACATGGGGGTATCGGATATCTCAAGCTCACCCTCCGTAACGGTTATCGGAATAGCACGCTCCATATATCCTGCCTTTACGATACGCAATGTATAATTTCCTGACGGAAGTGTAACGTCAAATCCGACATATCTTTCAGAAGTGCCCGTGCTTTCAAGCTTTTCGGTAAATATCGTATCGCCGTATCTGTCAATTACATAAAGCATGGTCTCCTTGCGTGCGGTATTTCCGAATTCGCGGCTGTCAAGTGTAACAATACCGGAAACAGAGCCTTCTGCGGTTACATCATCCTTTGTCGTAACAGTCTTTGCAAGGCATACCTCTTCACCGAGCATACAAGCCGATGCCGACCATACCGTTTCCTCAGGCTTCAACATTTCAATATTTTCTTTTGCGCAGGAATATCTTAAAGTGAACAGTAATCTTCTGTCACTTATCCTGTATTCCTCATCGTCAGCAGTCCATGTTACGGTCACCGAATTATCATCTGCCTGTGCTTCTGTGGAAATTCCGTATGATTCTACTATACCAAGATATGTCATCTTGTCGGAGAAATTCTGTGTAAACCTGCCCGCATCTGCAGATGCACCTTCAATATATACATCTGCCATAAAACATCCGTAAGGCTCGGAATAATATCCGTGAACGGTATAAACACTATCACCGCTCTGCCATATCGCATAAAGTGTCCGTGATTCAAGATGCTTGTAATTGAGAACACCGTATGTTGCATCGGGAGATTCCGCCCATCCGATAAAGTACGCCTTGTCCGAGGAAAGAACGGGAAGAGTCGAATATTCATAAATATAATTGGAAACAGCCTCGGGAGCTTCACCGTATCCGTTTGCATCAAGTGTAAGTGTTATTATCGGTGCTTCCGACCATATAGCCGTAAGTATTATATTTTCGGAGGGCATTGTAAAGGTGTCACCCTCTTTATAAATGACATCGCCGTACTTCCATCCTTCAAAGAGATAACCGAGATTCTTAACACCGCCCGGAATTGTAACTTCCGTATTGGAATCATTCCACATCTTAGGAAGAACAACATCACAAAGCGTATCAAAGGTTACGGAAAACGCAGGATCGTTGGTAAAGCCGATAACGTAATTACCGACAGGAATATCAAGTGTCGCTATGTAGTCCTCAAGTTTCACCGTATCCGTAACCGATCCGTCTTCTGTGAATAGTACAACATGAGTATACATGGTAGGCTCTGTCTTTACAACAGCCTTTGATGCACCCTCACCGTGTGACAGAACGGCAAATCCGTCCTCACACTTAACTTTTCTCAGCGCATAGCCTTCCGGTATTGTATTTGTGTAATCCACGTTTACATTGTTGTTTGTAAGAAGTGTAACGTTACCGGATATATGCTCAAGATTCGAATATGAGAATCCGCTTATAGCACCGTTTACCGCAAGAAGTATGTCACCGTCAACGGTAAGTGTAGCATTGTTGCCGCCAAGAGCAATACTTTGGGCTATCGGCGAATCGACAGTAAGCCTGAGACCGTTGACCGTTGCATCACCCGCACCGCCTGCGGTAAAGCTGTAGCTGCCTGCATCAAGAGTATTAAGAGTAATATCAAGACCTTCGGGATTTGACTTTGTCGCGCCCGATTCGCCGAGACCTCTTATCTGAAGTGCGCTTTCCGCAAATGTGTCCGTACCTTGATATACAGATACGCCCTTACCTATCTCAACAGGATGTCCGTCAAGATTCAGATAAGTCGCCTTTGACTTTGCAAGTATACAGTTTTCAAAGGTTATCTTGCCCGTCATGACATTTTGTCCGAAGTTCATACCGTTGGTGTAGTAAATGTATGCACCGCCATTGAATTTCTTTGTCGTGCTGTCATAAGATGCTCTGTAGTCGATGCCTGTATCCTTGTCAAAGGAAGTAAAGATAATATTACCGGCATTGTTATATGTCGGAGATATCTGCGGACTCACCGTTGAATTTCTGAACGACGTAACACCGGTAACGACAACCGTACCACCGTTATCCTTCACTGCATCAACGGCACTCTGAATGTGATTAAATGCCGTCTCCGGTGCCTTGCCGTCACCGTTTACTGCGAGCGTACCGTTGAGATATACAACAGTATCCGCACCTGTCTTTGCCTTGTATATCGGATAAAGTGACACATCCTCACCGGGAACGACCGTCACGGGAACATCACTGTCCTTCTTCGACCAGCCTATAAGATCATATCCGTATTTGTGGTAATCACTGCTTTCGGGAAGTGTCAGCTTTGCACCTTCGTAAGCTGTAAATTCCGATATCTTTGTTCCGTCTTCCTCATAGAATGTCACGGTATATGTGGGAATGTCTGTCCAAATTGCATAAAGATTAACATTTCCCGTGATCACATAAGTCGAGCCGCCCGCAAATTCCGCATTGTCAGCATCCGCACTTGTTGCCCAGCCTGCAAAATCATGGGATGATGTCTTTTCAAGATCGGGAAGTGTGATCGTAAGTCCGTCTGTGTCATCCGCTCTTACATAATAAGTATCGACGGTGTTTCCGCCAAAGTCATCGGTGTATTTAACACTGTAAAGCTCCGTCTTTCCGAATGTTACCGTATAAGTGCCGGCATTTTGCAGCTTGAAAGTACCGCTTCCGTCACCGAGAAGAACATCAAAGGAGCTTGTTCCGTCGGATACCGTCGCATAATTGTAATTGCTGTCTTCATCGAGTATTATCGTGTACTCAAGCGAATTATCGGTATGAGCGACAGTACCGCCTTCCGATACATTTATCCGAACAAACTTACCGCTTGTCGGCTTTGCCGCATCCTTTACGCTTCCGAGTGTCGCACCGGGATTTACTATCACGGAAAGGTTGCCCTCGAATTTATCAAGTCCCGATACACCTGAGTTTGTGGCGGTTGTGATATTTGTGATACTTCCGTTTACGGTAACCTTAACATCGCCCTTGATAGAGAGAAGTCCCTGAGTTGCACCCTTTATGTCGTTACTTACATAAAGATTATTGAGCTGTCCGTTGACAGTTATTATTCTGCCGGGGATCGTTCTCTTGCCTCTTGCCCCGAGATAATAGCTGTTGTATTTTATTTTACCGTCAATTGTGCTTTCCAGAATTTCCGTTTCTTCACCGGAATCGTTTGTTTCTATGCCGTAGGAACGGAGCTGGAATGTTGTGGAGTCTCTGAATGTCGTACAGCTTGTGCTGTTTGTCGTAGGTTCGTAAATATGTACTCCCGATCCGAGACCGAACGGATGACCTGCAAAGTTAATTGCACCGTACTGTGCACGCATAAGGAGGTTTATGTTATCAAACTCAATAAAGCCTCGGGTAGAAGAGCTTACACCGTAGGGTGAGCTTGAATTGTGGTGCAGGTATGCTCCCGAAAGAGAGCTGTCGGACTGAAGACTTCCTCTGTAATCCTCGCCGTTATAAACGGATGTAACAAGTATTGGAGCTGTATTTGCGATGCTTGCAATGTCCGTAACACCCATAACAACAATTACACCACCACTTTTTACCGCATTTGCGGCATTGGCAAATGTACTGAAAGGTGTGGACGGAGTCTTACCGTCACCACCTGTTGCTGCTTCGCCGTTTACGAAAACTACCTTTCTTGTTTCCTGCCTGTATATCGCATTTGCCATAACATTGGAATTTGTAACATCCGTAACGGGATTCTTTCCGTCAACAGACCACATTACAAACTCATAGCCTTCGCGGAAGGGATTTTTCGGGAATTCTGTTATAACAGAGTCTTCTTCTGCTGTAAATGTACCCTTCGTTGTTCCGTCATAGTCTTTGAATGTAACAGTGTATTTCGGTATCTCTATATTCTCAAGAGTAACATTGTAGGTTCCACTCTCTGTAAGAATAAATTCTGCCGTCTTGTCGTTCAGATACTTAACAGTTCTGTCACCGTTCCCGGCCGTAATGACAGCAGCATTGAAATCGGTGTCGGTCGTAACAACAAAGCTTCCGCTTGTACTTCCGTTAGTTACCGTAAGGTTTTCCGCACCGTTTACGATAAACATCTTGCCTATGGTGTAATCGGATGAAGTAAGAGCTATCTCATTCGTTGTGATCGTACCGCCGTTGTTTATCGCGATCGACAAAGCACCGTTTATCTTGTCAAGCAGTTTTTTGCCTGCCATACCCTTTGTGTTGCCGGAGGGAGCCGTTGCAACGGTGAGCTTCTCGATGTTTCCGCTCTGACCGATGTTGATCTTTACGTCACCGTCAACGGTAAGCTTTCCGCTTGTATTGTTGTTGCTTTCAGTGCTTATGTGAAGCTCTTTAACGTAGCCGTCGATGTTGAAGATATGACCTGCCGTTGTCATTTCACATCTTGCACCTGTTATAACCTTTATAGCTTTTGTCCCGGTGGATATATTGAGTACGGTAACGCCGCTCTTTGTAACAGGTCCGCTTGTGTTTATGTCATAAAGGCGAACTGATTCCGAATAGTCGTCAACCAGCGTTTTGTCAGTTGCTGACTTTTGCTCATACCATTTTACGCCTTCGCCAAGGGTGAAGGTTCTGCCATGAAGATTGAGTCCGCTGTATCTCGTGAACCATACGAGATTCAGGTTTTTAAATTCAACTTCACCGGAGTATAATCCGAAGTCATAGGG
>SVQR01000035.1 GCA_015065225.1 Oscillospiraceae bacterium | reverse complement strand
ATAGGAATATTCTTCTTCATGAAATCCAAGAGCAGCGGAGAAAAGGAATATTTCCTCGGTGGTCGTGCCATGGGTCCGTGGGTAACCGCAATGAGTGCACAGGCTTCCGATATGAGTGCATGGCTTCTTATGGGACTTCCCGGAAGTATCCTTGCTTTCGGTCTCGGTCAGGCATGGATCGGTATCGGTCTTGCTATCGGTACTGCCCTTAACTGGATTTTTGTGGCAAAGAGACTTCGTAAGTTCTCAAAGGCATCCGGTGATGCCATTACACTTCCGCAGTATCTTTCCAACAGATTTGCAACATCAAGCCCGATCCTCAAGATAGTATGTGCCGTTATTTTCCTTGTAAGCTTTACTATCTATGTTGCATCCGGCTTCTCCGCAGGTGCGACAGTGTTTACACAGCTCTTCCCGAGCCTTAAAATTGAAGTTGCTCTTGTCATATTTGCTGTTGTTATCCTTGTTTATACATTCCTCGGCGGCTATAAGGCAGTTTGTTGGACAGACTTCTTCCAGGGCATTCTTATGCTCGTTGCAATTCTTGCAGTTCCGCTTGTTATTGTTGCTTTCAAGGAAACAGACCCCACAGCTATGACAACAGTATTCTCATACACAGAAGGCGGAAAGATCACCGAATGTGCATTTACAGCAAACCTCTTCAGTGCTTCCTGGCAGGAAATCGCTTCCGGTCTCGCATGGGGGCTCGGATACTTTGGTATGCCGCACATTCTTGTAAGATTCATGGGTATCGAAAAGCCCAGCATGGTCAAGAAGTCCGCTATTGTTGCTATAGTTTGGGTAGTTCTTTCCCTCTTTGCGGCTATCATGATTGCATACCTCGGCAGAATGTTCATCACTCCCGACGGTATCACCCTCGGTGAGGAACTCCTTGCCGATGGTAGTCAGAAGCTTGTATTCATAAAGCTTGCAAGATATATATTCCCCGGATTTATTGCAGGTATCCTTCTTGCGGCTATCATTGCGGCTTCCATGTCTACAGCGGACTCTCAGCTTCTTGTTGCTTCCTCTTCCTTTACAAGCGATATCTACAAGCCCCTTATCAGAAAGCAGGCATCCGAGAAGGAAGTTCTCTGGGTAGGAAGAATAGTTGTTGTGGCTGTCTCCGTTATAGCATATTTCATCGCAAGCAGCGAAGGTACAGGCGCACAGGCTATCATGACCATGGTTGACAACGCATGGGGACTTTTCGGCGGTGCATTCGGACCTGTTGTTATCCTCTCGCTCTTCTGGAAGCGTCTTACATATATCGGTGCTGTTGCCGGTATCGTAGTAGGTGCTGTTGTTGATGTTGTATGGCTTATCTGGCTTACAGCTCCCACAGGTATCTACGAGATCCTTCCCGCATTCATTATCGGTCTTATAGCAACAGTTGTTGTATCCCTTGCAACAAAGGCTCCTTCACAGGAAGTTCTTGATATTTATGCAAAGGCAACAGACGAAAGTATTGATGACTAAAATTTACAGAAAGTACACCCGGACTGTGTTTCGGGTGTATTTTTTGTGATATAATAGCGAAAAAGCACAACGGAGGTCAAAAAATGAAAAGACAGTATTTACATATATTTGCTTCATTATCTCTGCTTGCAATATGCATGATGTCAATCTCCTGCGGCAAAAAAGACGAATCAACACGATCCGAAAAAGAAGCCCCCGAAAGATCCGTACTCATGCTGTACATGATCGGCTCGGATCTCGAATCCCGATCCGGTGCGGCAACCGGCGACCTTGAGGAGATACTTTCAAGCGGTATAGACCTTGCGCTCAACGATGTGGTAATATATACAGGCGGCTCGGAAGTGTGGCATAACGAAAATGTCACGGCAGAGGCAAATACTATCCTCAGAATGACAGCCGACGGCTTTGAAGTGGATACGACCTTCGAGCGTGCAAGCATGGGAGAAAGCTCAACATTTTCCGACTTCCTTGATTACACATATGAGAATTATCCTGCCGACAGCTATTCCCTGATAATGTGGAATCACGGCAACGGCCCTGTTATGGGATACGGTAAGGATACACTCTATGACAATGATTCACTTACTCTCGATGAGATGAAGACCGCCCTTGAAGCATCGCCCTTCGTCGGTGACAACAAGCTTTCTTTTGCGGGCTTCGATGCTTGCCTTATGGCATCTGCGGAGCTTGCCTGCACATTTGCGGATCATGCGGAGTATCTCGTGGCATCCCAGGAGGTAGAGCCGTCCTTCGGATGGAATTATTCCTTCCTTGAAGATTTCGGAAAAGTACCGGTAACGGAGATGCTCGACCGTGTGGTGGATGATTACATGATCACCTGTGAGAACTATTACGCCGAAAAGGGATACAAAAACAGGGATACCACTCTTTCCTGTATGGATCTGTCCCATGCCGCAGAGCTTGAGGAAGCGATAAACGTACTTTTCAAAAGAGCATCCGACGACATAGAGACACAATACAACATGATGACCGCAAAACGCGTAAATTCCCGCGCTGTCGGAAGAGCGAGCACAGGCTCGGAGTATGACCTTGTGGATCTTTACGACCTTGCAAAGAATCTCGAAGTGCTGTACCCCGAGGAGACGAAAAGCTTATGTTCCGTGCTTGACGGGATGATAGTGAAGAACGGAAGCAATACCGACAGCCTTTCCGGTATGTCTATATTCTATCCTTTTTACAACAAGTATCATTACGAAAAAAGCTGGGGCGAGACCTATGATACCCTGGATGTCATTCCCGAATTCCACGGGTATCTTGATAAATATCGTGCTATCTGGATGGATACCGATAAGGTGGATAAGGCATCTCAAAGCATAGTACCGATAAAGACAGCCGATAAGACATACAGCCTCGCACTTACCGATGAACAGCAGGAGACATATGCGGAAGCCAAGTATTATATTTTTGCAAGATTGGGGCAGGGACTTTATCAGCCTATAATCTCAAGCACGGATGTCAAGTATAAAAAAGGCGTTATCACCGCAAACTTTGACGGAAACGGCATATATGTAAAGGATAATTACGAACGATATTTTCTTCCCTGGATAAGGGAGGTCGAAACCGTCGACGGAATAACGAAATACCTTGTACGTTCGCCTGCGGTAAATAAAATAAACGAAGAGATAGGCGGTCTTGACTTTGCTGTTGCCGCAAATAAAAAGACGGCTGAGGTCAATATCAGCTCGGTGAGCGTTGCCGTTCCCACCACAAGCAGTGAAGAGATACGATCCGGTAAGAACGAAGATGCGGATATGTCCCAATGGGATGAATTTATGTTCCTGTATACGGATCAGAAATACCTTACAAAGGATAAAAACGGTAATGTTCTGCCGGTGGATGAATGGATAGTAAACAGCGGTAATGTGTTGGGCACTTGTTACTATGCGGCAAACGGGTTGGAATTTGTCTATGCCCCCATTGATGACGGTGAGTATTGCCTTATGTTTGAGATAACCGACACCCGCGGCGATAAATACTGCTCGGAAATGCTGCCGATAAACATCAAGAGCGGAGGAAAACCGAAATACTCTCCCGAACCGATAAATATCACGCGCACGAGCAATGATGATCTTATGCTGTGCGATAATGATGGAGTGAAAGTATACCTTACTTCGGTGGATGCATACGGTGAGCAGAAGTTTACTCTGAAGGTCGAAAACAACAGCGGCAGGAAGATCGGTCATGCCTCATTGAACAGTATCATTATCAACGGTGATACAGAATGCTCTTCATCAAGCTCTATTTTCGGTATAGAAAACGGACAGACTATTACGGACAACCTTGGTATCAACCTAAAGGAGATCATAAGGGTAGGCGGTATACCTGCACTGTCTTCGCTGAGCGGAAACCTTATCGTTCAATTTGATGACGGCGAGTATTGTGTTTACAGACAGCGCATCAACGTGACAATGAGCCCCGAAGTGAGATTTGATCTGTCCGATAAATATCGGAAGCTTGCATCAACAGGTACATACAACGGCGCAAGAGCAACAGAGCAGATCCTTGTCGAAAATGACGAGATAAGGCTGACACTGCTTGATTTCGGCGATAATACCTCCGACAGCGAATGGGGCTGCGGAAGCTATTGCCTTGAAAACTTTACGGATGAATATGTCAATGTAACTGTCGGACTTTCCCTGAACGGTATATATACGGGAAGTGAAGAGCACACCGGTGTCGAAGCGAAATGCAAGACATTTGGTGTATTCGGTGATCTGTACAGCATTAACAAGAATTACATATCATCCATAGATTCCGTGGATCTTCATGTGACCGTCGGCGATGGCGATACGAATGTTAACAACAAATACTATTATGTACCCGTAAAGCTGTCGGAACGTGGGAAAGCTCCGAAGATCACATATGACGGCGAGGAGATATTCAGCCAAAACGGAATACGCATATTGTATAACGGCTATGCCGAAGATACATACGGAAGGTCTTCATGGAAGGTTACCGTCATCAATGAAAACGAATACGGTATAAGTCTCGGGATAAGAGATCCGGAAACAGGCAACTATATCGGCAGCTTCGGAGAGAAGATATATCCGGGATATCAGAACGGTGAGGTCACATTCATGAAAGATGCCGATAAATATGATGTCATGCTCTATGTTCTGGATCCGTCGGGTACGGAATTGTATTTTGTCGGAGATGAGATACTTACCTTTGAAAAGTTGAAACCGGATATGCAGGAAGTAAGCGTTCTTATGGAAAAAGACAGTGACAAGGTAAACATCTGCAACGGCGATGACTTTGAAATCTATCTCACAAGAAGGATACGCGAAGGCAAAGGTCTTGCCGGGAAAACGGATGAGAACGGAAATATCATCGACAAACGATCATACACAGTTTACACGCCGGAATATTACGTTGAGATCAGTAGCACATCGGAGTTTCCGATATTCGCAGAGATCCGGGACATTGTTCTCAACAGAGAGATATACACAGGCAACAGCGTTGATATCGGCTCCTCGGACGCTCCCGAATACCCGAAAAACATCATTCCGTCACGCTTTTACGAGATAATACAGAATGGTGAACTGAAAGAGATAACCAATATCGGCGGAACGATAATAGTAAGAGCGGTGGATGGTGTGATAATCAACCAAACGACTTTCAGTATCGATATACAAAACGGTGAAGACTTCTCCGATCTTACAAAATATTATCCTTTGATCGATGTGCTTTCTCCGTACAATGATGCGGTTGCGGAAAAACATATCGTCTTTGAAAATGATGATGTCCGCATAAGTGTCATAGGGCTGGGAGAAAAACAATTTGATCGGGATGGGTTTACAGACTTCCGCGGCGGATTATACTGCTTTGAAAACCTCTCGGAGACAGAGCAGGAATTCATTTATTGCGGATCGCTCATTAACGGCATAACCCTAAACTCGACAGACGAAGTGAAAATGCCTCCCAAAACAAAGTATTACGGCGATATCGATCTGTATTCCGAAAATGCGGCGACAAACAGTATAGAAGAATTGTCCGTTGCCTTTTCGTTCGGTGAAGACCTCAGGAAAGATATAGTTCTTTTGCCCGTAAAGCTCTCACAAAACGGCAAGTCGGATGATCCGGTTGATTCGGGCATCGAGATATTCAACAAAGGCGGTATAAGAGTACTGCTCGAAGAACAGACCGTAGATTATTTCGGCGATCCCGAATGGGATATAACGATAATAAACGACAGTGATCGCTGTATACAACTCGGATCGTTGCCTGCCGATGAAGATGATTTTATCAGTGATGTTAGCTGTTATTATACAACCACATTTGCTCACAGCAGAAAAGAAGGAAAGCTTTCGCTATGGTCGAAAGAGACAAGGTCCGAAATACCGTTCCTTCTGCAAGTGACCGATATGTTCGATTCCCGGAATTCCATATTCGTGTCGGACGAACCTATAATCCTGACTGTGAATACAGATACACTTACAGACGATATACAAGGAGCATCAAATGAATAAACTGACACAAGCATCCAAAATAAAAGCCGTCGCCTTCGACCTCGACCACACCCTTTTTGACAGATATGCAACGCTGAAGCTTGTCAGCCACGACTTTTTCACCGAAAAAAGAGAATGGCTGTCGCAGGATATGACGGAAGAAAAGGTCGCAGATATACTTATCCGTGCCGATGCCGTACACATAGTTCAAGGCTGGAGTGCGATACATAAATACTGGATGGACTCCGGACTTCTTGCCAATGATAAAGACGGAAACCCGATAGCAGACAAAAAAGAGCTTTTTGATTATGTGTGGAATTACGGATTTTTCAAGCACGCGGTAAAATATCCTTTCACAAACCCCATGCTTGACGAGCTCAGAGAGGCGGGATATAAAGTATGTCTTATCACAAATTGTGCCAAAGAGATCGGCATAAGGCGTCAGACAGCAAAGCTTGAGCTTCTTGACATGACAGATAAATTTGACGAGATAATAATATCGGGACAAGTTGGTATACATAAGCCACACAGAAACATCTTTGATATAATGTCATGGAGGCTCGGTATTCCCGCACAGAATATGCTGTACGTCGGTGACCATCCGATAAATGACGTCGAGGGCTCAAAGGCGGCGGGATATATCCCTGTATGGGTAAGACTTCGTGAAGAATACGGAGAGAGTGCGGACTGCGAATACTCCGTTAAGGATGTATCGGAGATACCTGCACTTGCTGACAGGATAAATTCCGAACAGTAAAAAACACTTGCATTTTTCTCTTTTTGGTGTTATAATTTCATAGTAAAAATCTTTAGCCGCAGGATACATTTTCTTGCGGCTTTGAAAGTGAGATAATATGTTAAGACTGCCCATAAGAATATACGCCTTCTTCCGCGGCAATATGGTAATGTCCATCGCCATGATCGCGGCAATAGTGACAAGCATCATAGTGCCGCCGGATAAGACATACCTCGGATATTTCGATCTGAAAACTCTTGCCTGCCTTTTTTCCGTGCTTGCGGTGGTATGTGCCCTGAGAAACATTAAATTCTTTACTATTCTTGCAAGAAAGATAGTGCAGTGCTTCGGTACTGTCCGAATGACACTGCTTGCACTTATATACATAACCTTTATCGGCTCAATGCTTATTGCAAACGACATGGCACTTCTGACCTTCCTGCCGCTCGGTTTCTTTGTCCTTGATTCAACGGGGATGAGAAAATACATGGCGGTCACATTCATTATGCAGAACATAGCCGCAAACCTCGGAGGTATGCTGACACCCTTCGGCAATCCGCAGAATCTGTTTCTGTATTCAAGATTTGATATTCCCACATGGGATTTCATGAAGGTCATGTTCCCGCCCTTTGTCGTTGCGATAATACTCATAACGGTGATATGTCTTTTCTTCCCGAATGAAAAAATGAAGATTAAGGACAGTGATGATACAAAGCTTCCATTTTGGAGGACATTCATATATCTTGTGCTTTTTGCACTGTCTGTTGCAATAGTTTTCAGAACCATACCATATCAGCTCGGACTTGTGATAATACTTGTATCAATGCTTTTCCTTGACAGAGATGCACTTCGCAAGGTGGATTATCCGCTTCTTCTGACCTTTACCTGCTTTTTTATATTCTCCGGCAATATGGGAAGGATAGACGCAGTAAGAAACTTTTTCTCGGCATTCCTTGAGCTTGATACACTTCTCTTTTCCGCAATTTCCTGTCAGGTGATAAGCAATGTGCCCTCTGCGATACTGCTCTCACAGTTCACCGATAACTGGCAAAGTCTTCTTGTCGGCGTGAATATCGGCGGTGCGGGAACTCTCATAGCTTCTCTTGCAAGCCTTATCACCTTCAGCGAATATCAGCTACATAACCCGCATGGTGCAAAGAAGTATATCGCTCTGTTCTCGGCGTTCAATTTCGGTTTTTTAATCGTGCTTTATTTGTTTTCGCATTTTGTACAAGGTCTTTAAGAAAAAGATTTAAGAGCCTTTAAAACAATAAAGATCCACCCTTGCAGGTGGATCTTTATTTAATATTCAATAAATCTCTTTTCCATCGCACTTTCACGAAGACACAGACAAAGCTTCGCACTTCTCACACCGCTTGCAAGGGTGCATTTTGTTTCCTTTCCCTCAAGTGCAAGAAGGAAGTCATATGCGAGCATTTCGTCTCCGCCGAAGTGTCCTCCGGGATTTTTGGTGGTGTCTATGACATGACGCTCGCCGTAATGATCGTGATATGTTATGTAGTTACGCTCCCAGTCGAACTCTATTGTACCGAGATGTCCGATGAATCTTGCACCGCGCTTGCCGGCACTTTTTTTTGATATAAAGTCCTGGCTGTATGCCGCATGAACACCGTTTTTGAACATTATCACAGCACTTCCGCTGTCCTCGTTACCCGTATCTACGGCGAATACGCAATTGTCGTTCTTTCGGTAGTCCGTACCGTGATCGCCGGTGAAATCAATGCAGGTATCCTTCTCGGGACAGTTCCGGCAGAGAAGTCCGGCCTCGTGCTCGCCTTTGAAAACCTTCTTTGATGTCATGGCACATACAGTTTCCGGCTCTTCTCCGAGAATATCCATGATATAATCCACATCATGCGTTGCTTTCTGAAGGAACAGACCTCCTGTCTCCTTGTCATCCCTGTACCATTTGTGGTAATATCCGATGGCATAAGGAACATTGCACCACGCTTGAATATGTGCTATCTCGCCTATCTTTCCCTCGGCAATAAGCTCTTTTACTTTCGTTGCATGAAGTGTGAATCTTAAGGGGAAAGAAACGGTTACCCTCTTGCATTCATCGGGGTAATCACGCATCAAAGCCTCAAGCTTTGCAAGATCCTCTCTTGTTGTACATACGGGCTTTTCAAGATAAAGCGGAAATCCTTTTTTTATTACCATTTCCGCATATTTTGTATGAAGTGAGCATCTTGTACCGATAAGTATACCATCGGGCTTTTCATGCTCAAACATTTCCTCGGCACTTGCATAAAAACGCACCTCCGAGATATCTCTGCCCTTTAAGAGCTGTTCTTTTTTTACTTCTTCAAATCTCGGATCGGCAACACAGGAAAGTCTGCACCTGCCGGTTTTCTCAAGATTACTTAAAACACCGCTTATTCTCTCGCCGAGACCGATTACGCCAAGGTTATACATTTTTGTCTCCTTCCAATTTGTCGAATATATGATTTGTATTCACTATCCGTGTTTATTATATCAACATCCACATGGTACAGTCAAGCGAAAAAATGCTGAAAGTTAGCACAAATTTGCTATTATTTTCGAAAAATATATGGTATCATATACCTGTAAGCTTACATTGTATAATCGGTACGGAAAGGAATCGCCATGCTAATATCAAGTGAAGGACTCTCGGAAAGATATCTGCACCTTAATAACTGCGGACGCCAGACACTTTCACACTCGGATACATATACACTTCGTCCGAAAGGTCGAGTTGACTATCATATACTCTACATACTCTCCGGAGTATGTCATGCGGTGGTTGACGGAAAGAAATATACCGTCACGGAAGGACAGATGGTGATGTTTCTTCCGAACAGACCTCAGGAATACAGCTTTTACAAAAAGGACAAGTCGGAATCATTGTGGATACATTTCACGGGGACAGGATGCGAAAAGTACCTTTCCGAGCTTGAGCTTTGCGAAAGAGATGTTTTTGATGTGGGAAAAAGCACCGAGCTTATGTCAGCGGTGGATGCAATGGTACGCACAAAGGCTCTGGGCGGTGAAGAAAACGACAGGCTGTGCGACGGATATCTTTATCTTGTTCTGTCACTCATGGCAAGGGCATCAAAATACGGCAACGACAGGATAAAGCGTTTCTCCGAGGTTGCCGGTGTTGCTGACTTCATGAGCAGAAATTACAAGGATACACTTTCCGTATCGGAATATGCGGGAATGTGTCACCTGAGCAAGAGCCGTTTTGAACATGTATTTAAGGAATACACCGGAACAACACCTCTCGGCTATATATTCAGACTACGCATAAAAGCAGCGATGAATCTTCTTGAAACCACCGAACTGAGAGTATCGCAGATTGCGGAAGAGGTCGGATTTACCGATGCAAATTATTTTACCAGGGTATTTAAGAAACATACCGGAATGTCTCCGGCAAAATACAGGAACGGCAAGATGAGCTGAACATTCGGAAAAGCAAAGGAGAAAGATATGAACTGTATAAACGAAAAAATCGAAACCCCGATAAAAGGCGAATACGATGTAATAGTAGTAGGTGCAGGTCCCGCAGGCTGCGGAGCGGCACTTGCCTGTGCAAAGTCGGGACTTAAAACCATCATTGTGGATAAATTCAACTGTCTTGGCGGTGCATGGACAACGGGATTTATGAATCCTCTCTTTGACGAAAAGAACAAGACAGGCATGATGCGTGAGATAGTCGATGAACTGAATTGCAAGAGCGCATGGGGCGGCTTCTGGGATATCAGCTTCAATTACGAGTACATGAAGGTGCTTCTTGAAAACCGTATGAAGGAAGCGGGAGCGCAGTTCCTGTTCAATACATATTTTTCAAAAGCAATATGTGACGGCGACAGAGTAACGGGAGTTATCCTTGAAAACGTCGAAGGAAGATTTGCACTCATGGGCAAGTACATCTTTGATTGTACCGGAGACGGTCACGTTGCCGCAAGTGCAGGGTGCGAGTTTGAACTCGGTGAAGACGGAGACTATAGGACTTGTCAGGCTATGACGCTCATGTTCCTTGTGGGAAATATCCCCGAAAAGTATAAGCTCGGAATGCTATTCTATGATAAGCTCAATGCCGTATACGAAAAGGGCGGAAAGCAGATTCCGTTCAAGATGCCATATCTCATACCCGTACCAAACTCGCATTTCGGAGTCGTGCAGTTTACCCATATGTACGAATACGATCCGCTTTCGGCAAAAGATATAACGGATGCAACGGTGGAGGGCAGACGTCAGATGATGGAGGCGTTTGAGCTTCTGAAAAAATATGACGAAGAATTCAAAGACTTGGATCTTATCGGCTCATCAAATGTTCTGGGCATCCGTGAATCCAGAAGAATAGTCGGTGAATACAGACTGTGTGAGGACGATCTTGTCGAGGGCAGAAAGTTTGATGACGGTCTTTGCACCGTAAGTTTCAATGTAGACATCCATCCTAAGGACAATCAGGCACAGAAATGCCAAAAGGTAACTCCTTACGAGATACCTCTGCGTTGCCTTATCCCTAAGGGAAAATACGGTATCATGACCGCAGGCAGATGCATCTCCGGAAGCCATGTTGCCCATGCATCCTACAGGGTTACCGGAAATTGCTTCTCCATGGGAGAGGGAGCAGGCTATGCCGTTGCGAAGGCGATAAAGGAAAACATTGATATAAGAGAAGTCAAGATAAAGTAAAAGAAGACCGGGCACGCTTAAAAATACGGAGCTGCCCGGAGTTTTATTGTTTGGTCGTGTATTATTCGGATAAAAGTGTGACCGAAGGCTTATGCCGGCTGTCATAAGCTGCAACACAAGCAATGTATTCGGCTATATATTTCAAAAAATATATAGAAAGGAAAACTATTCCGAAACAAGAGTTACAGACGGCTTGTGCCATGAGTCGTATGCCGTAACATAAGCAATGTATTCGGCTATATATTTCAAAAAAATATATAGAAAGGAAAATTATTCCGAAACAAGAGTTACAGACGGCTTATGCCATGAGTTGTATGCCGTAACATAAGCAATGTATTCGGCTATATATTTCAAAAAATATATAGAAAGGAAAATTATTCCGAAACAAGAGTTACAGACGGCTTGTGCCATGAGTCATATGCTGTTACATATGCAGTATATTCCGCACCGTCCTTCGGTATAGAAGCATCCACGCAGCGCTGAAGATCCTCACTGATCCTCGGTTCTTTTACTGCGGGAAAACCGATGGAATATTCGGGATGTGCCTTGTTCAGCTCCTCCTCGTTGCTGTATTTGAACGCAAGGCTTGTTGCAAACTGCCACGGTCTGTCGCTGTTATCCGCCTTGTTCACAAGCTCGATCTTATAGTATTTTACAACATCGCTTCCGTCTTCGTGGGCAGCGGGGAAGTTGACATAAAGTTTTCCGTCATCTCCTTTTGTGACGGTTACCTTTGCATCCTTGCAGAATTCGGGAGCTGCATTGTTCTTGTCAAAGCCTCGTTCCGCACTGTATTTCAGAAGATGCTCTCCGCTTGATGATATTCCACCGATCAACCACGGCTCACCAAAGTATACGGCCTTGTTTCCATCCTTATAAGAACGGTGCATATCAAGCTTTTGTATAAGCACATTGTAGTTTTTGTCTATCTTTACAAGACAGCAAGGACCTGCATCATGTTCTTCCTTCCTGCAGTAGTTGCCTGCGGGGATCTCACCTCTGCCTACCAAACCCTCGCATGAAAGGTAAGCCAGAACAGAGCCTTCAACCGCAGTAAAACCGCAGTCGGACATGATGGCATTGGCGTTTGTGAGTACCGAATGTGTATGTCCTGTCCATACTATCGCCTGAGGGTATTTTGCAAGAGTTGACAAAAGATTTGTGTGTCCCGGTGCGGATAGATACTTTTCGGGACAGTTTTTTGCAGGTATGGAGGCTTCTATCGTATGATATATCTTCTCGTGAGTGTAGACAATGATCGGCTTTCTTTCATCCTCGGCTACCGATACGGAACACCACTTGTCAAGGAATGCCGCGCTTTCCTTACACTGTGATACTTCAATTGCAATGAAATGTATGCCGTTTACAACAGTATGACGGTTGCCGAAGAAAAGTCCGTGTTCCTCGGAGGTAAAGTCGGTGTCATTGCCGTAGATATCGCAGAACCTTCCGTATGCATACTTTCCGTCAACACCGTGCTTTGCCGCAAATTCGGCAATGAGCGCATCCTTTTCACAGTCGCACGCCTTGTGTATTGCAAGAAGATCATCCGCATAAGCTATGTATGAGCTGTCACATAGGTCCGGGGTGCCCGCGCCCTTGTTGCTGTCGTACTCCCAGCCGCACATTACGGCAACGAAATATCTTGCCGTATATACCTTTGTGTATTTTTCGTTCTCGCGTGTTTCACCTATGCCTCTCTCATCGTGGTTTCCCAGACAGTAGAAGAAATCAACACCTTTTTCAAGACCGTCTCCGAAATCAACATCAACATTAGGTTTGCCGTTCATGATATCATCGGCATGGTTTGTCTCTCTGCCTTCAAGTCCGGAACGGAGAAATGATACTTCACGGTAGTTCTGTGCGCCCTTGTATCCGTAGCTCTCGATACCTCCGTTTACATTGCCGAAGGAGTTGACAGCATCCACAAAGTCACCGACACAGGTAAAGATATCCAGCTTAGTGCTTCCGTCAGCGTTTCTGCCCGCAGCTTCCTGCATACCTTTTATGCAGTGTACCCATTTTGCGGCACTTCTCGGCTGATTCCAAGAGCCTGATACATGAGTGTCGGAGGTAACACCGAAGGTAAGGATGACGTTGTCGTGATCAAACGTCACTTCCTTTTCTGCCGCATCCTTAACCGAAAGCTCGGCTGTCTGCTTTTCACCTTCATATTCCGCTGTAAGTGTCAGAGTGTCCGCTTTTTCATCTGCGGCGATTATTACTCTGTTATCATTCATACAGGTATCCTTGCTTGTATTGCCGCTGACGCCGAAGATCGCATCAACAGCCTTTAAAGTCTGCGTATCAAGAGCTATAAATGCCTGTGAGGCGTGACCTCTGAATACGGTCTGCTTTTTGAAATTAAGGGTAAACATAACTATTTCCTTTCGGGAATTTTCAATTTATGACAGTATATCACATTTTTTTCGGCATTTCAAGAGGAAAAGAAAATTTAATTGTGCAGAAAACAGATAGTAAGAAAAAGACTTTAAAGCAAAACAAAAAGTGAGCATTGTTTACCAAATGATAACTTTATTTCTATTGACAAAAGCGTAAAAAAGTGTATAATATAGTAAGATAGATGATATAATGGAAAAATATGATAATTAATATTTCGGAGGGAAAGAAAATGTACGAAAGAATAAAGGAAATGCTTGTTGAAGAACTCGGTATCGATGCGAATGATATTACACCCGAAGCAAAACTCAAGGGAAATCTCGGTATATCTTCCGTTGAATTCGTTGATATTGCAATGACCATCGAAGAAGAATACAATATCGAACTTGATGAGGATAAGCTCCGTAAGATAAAGACCGTTCAGGAACTTTGTGATTACGTGGAATCCCTCAGAAAGTAATTTTTCACAGGATGATCCGGCTGCGGCAAATTGAGCCTGCGGTTTCGTGTCCCGGTATATTTACTGCCGATCTTCGGCGGAATGGAGATTAAAATGGGTAAAAGACAGCGTACAGTGTACAAAGTAAAGCACTTTTCAACTATCCGTGAGATGCTTGACATGGCTGCAGCGGAAAACGGAAATGATATTGCGTATATCTACAGAGATAAGAATGGTGATGACGTAAGCGTTTCCTTCAAGGAATTCAGAGATGTTACCGAAAACCTCGGTGCGGCTCTTTGTGATCTCGGACTCGGAAAGTCACATATTGCAAATGTCAGCGAAAACAGCTATAAGTGGATATGTGTATATCTTACTGTGCTTAAAACCGCAGGTGTTTATGTTCCGATAGATAAGGAGCTTCCCATGCAGGATAAGACTCACCTTATTGTGGACAGCGACAGCGAAGCAGTATTCTTCAGCGCAAAGTATGAGGACTGGATGCGCGAAAACATGGATAAGATGCCGAAGGTTAAATACTTCATCGGTCTTGACATGGATGAGGATGAGAGTGAAAGAGTGATTTCCTTCAAAAAGCTCCTTGAAAAGGGAAAGACACTTGATAAGAAGGAATATGACAGCCTCAAGAGCGATCCCAATGAGCTTAAAATGCTTGTTTATACATCCGGTACAACGGGAATGTCCAAGGGCGTAATGCTTTCCGAACACAATCTTTGTTCAAGCGTTTACTACGGACTCCAGGTATCTCAGATATGGGAAAGAGGTCTTTCCGTGCTTCCTTATAACCACACATACGAAGCGGTTTGCGATATACTTGTATCCATTCACTACAGAACAACTCTCTGTATCTGTGCATCACTCAAGGACGTTGCAAAGGATCTCAAGCATTATAAGCCTGTATACATCTATGTTGTTCCCGCTTTTGCCGAGGTGCTCTATTCAAAGGTAATGAGTACTATCAAGAAGCAGGGCAAGGAAGGCACGGTAAAATTCGGTATCAAGCTGACACGCGCACTGCGCAAGCTCGGTATAGATAAGAGAAAGAAGATATTCGCTCAGATCCACGAGAATTTCGGCGGCAATCTCCGCAAGATAGTATGCGGCGGCGCTCCCATCCGTCCCGAGATCGGACAGTTCTTTGATGATATCGGTATTGCTCTTATCGGCGGTTACGGAATCACCGAGTGTTCTCCTCTGGTATCGGTAAATGACGAATCCTTCCTCAGCTACGATACTGTCGGATTCAGACTTCCCTGCCTTGAATGGAAGATAGATAAGCCCAACGATGAGGGAATCGGTGAGATCTGCGTCAAGGGCGATGTTGTAATGCTCGGCTATTACAACAATCCGGAACAGACAGCACAGGTACTCAAAGACGGTTGGTTCTCAACAGGGGACTACGGATATATTACCAAGGATGATCAGCTTGTAATCACGGGAAGAAAGAAGAACCTTATCGTACTCAACAACGGAAAGAACATATATCCCGAAGAGATAGAAAAGCGTATCGGCAATATCGAGTATATTACGGAAGTCGTTGTAAGAAGCCTCAAGAACTCAAGAGGCGAGGAGTACTCCCTCATGGCGGAAATATATATCGAGGACGAGGAAAACACTTATGATGAGGATAATGTTCTCAACGACATTCAGGCTCAGCTTGCAGATCTTCCCGACTATAAGAACGTAACAAAGGTAGTAATGAGAAAAGAACCCTTTGAAAAGACTACCACAAGAAAGATCAAGAGATAACAGATATTATTTTACCGCTTCGATCAGCACCGAGGCGGTATTTTTATGCTACATGGAAGAAAAAGCATAATCCTTACAAATTTCCACTATAAAAAGACACAATTACAGTGTATAATAAAACAGCTTTTAATAAGCGGGTGAGTTCGAGACCTTCCTCACCGACTGCAGTAAAACCAAGGTGTAAAAGCCGTACACGCGGTCAGAATAAAACTAAAGGAGACAAAAGAATATGAAAAACTCAAAAAGCGCAAAGGCTGTTACAAGGGCAGCCGTCATCGCGACATTGTACGTCATACTTACGGAGCTGTCAACTCTTATGGGCCTCTCAAGCGGAGTCATCCAGGTAAGATTCTCCGAAGCTTTGACAGTACTGCCTTTTTTTACGCCTGTGGCGATCCCCGGACTTTTTATCGGATGTATAATCTCTAACCTTCTTGCCGGAGGCGCATTGCTTGATATAGTTTTCGGCAGTATAGCAACGCTTATCGGAGCTTTCGGAACGTACCTTTTCAGGAAGCGCTCGATTTATATTGCACCGATATTCCCCATACTTGCCAATACACTGATCATACCGCATATACTAAAGCTGGTCTACGGCTTTGAAGGAACGGTACTGTATTTTACCTCAACGGTATTTGCAGGTGAAGTTATCTCCTGTGCGGCACTCGGCATTCCGCTTATGATGCTTCTGAAAAAACGCAAGGAGCTGCTTGGCTTGATCGTCGGCTGAGCCTTATTTGACAAATATAGGATCTTATCCCTTCGGAACGGTCTCTCCGGAGGGAATTTTTTATAACGTGAGCAAGATGTCCCCCGCCTCTATAGGCGGCGGGTTCCATTTCCTCAATCGGTGTGGGATACAATCCCACACCGATTGACAGGCAGCTTTGCTGCCTCTTGCCACGTTGAATGACGGGGCAAGCCCCTTATTGAATGAATAAAAACGTGTACCGCAATGTTGTAGCAGTACACGTAATTTTTTTATTATCAACCGAAAGAAAGAACTATATCATCGCTTGAAAAGCTCTTTGCGGAAAGGTCATCGTTGTTGGAGACCACAAGAGTGAACTTGATCTCGTTGAAGGTTGTGAAACCGTGAGCTTCAAATTCGGATGCGGGCCAGTCAACTCTTGCTATGACATTCTTGCCGCTGTTTACTACCTCGTATACATACGGATCGAGAAGCTTGCCGTTTACCATGGTGTTTTCAAACTTAACAGCGATGTTGGAATTGGACTTGTTCTCAATGAAAAGGTCGATGCAATAACCGTACATATCATTCTTGTAGTAGCTGAGTGCGCTGACCTTTGCATATTTGTTGTCTATGTATACATTCTTTATGTGTTCTGCTCCGAGAACAAAGTTTTTCGCCTGGTTTTTGCCGTAGGGTTGGAGACTTACCGTCTGAAGGACTGCGGGGGGATCTATCCAGCTTGCATTGCTGTCCTTGACTTCAAGATTTATCTCAATATTTGTTATCTTGGTAAGACCGTACATTCTCAGTTCATCGAGTGAAAGGGATATCTCCTCGTTTGACTTCTTGCCGGGAGCTACCTCGGAATATAGATACATGGGAGTATATACACCGTTTACATAGGAATCCTTTATGCTGAAGATATAGCTTACATCCTTGGACTTGTTCTCAAGCTCGCACATGAGCGTAGGACCGAAAAAGCTGTCGTTCTTGATACCGGTGACAGTGAATCTGCACACATCGGTATCAACAAGAGTCTGCTTTGAGATCGAAGGAAGCTTCATTCCTGTTCCGTCATCTATCTCAGGGACAGGCTGATCATCCGGCTTAGTCTCTTCGGGAGGCTTTTTTTCATCTGCGGGCTTCTTGTCGTCAGAAGGCATCTGTTCGTTTCCGGGCTGTTCGACAGGCTTTTCACCGTTGTCGTCGGGAGCTTCTGTACCGTTGTCGGGGACTTCGGTATTTGTACCGTCTTCGGGTAAAGGTTCGGTGGTGCCTTCCGGATCGCCGCTGTTTGTATCTTCTGCGCCGTTCTGCTCATCGGTATTTATTGTATCCTTTTTTTCGCCTTCATCTGTATTTACATTGTCGGTCGCCGTGACATCATTGCCGTTAGGAGTTTTCGTATCCTCCTTTTTGTCACCGCATCCGGCAAAGGATACCGCAAGCGTGGCTGCCAGAATAAATGCGAGTATTTTCTTCATTGATCATGCACCTCCGGAGATCTTTGTCATCCGCGACCGAGTTTCGGGCATCAGACAATATAATCATACTATTATATATTATATCACTATATTCCTGAAATGTCAACACCAAAGGACTTGATGATTTATACAAATTTTCCGCTATTTATTAAAGATATAAGTGTAAAAACTCAAAAAAGTCCCGCAGTATGATCATCTTCGGCAGTATTCAATAAGGGGCTTGCTCATGTTATAAAGATCATGTTAAGGCTTTGTCAACAGGGACGGACATTCTTGATCCGGATATTTTTCATCCGAAAGCTGTTGCCGTAAATACAAAAAGATCCGACATATATTCCAATGCCGGACCCTGTGATCAACCCCGATCTTTATTCGTAATCAACAACATCCACCCAGGACAGAAGAAGAGCCATTTCCTCCTCCTTGCCCTTTACGGATTGGGAAGCTGCGACAATCGGCATCCACTTCTGCACATACTGCTTTGCGGTGTCGCTCTTTTTGCAGAATTTGCGAAGATATATGTCTCCGATCTCCTTCTTGCCGTGAAGGTTGAAGAGAAGATAAGTCCTTGCCGCATCTGCAGAGGCGTTTCCTTGAGTTGCATGAGCCCAGTCAAGGATATAGGGTGTTCCGTCTGCGGTGATGATTATGTCATCCGGCTGAAGATCACCGTGGCACACCTTGTTGTGCTTGGGCATACCTTCAAGTCTTGTGTGGAGCTCGTATCTTGTGGTGGCATCTATTGCGTGAGCATTTGAGATCTTGTCTCGCATCTTGTCCTTGAGCTTTATAAGGTTAGGTGCACGCTTTTCATGGATGGACAGCTGTATGTCAACAAACATATCAATGTACTTTTCAATGTTTTCCGGATCCTTTTCCATTTTTTCCCCGAGAGTCTCGCCCTCGATATAGTCCATCGCTATCGCCCATCTTCCGTCGATCTTTGCGACCTCGATTATTTTCGGGATATTGATGCCCGTTTCTTCTATCTTTGCGTGATTGAGTGCTTCGTTGAGTATATTAGCCTTGGAGTAACTTTCGTCAAATACCTTTATTGCAGTATCGCCGTCACGGTAAATGGTCTTGTTGGGGCGTACCGCTATTATCTTGTCAAGCTTCATCACTTTTCCTCCTTATGCTTTCTTTGTTTTACGGGACGACTTTGTGTCGGATTTAATCGGCATTTCCGCATCCTTGAATGAGGTTCCGTAGTATGCCGCAAGATACAGCTCTTTCATTTCCGACATAAGAGGATATCTCGGATTAGCACCCGTACACTGATCGTCAAATGCCTGCTCAACCATATCGTCAAGTCTTGCAAGGAAGTCTTCTTCATTGGGAACATAGTCCTTTATCGTATCCTTTATTCCGACTTTTCTCTTAAGAGCATTTATTGCATCAATGAGCTTTTCCAGCTTGTCTTCGTCTGTCTTACCTCCGAGTCCCAAAGCATCGGCTATCTCAGCGTAACGTGTGAGAGTATGAGGATGTCCGTACTGAGAGAATGTGCCCATCTTTACAGGAGTTTCTGAAGCATTGAAGCGGATGACTTCATTTATGAGAAGTGCGTTTGCAACACCGTGGGGCAGATGATGGAAAGCACCGAGCTTATGTGCCATGGAGTGACAGATGCCGAGAAAAGCATTTGCAAAAGCCATACCTGCCATAGTTGCCGCATTCGCCATTTTTTCACGGGCAAGCACGTTGGTGCTTCCGTTTTCATAAGCCTCAGGGAGATATTCAAATATTGTCTGCAGAGCCTTTATGGCAAGTCCGTCGGTATAATCCGTTGCGAGCATGGATGCATAGGCTTCGACGGCATGAGTCACAGCATCAATACCGGATGCCG
>SVQR01000034.1 GCA_015065225.1 Oscillospiraceae bacterium | reverse complement strand
CGATATAAAAAATGATTCCGGCAGCTCGGAACGTGACAAGATAATGCGTATACTTGAAGCAACAAAAAAGTATGCGAAAGATTTCGGAGACGAAAAAGCGGATGAATGTAAGAATCTCATATTCTTCGGCGGCACCGGACTTGGTAAAACCCACATCTCAACATCTATTGCGAAGAAAGTTATTGAGAAGGGCTACAGCGTTGTATATGACACGGCTTCCAATATTCTTTCCGCTTTTGAAGCAGATAAGTTTTCAAGGAACAAGAGCGAATCCCTTGCGGAAAGATACCTTGAGTGTGATCTTCTTATCATAGACGATCTGGGAGCGGAGTTCAGGAATCAACTTACGGAGGCATCGCTCTACAATCTTCTGAACTCAAGGATATGTGCGGGAAAGGCTATGATAATAAGCACGAATCTCGATGATATAAGAGCTCTCTCAAAGGCTTACAACGAAAGGATAACCTCAAGACTTCTGGGGGAATTCAGAGCGTTCAACTTTGTGGGAAGTGATATAAGGCTTCAGAAAAGACAAAACGCGAAAAACAAGAATTAAGGATCAAAAAAATAATTAAGCTGTGATCATGCAGCAATACTCAATAAATTGAAAGGGATTTGACATGAACAGAGTTTGGCTTAAAGACAAAAAGGAAGAAATGAACATCTCCGCTGTATTTGCGGGGAAATTTGACATAAAGGAAAACAGCGTGCTGAAGGTATGTGCGAAGCATATTTACAATGTTTATATCGACGGTAAGTTTGTCGGAAACGGTCCTTCGAGATGCGCACACGGCAGGAATAAGGCCGATACATTCAGCCTTCTTGCATATGCCGGAAGGAATATTGTTATCACCGTTGAGGTGGAAAGCTACAATGTCGATTGCTTTGAAGCGGCGAATGACAGACCTTACTTCTCTGCGGAAATATCACAGAGAGACGGTGAGGTTTACTATACAACAGAGGATTTTTCGGCACATGAAGCAACAGACAGACTTCAGAAGGTATCGAGGTACAGTTATCAGAGAACATTCTCCGAATATTATCTCATGGACAGCGATGTGAGAAACATATTCAGAAGCGGTGACTTCTCCGTATTTCCTAAAGCGGAGACCGAGGAAAGCGGCAAGAACGAGATAATCACCGAAAGAACTGTAAAATATCCCACATACAAGGTTGTCAAGGGTATGAAGTTTGAGGAAGGCACGCTTGATTACGACGAAGACTCTCCCATCTTTACCGACAGATTCATAAGCGACACAAAGACAGGCAACAGCAGAGGTTATTCTCCCCTCGACTGGACAAGGGATCAGGTTACATTTATCTCAAAAATGATATACATGAAGGATGCCGACGGCAAGTACGGCAGATATTCCTTCTATGATTTCGGTGCGGAATATACGGGCTTTACAAAGATGTCCCTTGATGTTACATCAGACAAAGCTACCGTATACTTTGCATTTGACGAGGTACTTACAGAGGGCGGTGAAACGACTGTTGCGGTTCCCGGTCTCACAAAGCTCAATTTTAATATGGCGGTATATCAGAAAAGCCATGGCAAGATAGTATTCCCCTTCAGAATGAGAACGGTGAATATTGTTGCATATGAACTCAAAAAAGGACACTATGAGCTTCAGTCCGCAGAGCCTTACTCCATGAGATACGGTGCACTTATCGTAAGAGAAGGTAAGATCGAAAACGAAGAAGTTTCGCTTATAAGATTCGAGAATCCCGATATTGACAAGCTCATCTTCAACTGTGAGGACAAGGATTATATGAAGATAATGGATGCTGCAAAGGCTACATTTGCTCAGAATGCCGTTGATATCTTCATGGACTGTCCCTCGAGAGAGCGAGGCGGCTGGCTTTGTGACTCCTACTTTACAAGTATGACAGAAAAGCTCCTCACCGGCGACAATATTGTTGAACGTCACTTCCTTGACAACTATGCGAACTGTCCTTACTTTGACTATTTCGAGGACGGTGTCATCCCGATGGTATATCCCGGCGACTACAGCAGTGAGAGATACATCCCCAACTGGATGATGTGGTACATAAATGAGCTTGAGACGGCTATCGAAAGAAACGGTGAGGATTATATAACAAACGGCGATAAGCTCAAGGTAGAAAATCTCATAAAGTATTTTGAAAGATACGAAAACAGCGACGGACTTCTCGAAAAGCTCCCCAGCTGGGTGTTTGTTGAATGGAGCAAGGCAAACGAGTATGTTCAGGATGTGAATTACCCCTCCAATATGTGCTACTGCGGAATGCTGAAGGCGGCATCAAAGATACTCGGCGGTCGTCCCGAACTCTTAGCAAAAGCCGAAAAGATAAGAAAGTTCATCCGTGAGAATGCAAGACTCGGTGACTTGTTTATAGACAATGCGGAATACAACGAGGAAGGTAAGCTCGTAAACACAGATCATACGACAGAGACCTGTCAGTATTATGCGTTCTATTTCGGTATTGCAACACCGGAAGAAGACAAGTCGCTCTTTGACTTTATAGTAAATGAGCTTGGTGCCGGCAGAGATGACACAAAGGTGCATCCCAACATTCCCAAATCCAATGCGTTTATCGGGAACTACTTAAGACTTGATTTCCTTGCTAAAAACGGCTTTGCCTCAAGTGTTGCCGAACAATGCAAGGGTTACTTCCTTTACATGGCGGAAAGAACAGGCACACTCTGGGAAAATGCAACAACAAGTGCAAGCTGTAACCACGGCTTTGCTTCCTATGCGGCGAATATTCTTCTCATGGGACTTTGCGGCATCAGAATGATTGCCGGAAGAAAGATATATACCGTTCCCACAAACTTCGGTGTTGACTGTGAGGTCGGATTCCCGACAGCTGACGGATATGTTGTTGTAAAGGTTGCAAACGGAAAGAGAGAAATAGTTGCTCCCGACGGATTTGAAATAATTAAGAATTCATAATTAAGGATTACAGAGAGGTACGGCGGTTTTATGATGAAGCTCGGTTGTTCCGTTCACGATATACTTGGTTCTTCGATATATGATAACATAAAGTATGTCGGTGAAGCGGGATTTGACAGTATATTTTTGCTTTGGAATGACAGCATGGATACGGAAGAGGTAATGGCGACAGCAAAAAATTTCAATATTGCCGTTGAGTCCTTCCATGCTCCATTTGTAAATTACAACAGCATCTGGGAAGAGGGAAACCTCGGAGACAGAGAAACGGAAAAGATAAAGAAATGTATAAGAGTTGCGGCGGAATACGATGTTAAGACCGTTGTTTCTCACGTTGTGAGCGATATAAATGCACCGCTTACATCCAATCTCGGTCTTTGCAGATTCGGGAAGATAGTTATCGAAGCGGAAAAGTACGGCGTGAAGCTCGCTTTTGAAAACACCGAGTATACACGACATCTTGCTCTTGTGTTCTCCGCCTTTGACTCTCCCCTTTTCTGCTATGATGCGGGACACGAGCATTGCTTTACTCCCGGTGTGGATCATATGGCTATGTTCGGCAAAAGGCTCGGATTCTTGCATCTTCATGACAATCTCGGCATGAACAAAAGCTTCCGTGCAAGTCATGACGATGATCTCCACAGGATACCCTTTGACGGTGATATGGATTGGAAGAAGGTACTCGGAAGTATAAAGAAAGTCGCTTACGGCGGAAGTCTTATGCTTGAATGCGATCCCGGTCACGATATGCCGCTTTACGGCGGTCTTTCCGCAAAGGAATATTATACAAAGACATATGCCGCGGCAAAAAAGCTTGCGGAAATGTATGCGGAGCTGTAAGGAGGTGTTGATATGAAAAATTTACTTGGTATCGGCCCTTCCGGCTACAAGGAAGTTCCGTTCGAAGAACATATAAGGATAATCAAAGAAGTCGGCTTTGATGCAGTAATAATGAATTGTGACGGCGACATTGATGCACAATCGGATATATGCAGAAGATACGGACTATATATCGACAACATCCACGCCCCCTTTGCCGGTCTCAACTGTATGTGGTATGAAGGTGAAGACGGAGAAAATTACACACAGAAGATAGAAAAGACGATCCGTGATGCTGCAAGAAACAATATACCTCACGTTATAATCCATTGTACCGCAGGCGGAAAACCCGAAGAGCCTCACGGAAGCCCTATCGGAATCGAAAGATTCGGAAGGATAATAAAGCTGGCGAAGAATCTTGGTGTAAAGCCTGTATTCGAGAATCTCGAATATCCAGAAATGCTGGGACTTATCATGGATACCTTCAAGGATGAGGACATAGGCTTCTGCTGGGACACGGGACATGAGGCACTTTGCACTCCCGGCATGAGATTCATCCCCATGTACGGAGACAGACTATGCTGTACTCATATTCACGACAACTACGGTGCAAGCTACTCGAAAGTGCCGATAGTACACGGTGACTGTCACATGATCCCCTTTGACGGTGCACTTGATTTTGAACGTATAATGAGGGATATTAGAAGTGTCGGATACGAAGGTGTTCTGATGCTTGAGTGTAATCCGAGAGACGACCTCGGAACATATTACGATCTTTCCGTAAGAGAGTATTACGAAAGGTGCTTCCATGCTCTGACGGAGCTTTCAAAAATGTAAGATATTAAAAAACAGCGATGTACTTAATTGCACATCGCTGATCTTTTTTGTTATTCTGCGTCCTTCTTATCCTTTTTTTCCGACTTTTTGGGGAATGGGAAATGCTTTTCTTTTAAAGGCTTCTTTTCTTCGGACGTTTTTTCGCCATTTTCTGAAGATAATGCAGGTTCGGGAGTCTGTTCGGTCTTTTCCTGCACCTGTGTATCCTCGGCTGTCTCTGCTTCGGATGCTTCCGTGCCGTTTTCTCCCGGGATTTCTTCATCGGGATATGCGGCATAACCGGGCATGGGAGGATATACCGGTCTTCCGAACTGATCGGTATATATCGGATAAGGATACATTCCGTATGGTGTGGATACTCCGCCCTCCTGCTGTGTCTTGTGTATCTTTGCAAGCCCTGTCTTTGCGGCTTCGGTGTTTTTTACGATCCTGTCGCTGTTCTGTATCAGCTGACCGAGTCCGTAAGGGATAAATGCGATGAGCCAGCAGGCAAAGCTTCCCGCGATGATTATCACTATTCCCACAGCAATACCGAATGCGCCTCTCGCGCCGCCCGTCATATCCACAACAGCCTTGTCAAGACCTACAGCGGAAAGAAATCCCAGCATCTTACTGCCGAGTATCGCATACAGTATCATTATCGTTCCGTATGTTATACACGCAAATATATTCAGTATGGTCGCTACTATAACAAGTACCTTTATTTTACCGCCGATGTTTGTGAACATGATATTCCTCCGTATTGTTTTGCTGATATCCGTGTATTAAACAGTATACATTATTTGTCGCAAAATGTCAATACGTTCAGCAGAAAATATCGTTTATCTTTTTGAGAACAACGAATATTCCGACCACGGCTATAAGTATTGCGGCAATGTATCCGTAGGGAGATGGGCTTACCTCGTTATCTTTTGTTTCCGATACGATCTTTGTGCTGACATTCAGGGTGTATGACTTATGTGCGCAGGGAACATTGGAGCTGTCATATATCACAGTATCAAGGCTTACTGTCTTTCCTGCGTAGGGGGCAAGGTCTATCTCCGTTTCATAGGGGATACTGCGAACAGGAGATGACGGTATCTGCTCTCCGTTGAGTCTGTATATCACGTATGATACATCCGAGCCTCCGACCACGTACGAGGTGTTGAGTCTGAGCTTTGAGGCAGGAACTTCTATTCCGCTTCCCATCTCGAACCAGTAAGGTATTGCCGAAGGTGATGAGCTGGGACTTTCGATAAATGATGCGGCAGAGACTCCGGTGCGTATCGCGTTTAGATATGCCGGTTCTATAGACTCGTTTGCGAGTGACGGGAAGAATGCCATCTTTATCTGAGGATATCTCACGGGAAGATATGTACAAAACTCAAGGCAGAAATCTTTATCATGCCCTATCATTGCCGAGGGAGAGATATCAGCTTCGAGTATCAACGGCTTCTTGTATCCGTATGCGGACATAAAAAACGGAAGATTTCCGAATGCATCCGCATCATGACGGCATATCACGGTCTCTACGTAATCCGTGTACATATCTCCCGGATAATAAGATAGTGCTTTTTCGCTTGCACATGTACATATCTGCCACACTGTTGCAACCGAGGGAGCTTTGCCTTTGAATATTCCCGATATAGCAGTAAATGCTGTCCTGTACTCATCGGCATCATCGCAATACTCTTCCGAGTGTTCGCATATCTTTGACGGTGCAGGATCAAAAAGGATTCTTGCTCCGGATGCTTCAAGAAAGAGTGCGAGAGCTGCAATCCTTTCCGTATCGGGAGATGCATAGTCAACACCGGAAAGGACAAATCTTACGAGCTTTCCGCTTTCCGCGGCGTATTGCAGTTCTTTTTCGTGTTTTGTGAACGGATCGTTTATATCCGCATATACCGTGAAAGCCGCCGCCTGTTTTCCGTATATCTCCGTAAATCGTTCGGTTTCGGCAAGCGGATCGGATATGGTGTCACAGCCGAGGTACAGTCCGTTAGCAGGCTCGTATTTTGCACCGAAATATTTTGATCCGCGAAAGGTCTCATCATCGGATGCGCCGAATATTGCCGCGCCTACGCTGTCCTTCCTTGTTATTATTACTCCGCTTCCGTTGACGTATACATCGGCATCAAAGGCGGAAAATATTTCTGTAGGAACAAATAAAGGTCCGCCGCGCCATACAAGTCCTGCGGGAGCATTTATTTTTGTTCCGTTTCTTATAAAAATGCTGTCTGCGGTATTGCAGCTGACGGAGATATCTCCCTTTGTTATCACCACCGTACCGTTGGGATTATCCTGGATTATGCCGTCGTTGCCGAACGCCTCGAAGGTAGGATAAAGCGGAACGAGTATCACTCCGTTTTCCGCAAAAGGCTCACCTGTCGTTTCATCGTAGTGTACCTTTTCACCGTCAATGTATATATCCTGTGCAAGAACGGAAAGCGAAAGGATAATAGACATTACCGTTATAATAAGAACCGATCTCACTGTTTTCATGCTTTTATTACGTCTTTCCACTGGTCTTTTACAAGGCTCTTGGGATCAACGCCCTTTATTCTGAACAGCTCTCTGAGATTTACAAATCTGTAGCCTTCATCAATGAGCTTCGGAAGAACAACACTAAGAGCCGCAGGTGTGAGATAATTTCCCGCACAGTCGTGCATAAGGAAGATATGACCGTCACTTGCGACACTCATATATCCTTCTATACGTTCCGGGAGGAAGCTTGTCACATCCTCATATGGGCGTGAGTTCCAGTCGGCATTACCGCCGGAGCCACCTGCAAGAGGTAACGGTATAACATCCGCAACACGTCCTTTCAGATTAAGTCCCGGAGCTCTGAAAAATTGGGGGTAGTCACCGACAACATCATAGACGATCTTCTGTGTCAGTTCAAATTCGTTCATTATCTCCTCATCTGTCATTTCCGGGAATCTGCCGTGAGTGTAGGAGTGATTTTCAATTGTACATCCGAGACTTACGGCTCTTTTCATGGTCGCACGGTGTTCATCGGTCTTTATTCTGTTGCCGATGACAAAGAATGAGGCGGTACAACCGTAGTGCTTTAGGAGGTTGAGGATAAATTCTGTTGTATCGCTCGGACCGTCGTCGAAGGTCAGGGCGCAGTATTTGAGGTCGGACATGGTAAACTCCTTTCGGGGATAAATAGAATTGACAATTTATGTAGCTTTCCTGGAAAACATTTTATTGTATCTAACTGCGGTGGGTGAAGTTCTGTTCTTGATAAGAAGAATTATATGTGATAAAATGTAATTGACCGAGCGAGATACCGTCTGATCCGTTTTTATCGGACCGGCTTTATTTACGACCTCGGTCTTCTTTTTTATCTACGGAGATCATCTTTCTTTAAACTTCTTCCAGCTCTTTATAGTCACAAGGCACAGGAGCGTACCTACGAGGGATATGATCACCCAACTGAATATTGTGACTTTCCAATCCCACATTTCGGCTATCTTTGCCATGCCGTATGTGAAGATAGCACTGCCGACATATGTACAGAAGTTTATAAGTCCCGCTATAAAGGAGACGTTGCCGTACTTTTCGTATTTCTGAGGTATCATTCCTATAAGTATAAGGTTGACGCCATGCATTGCGGAGGCGGTCAGAGCTACAAGTGCTATGGCTATCGGGGCATTCATGCCGTGGGTAATCCACAGAATCAGGCTTGATACTGTTCCCGCAAGGAAAAGTACAGCCGAGCAGGAAAGCTCATTGGTAAAGAATCTGTTGTATATCATGGATGTAACCTTTACGCAGACCATTGTGAGTATCGGCAGAGCAACGCTTGAAAGTATCGCACCGGAGGTCTCTATACCGTAGCCTTCGGAAAGATATGAGGGCATCCAGCTTTCAACACCGTCACGGAGCATTCCCTGAAGGACTATTGCTATCATTATTATAATGATGGGCGACATTGTGAAGGGGTTGAATTTTGTGTCTTTCTTTGTATCACTCTTGGCGGGAAGCGATTCCTGTATGATCTCTTCACCGTACATATCGGCATTCTTTTCTATTTTTGCTACTATCAACTCCCACAGCACCGCCATAACAAGTCCGCAGGCTGCCGCAAAATAAAACACCGTCTTCCAGTTACCGGTAAACTTGATAAACAGAGCTGCAACAGCGTATATCAGCATAGTGCCTGCGGCAGATCCGAGAGTCACTCTTACGACAGCCGTCTTGTATGTATCAGCGGTAAATCTGCTTGTCATTATCTTGACCATGGGCGGCCACATAAATGCCTGAGCTATTCCGTTTATACCCCAGAATACAGCCATAACGGTGACATTCGTGCCGAGGAATGGCATTATGATATTAACGGCAGTCGTGAGAAGCAGACCGGATGTGAGTATCTTACGGGGAGAGAATTTATCACCGAGGTATCCGCTCAGGAGCTGTCCTACGCCGTAGAATATAAACAGCGATACTGTGATTATTGATGCGGCTGACTTTTCCACGCCTTCGGCGACGGTGAATTCCGCAAGAACCGCGTTGAAGTTCTTTCTTGTGAGGTAGCTGACAAGATATGCGGCTATACACATTGCGGTCAATAGGAGAATCTGCTTTTTGTTGGTTATCTTTTTCATTTTGTGCCTTCTTTTGTGTGTATTCTTACTGTATCAGTATAGCACCGATCTTTGGGAAAGTCAATATTAATTTAGTTTGGAAAGAAACAAAAAGGCGATACACCGTTTTGTGATGTACCGCCTCATAGCAACGTATTAAATTAATAAATCAATCGTCGTCAGCCATATTCTTAGCTGCCTCAGCGATGACCTTTTCGGCAATATTACCGGGAACTTCTTCGTATCTTACGAATCTGAATGCGAAGGAGCCTCTGCCCTGTGTCATAGCTCTGAGTGCTATTGTGTAGTCATACATTTCGGATACGGGAGCTTCAGCCTCGACGATGGACTTGCCGGGTGTTCTTTCATCCGGGTTCATACCGAGGATACGGCCTCTTCTCTTGTTAACGTCACCGATAACATCGCCCATGTATGCATCCGGAACCAGAACAGCAAGTGTTCCGACCGGCTCAAGAAGAACGGGATTTGCGTTCTTGAGTTCCTTGTAAGCAAGGCTTGCCGCCATCTTAAAGGACATTTCGGAGGAGTCAACATCGTGGAACGAACCGTCGTAAAGGTCAGCTTTAAGACCTACCATCGGGTAGCCTGCGAGTACGCCCTTCTGCATTGCATCGGAAAGTCCCTTTTCAACTGCGGGATGGAAGTTCTTCGGAACTGAGCCGCCGACTGTACTTTCGGTGAATACAAGACCGTCATCGTTGGGAGCAAAGTGAATCTTAACATGACCGTACTGACCGTGACCGCCGGACTGCTTCTTATGCTTACCTTCGGCGTCGATGGACTTCTTGATGGTCTCACGGTATGCGATGATGGGATTTGTAAGATTTACATCTGTGCCGAATCTGTTCTTGAGCTTTGCAAGAATAACATCAAGATGCTGTTCTCCGAGACCGTAGATAACGAGCTGCTTTGTTTCGGCGTTGTTCTCGAATCTTATTGTTCTGTCTTCTTCACCGAGCTTTGAGATACCTGAGGAGATCTTGTCCTCATCGCCCTTTGCCTTGGGAGCAAGGCCCTTGCAGTAGAAGGGATCCGGGTAACGGATAGCTGCGTATCTGTAATTGCCGCCGAGAGTATCATTTGTATTTGTATTTACAAGCTTTGTTGTAACACCGATATCACCGCAGGAGAGCTCATCTGTCTCTATCTGCTTATTACCGCGCATAACAATGAGCTTGGCAATCTTTTCCTGCTGACCTGTTGTGAGGTTATTGAGAGTAAGGTTCTTTGTTATCTTACCGTTCATAACCTTGAAGTAGGACATCTTACCTACAAACGGGTCTGCGACCGTCTTGAATACAAACAGTGCGGGTTCGCCGTTGGGATCGGGTCTGTTTTCATTGCCATCGGCATTAAGTTCGGGCTTGCGTGCGAGAGGCGACGGGAAGGAAGCGGAGATAACGTCCATAAGGGAAGCAACGCCTGCAAGAGTTGTGCTGGAGCCAACCATTACGGGAGCGATTGTACCCATGATGATACCTGCGTTAAGTGCCTGATGCATTTCTTCCTGTGTGAACTCTTCACCGTCGAAATATTTAACCATGAGGGAGTCACTTGTTTCCGCAAGGGATTCAAGGAGCATTCCGCGGAATTCTTCGATCTTCGCCATACTTGCATCCGGGATAGCCATTTCCTTAACGGAACCGTCGTTGCAGTATTCATAACCCTTCATATCAATAAGGTCTGCAAAACCGAGAGGCTTTCTGTCTATAATGATCGGGATAGCGATGGGACATACGGATACGCCGAACTTTTCACGCATAGCTTCGATAGTCTTACCGAAGTTTGCATTTTCATCATCCATCTTATTTACGAAGAATGCCTTGGGAACACCTGCTTCCGTAGCATAATCCCAAGCAAGCTCACAGCCTACGTCAACACCGGACTTTGCGTCCATGACGATAAGAGCTGTACCGCACACTCTGAGTGCCTGCTTTACTTCGCCAACAAAGTCGAGGTAACCGGGAGTATCGATTATATTGATCTTCGCGCCCTTCCATTCATAAGGAGCAAGAGCTGCGGAGAGTGAAAATTTACGCTTTATCTCTTCTGCGTCGAAATCACATACTGTATTTCCCTCTGTTACCTTTCCGAATCTTTCGGATGCCTTAGCAAGGTGGAGCATTGCTTCAGCCAGAGAGGTCTTTCCGTTTCCTCCGTGTCCGATAAGACACACGTTTCTGATTTTTTCCGACGCGCAAGTAAAATTAGCCATAGTTAAAATCTCCTTTCCGGGATGTACGGAGCGTCATGTTTTCCGCACAGCCGTTGTTCTTTTCGAAATATAAGAAGCCACGAAGGGCGTGATATTTCAAATTTAAATTTTGTTTGGTCATTCTGCCCTAAATTCCAAAGAAAAAAGGTGCTTCATTGTGACTGTTAACATTATACACTATATAGGTCATTTATGCAATATGTAATTTTAATCAGAATTTTATTTTGCTTTTTGTGCATACTATACAATTTTAGTGTTTTTATTTACTGTTATGTGATGTTAATTTGAGATTCGCAGGTATTTGTGCAAAAAACAGGCACATTTTCACAAAAGCCATTGGGGAAATGCAAAACTTGACAAAACACAAAACAGGTTATATAATATATACAATCAAATGAATAAATGAGGAAACAACATGAACATACTTATCCTGCCCAATCCCACGAAGGAACAGAGCTGTACCTTTGCCGAAGCACTGAAAAAGGAGCTTTGCGAAAAGGGATTCAATGTATATACAAAAGCGGAAGAATGTACGACTGCTCCGGATCTTGCGGTCATTGCGGGCGGTGACGGAACGGTGCTCAGGTATCTTGACACGGTACTTGAATTTTCCGTTCCTGTTCTGGGAATAAATTTCGGACACAGAGGGTATCTCACATCCTGTGAGCCTGAGAATGCCGCAGAACGCATAATCGCCATATCAAAAGGAACGGAAAAGTACGAAGAACGTCTTCTTTTCAGATGCGGCATCATAGGTAAAGACGGAAAGGAAAGAGAGAGTTTTGTAGGACTTAACGAGGCTGTACTTTCAAGAGGCGGTCTTTGCAAGGCGGTGGATTTTACTCTTTACATAAACGGAAGCTCGGTTATTTCTTTTCCCGCCGACGGTGTCATTGCGGCAACGCCTACGGGATCTACGGCATACAATTTTTCCGCACAGGGACCGATACTCATGCCTTCGGCGGACAATCTTGTCATAACTCCGATATGTGCAAGCTCTCTGCTTCATTCATCCATTGTATGCTCCGGCAAAGACGAGATACGTCTTACCATGTGCGGCGAGCGTGTCTGTGAAACGGATGGAAAGCCTGTACTTGTTGCTGACGGATACAGAAAATATGATGTTGATTTTTGCGAGACGGTGGTTATAGGAAAATCGGACAAAGTATTGAAGCTTTACGGAGTTGACAGCGGAGATTTTTTGAGAGTTCTTGAACAGAAAATGATGTAATTTTAATAATGAGGAGCTGTATCATGCGTTTTATCACCTTGCTTTTTTCTATAATAATGGGGATAACCAACACAATAACAAAAAATGATGTTGGAAAAGTTCCGGAGCTTCCGACCGAGGCTGTTATACACAAGCACAACGATACATCAACAGAAGGTACGGTCTACAACACCCAGGAGAAGCTTATCGCTGCGATGGGACTGGGTTGGAATTCCGGCAATTGTATGGAAATGCCCAACGGTGAATACGGTTGGAATCAGCCTGTGCTTCAGAAAGAGCTTTTTGTAAAGATAAAGGAGCTCGGATTTGATACAATAAGAATACCGATGTCCTGGAATTTCCATGTATCAAAGGCTCCCGACTACACAATAAAGCCGGAAAGGCTCAAAAGAGTGCGTCAGGTGGTAGACCAGGCACTTGAGGCGGGACTTGTGGTCATCATAAATTCACATCATGACAATTCCATGTATACTCCGACTCCCGAAAACGCGGAGAATGCCGTAAATTTCGTGGGCAAGATCTGGGCGCAGATAGCGGAGGAGTTCAAGGATTACGACAACAATCTTATTTTTGAATCCATGAACGAGCCGATAATAAAGGGTTCGGAGCACGAATGGTGGATAGCGGACAATTGCAAGGAATGCGAGGACAAGATAGAAGTTATCGCAAGAGCGAATCAGGCGTTTGTAACTGCCGTAAGAAATGCGGGAGGCAGAAACGATTCGAGATATCTTATTTTAAAGGGTGTTTGTCCGACACCGGGAAGCGCCGTTAAGCAATTCGGTACTCTTCCGGAGGATACAGCCGATAACAGACTTCTCATCGGTGTTCAGGAGTACTGTCCCAACGAGCTTTGTCTTTTTGACGATATGAGCGTAAACGAATACAACGATTATGTGCAAGATCTTCTTACGGAAAGGTTTGATTCACTTTACGAGACATTTGTAAAAAAAGGCATCCATGTTGTATACTGCGAAATGGGTATCACAAATAAAAACAACCCCGACGACAGATACGAATGGGCAAAATTCCATGTCTCCGAAACGAAAAAGCGCGGTATCGCCTGCGTGATATGGGATAACGGAAACACACATCCCGGCGGTGAGTCATTCGGTATAGTCAACAAACACAACGGCGAGCTGTTCAACGCAAGCATTTCCGCATACAACGGTTATATGGAAGGCATCGGCAAAGATCATCTCGTCAGAGATATTGAAAAATGATATATATTCGCAGACGTCTGCTTTTTTGCAGGCGTCTGTTTTTGCGTGAGAAAACATAGGATAAATGCGTTTTATATCGTGAAATTACACGGTGGTTGACAAGCGGGATTTTATTTGCTATAATATATATAATGGATATTTATGTGATCCGTGATCTTACGGAAGGATGAAGAAATGAACGTATACGATTTTGACAAGACCATATATGACGGTGACTCCACCTTCAATTTCTATAAATACTGCCTTCGCAAGAAGCCGTGGCTGATTTTCGGACTGTGGCGCGTGCTTATACCTTTTATAAAGTACCTTTTCGGCAAAGGTACAAAGACCGCATTCAAGGAAAAGATATATGAGAGTTTTCTGCCCAAAATCGACAGGGAGACTTATCTTGAGGATTTCTGGAAGGTCAATGTAAAGAAGATAAAGAAGTTTTATCTTGACAATCAAAAAGAGGATGACATCATTATTTCGGCTTCTCCTGTGTTCATTGTAAAGCCATGTACCGACAAGCTGGGAATAAAATATCTTTACGCATCAAATGTGGATCCGGATACGGGAAAATATGACGGTATAAACTGTCACGGTGCGGAAAAGGTGCGTCGCTTTGAGGAGGCAGGATTTAAAAGGGAGGATGTCGATGAATTTTATTCCGACTCTCTTTCGGATACGCCTCTTGCCGAGATATCCAAAGCTCCCTTCATTGTTGACGGCGATGAGCTTATCCCCTGGGATGATTACAAGCCCGGCAGAATAAAAAAACTTTTCGGCAAAAGATTCGTGCGCTTTATGATGTGCGGATGCGTCAGCTGTATCATCGCTCTTGCCGTTACATATCTTATCTCCCATCTACTGCCGGACTTCAGGATAGATATGGGCCATTTCCATATGTCAAATATAGTTTTTGCGCATTTTGCGGGATATGTTCTGAGCCTTCCCTGCTCATATGTGCTGAACAGTAAGTTTTCCTTCAAGCAGTCTTTGTGCATTAAAAAATGCGGTAAGTTCTGTCTTTCGTATGTCCCCAATTATCTGTTACAGATGCTTGTGGTGTTTGTTACGGTGGATCTTATGCATCTTGATAAGCTTCTCGGTCTTGCGCTTGCGGTGTTTATTGCCACGCCCGTAACTTTCTTTATTATGAAAGTGTTTGCCTTCGGAGATAAGAGATCGAATGATGACAGCGATAACGATGCATCGGAAAAGAAGGGGATGCGCAGTAAGGCGTTCGGCAAAAAGAGTATACCGATACTTATAATATTCCTTGTTCTTATAATTGTCTTTGCTATGATGTGCACCATGCTCTTCCCAAAAAAGAGAAATATCGGCATTGAAGAAAAGCAGGAGACAGCGCAAACAGCAACACATACTGAGGAAACAGTCATCGAAGAAGAACCTGTCGCTGAGGATATCGCAGATGCAGTTCCCGTTCCCGAAGAAAAGGATATGAGTATTGACGAATCATATGCGCAGTACGCCGATTCATTTTCCGGCTACCGTCTTGCCGAACCAAATGTATTTCCCTTAATAAAAGGAAGTGCGGCTGTAGGTATCACCGTTCCCGATGGCGTCGCGGCATATGTCAGCGGTTTTTCCGGCGGTGCTCAGGTGGATTTCATAGGATCGGAGGTCACAGTCGGCGGTGATCTTACAAGTCTTGAGCTTCCCGAACGAATTACCGCGATACTTTCAAAGGACAGCGATGCACCGGAGAGCCGAGGCGCTTTCTACGAAAATGCAACCATCGAGAGATTTCTGCCGTCGGAGGGTTTTACATATATAGGCAACAAAGCATTTTACGGATGCAAAGCGCTGAAGGATGTCTTCCTGCCTATGAGCCTTACCCATATCGGTGACAGAGCATTTTACGGTTGCAGATCGCTGGGAAGCGTAAGCATATACGGCGAATGCAATATAGGTGACGGTGCTTTTGCCGGTTGTTCCTCGCTTACCGATGTTTATCTTTCGGAAAGTGTCGCAAGAGTGGGTATCGGTGCATTTGAGCATACGCCTTTTTATGACGGACTTACGGATGAATTCTGTGTTGTCGGCGACGTACTTGTGAAATACAACGGCAAGGGCGGAAATGTGGTGATCCCCGAAGGAGTCCGTATTATCGGTGACGGAGTTTTTGCCGGAAGGCTGAGTATTCTGTCGGTATCATTCCCTCAGAGCCTTGAGTATATCGGGAATTCTGCTTTCGGAAGCTGTGCACATCTTGGTGAAGTTGCATTTGCCGGCGGCAATCTTCCGGTCATCGGCAAGGATGCATTCTTCGGATGCCCGATTGAAGCAAGTGACGTTATTTTAAAGCTTACGGTGGATGAAAGAAATGAGTTTCTGACTGACGCGGTAGCGGAGATAGGAACGGTACACTGATTTGAACACGAAACACAAGATCACAAAGGATACTGCATATTATGAGTGTGACAATTCCGTCGGAAGGATGGATATTCGTAATACCGACATCTACGTATTCTTGTGTGACAGGTAATATTATTTACACGGCTTCGTATTTTGCGAAGTCGTTTTGTTTTTTATAAAGAAAGACTTAGCAAACACTTTGAATCCCATACAATAGGAGGTAAATTCCGTTTTCGTTTTTCCGTTTTATCTTGACAAATTGCCGATATTGAGTTATAATATCTATTTGTAGAAATATATACTTTGCGATCATGCTTTTTGCACGGTCGTTTTGAAAGGATGAAATAAAATGATACAGAAACCAAAGGGTACTCTTGATATATTGCCGGATGAGATGCTTCTCTGGCAGTATGCAGAGGGAATAATGAGAGAAACCGCGGAAAAGTATGGCTTCTGCGAGACCAGATTCCCGACATTTGAGTCAAGTGCGCTGTTCAGGAGAGGTGTCGGACAAACAACGGATATCGTTCAGAAGGAAATGTTCACCATGGATGACAGAGACGGAAACGAGCTTTGTCTTCGTCCGGAGGGTACGGCTTGTGTTGTAAGAAGCCTTATTGAGAACGGTCTTCACAACGAGCCTATGCCGCTTCGTCTTTACTACATCACAAACTTCTTCAGATACGAAAAGCCTCAGGCGGGACGCTCACGCGAATTCTTCCAGTTCGGTGTTGAGATGTTCGGTGCACCTACGGCAAATGCTGATGCTACCGTTATCTCAATCGCTGATACAGTTCTAAAAAAGATCGGCATATCCAATACTCTGAACATAAACTCCATAGGATGTCCCGAATGCAGACCGAAATACAGACAGTCTCTTGTTGAGTATTTCTCCGCTCACGAAGAGGAGCTTTGCCCTACCTGCCGAGAGAGACTTAAAACAAATCCTCTGAGAATTCTTGACTGTAAGAGTCCAATCTGTTCCGCAATTGCTGCAGAGTGTCCGAGAACAGTGGATTATCTCTGTGAAGATTGCGAGACACACTTTACAACACTCAAATCCTCACTTGATGCTATGGGTATAGAATACGTTGTAAATCCCAAGATAGTAAGAGGACTTGACTATTATGTAAGAACGGTATTCGAGTTCATCTCCGATGACATCGGTGCACAGAGCACCGTATGCGGCGGCGGAAGATACGACGGACTTGTAGAAGAACTTGACGGACCTGCACTTTGCGGCATCGGCTTCGGTCTCGGTCTTACAAGACTTATACTTGCAATGAAGGCAAATGCCGAAAAGGGTAAGATCACGCTTCCCGAAAAGAAGACTCCCAAGCTCTACGTTGCACCTATGGGTGAAAAGGCTGCACAGTATGCGATGGCACTTGTACATAAGCTCAGACTTGCGGGTGTTATTGCAGACTGTGATATTGTCGGCAGAAGCCTTAAGGCACAGATGAAGTATGCGGATAAGATCGGTGCGGAGTATGCACTTGTTATCGGTGATTCCGAGCTTGAGGCGGGTACGGCGCAGCTGAAGAATCTTCGTGACGGAGAAAAGAGGGATATTTCTCTTGCGCAGGCGGAAAAGATTATTGAAAATATTTAAGTCCGGAATCATATTTGAATAGTAAAAACAGCCGAGGAAAAAAGCTTCCTCGGTTATTTTTGGCATATTACAAATACACCCTACTATAAATTGATATAATAGGGTGTATCTGTTTTAATTCTTGATTTTAGTACCCAAGCCACATTCTTGCAATTTTACAAGCACCTGCGATTCCAAAACATATCAATGCATTACCAACAGTAAACATATTTATTCACCTCTCTTTCATTAAAATATTCGTTATTTCATCCGGACTGAATAACAGAATACACTTATTGCCATCAATACTCTTTGACGACAACAGAATTATAACATATATTCTTGGATTTGTCAAGTAAAACAACAAATATTTTTATACTATATTTGTATTGATCTTTGTTAGAATATGTTTTGAGGTGATACAAATGTATGATGAATTTGTAAGAAAACGTATTACACAGTTAAGACTTCAAAAAGGTATTTCGGAATACCAGATGAGTTATGACTTAGGGCATAGCCGTGGATATATATATAACATCTCATCAGGAACAGCGTTACCGCCCTTAAAGGAATTTTTTGCAATATGCGATTATTTTAACATAACTCCTCAGCAGTTCTTTGATGAGGAGTCACACTTCCCGGAATATATCGAACAGGCTTCAAAAAAACTAAAGAAGCTGTCAAAAGAAGATCTAAAACTGGTTTTGGATCTTATAGAACGTCTTTCGGAATAAGATAACTTGTTTTCTGTGTTTAAGATAAACAAAGTATTCTCTGTATAAAAATCCCCCTTGACAACACAAAAAAACTGTGATATAATAGTTTCAATTAAAGGCTGTGACGGAACGAGTAAAAAGCCAAGCCTCATTCAAAGAGAGTCGTATACGGTGTGATTACGGCAATGAGACGCTTTTGAAGGACACTCCCGAGCCTGCGGAAGAAAGTGGACTTTCCACCGTAGAACCGCACGCTTATCCCGTAAGGATATTCGAGTGGGACGGTTTTGACCGTTCAATTTGGGTGGTATCGCGGAAGTAATGTCTTTCGTCCCATGCTTTTGGGGCGAAGGACTTTTTATTTTTCTTATTTTATTGCGTGTGTTTTATATAATATAAATCAAAAAATAATCAAATGAAAAGGAGATACAAAAATGGCAGAATTTTTAGGCAACACCAAGCGTACCGACTACTGCGGTACGGTAACGGAAGCAAAAATAGGACAGACAGTTACCGTCATGGGTTGGGTACAGAAGCAGAGAGACCTCGGAAGTATCATATTCATCGACCTTCGCGACAGAACGGGCATCGTTCAGATAGCTCTTGACGAAACAAGTGACAAGGAAGTTTTTGCAAAGGCGGCAGCTGCAAGAAGTGAGTATGTTCTTGCGGTAACCGGTATCGTGCGTGAGAGATCAAGCAAGAACCCCAACATTCCTACCGGTAATATCGAGATCTTCGCAACGGCTATAAAGACTCTCGGAGAGAGCAAGACTCCTCCCTTTGAGATCACTGACAACTGTAATGCCGGCGACGAGATAAAGCTCAAGTACAGATATCTCGATCTTCGCCGTCCGGAGCTTATGAACAACATCCTTTTCCGTCATAAAGTCGCAAAGGTGACACGTGACTACTTTGACGAGAATGGATTTATCGAGATCGAGACTCCCATGATGATCAAGTCCACTCCCGAAGGTGCGAGAGACTACCTTGTTCCCAGCCGTGTTCATCCCGGCTCATTCTACGCTCTTCCCCAGTCTCCCCAGCTTTACAAGCAGCTCTCCATGGTTGCGGGCTTTGACAGATATATGCAGATCGCACGTTGCTTCAGAGACGAGGACCTCAGAGCCGACAGACAGCCGGAATTTACTCAGATCGACCTTGAGATGTCCTTTGTTGATATGGAGGACGTTCTCTCCATCGGTGAAGGCTTCATGAAGAGAGTTTACAAGGATTGTCTCGGCGTTGATATAGAGCTTCCGCTTCCCAGACTCACATATACGGAAGCTATGGAAAGATTCGGCTCCGACAAGCCCGACGTAAGATACGGCATGGAAATAATCGATATTTCCGAAGAAGTAAAGAATTCAGAATTCGTAGTATTCAAGTCTGCGCTTGCAGGCGGCGGTACAGTTCGCTGTATCAAGGCTGAAAACTGTGCAAAGACACTCACAAGAAAAGAGATAGACAAGCTCACAGACTACGTCAAGAGCTGCGGCGCAAAGGGACTTGCATGGATCAGAATGACAGAAGAAGGCATGGCATCCTCCTTTGCAAAGTTCATGACAGAGGACGAGATGGCAGCTATCATCGCAAAGACAGAGGCT
>SVQR01000237.1 GCA_015065225.1 Oscillospiraceae bacterium | reverse complement strand
TCATCAAGCATAACACCTTTTTTCAGCTTTTCGATATCGCTGTCGGTAAAAGGCTTTTCTGCTGTGACACGGTATACCTTCTTTTTGTTGTATTTCGGTGAAAGCAGTCTGTGGGCAGTCTCACCGTCATTTGTAAGTATCAGAAGTCCTGTGGTATCCTTGTCAAGCCGTCCCGCAGGGAAAAGATTCTTTGTCATATAGCTTTCCGGAAGCAAAGACATTACGGTCTTCTCACGTTCATCCTCTGTGGCGCTTATAAGTCCCGTAGGCTTATTGAGCATTATATATATATATTTACTGTAACCAAACTCCTTGCCGTCAAATACAACAACGGCTTTTTTTTCATCTATCTTTGTATCGGGTGCCTTAGCGGGAACACCGTCTACGGTAACGCGTCTTGCTTTTATATATGCCGTAGCTTCCTTGCGCGTGCATGGGATGGCGTCTGATATGAATTTGTCAAGTCGTATCAATTGTGTGACCTCGTTGTTTTTTTCTTTATTATATATTATTTTAGTTGAATTGTCAATACGGAATACTATTATGGATGTGGAAGTGCGTTTTTAGTTAAATTACCGTTAAAAAATAAATTGTATACACAAAAACAATTTTTGTAAAATAACTGTGAACAACCAACATTTAAGGGGGAAAAATCCCATTTTGAGGAGCAATTGCATACATTTATACAGTGTACTTTTGTATACATCGAAACAATTTTGAATTGCCGAAAGCTAAAAATGCAAAAAATAAGTCGGTTTTGATATAAAATTGCGTTTTTTGACATAAAATCACTGTTTTGTCATCAAAAAGCCTCTTGACAAAAGAATCAAAATATAATATAATGTATACAATCTCGGACGTAAATAGTGTTAATGCGTTCCGAAAATATGTGCAAAGCACAATAACGGAGGTTTTCACAATGAAAAAGACATTAAGCTTTATCCTTGCAGCGGTAATGCTCCTCTCCGCAGGACTTACAAGCTGTGGCAAAAAGGAAGCAGAAGGCGGTAACGCAGCAGAAGGCGGCGAAGTTGCAAAGGTAGAAAAGATTACTCTTGCAACCGGCGGTAACACAGGTACATACTACGGTTACGGTATGGCAATGAGCTCTATCCTCGCTGAGGATACAGGAATTGCATTCGACGTTCAGCCTACAGGTGCTTCCAAGGCAAACATCCAGCTCATCGAGCTTGAGGAAGCTAACATGGCGGTTGTTCAGAACGACGTTATGTACTATGCTTACACAGGCACAGACCTCTTCACAGGCGAGCAGACTCAGGAATTCATGGCAATGTGCACACTTTATCCCGAACTTTGCCAGATCATAGCTTCCAAGGAAAGCGGCATCAAGACAGTTGCTGACCTTGCAGGCAAGCGCGTTTCCGTTGGTGACGCAGGATCAGGTGTTGAATTCAACGCAAAGCAGATCCTCGAAGCATACGGTATCGACATCAACTCCGGTATCCAGAAGCAGAACCTCGGCTTCGGTCCTTCAGCAGATGCTCTCAAGGACGGTAAGATCGATGCATTCTTCTGTGTTGCAGGTATCCCCACAACAGCTATTACAGACCTTGCTCTCAACAACGAGATAGAAGTAGTTGAAGTTGAAGAAGAAAAGTTCAATCAGCTTAAGGATAAGTACGGCTTCTATAAGTACATCACCATCCCCGGCGGCACATACAACGGCGTAGCCGAAGATAAGAACACTGTTGCTATCATGGCTACATACATCGTTGATAAGGATCTTCCCGAAGATGCTGTATACAACATCACAAAGGCTATCTTCGAGAACAAGGACAGAATCGCAGGCGTTCACGTTAAGGGTAACGAACTTGACGCAGCGACAGCTCTTGATGATATTCCCGCAGAAGTACCTGTTCATCCCGGTGCACTCAAGTACTTCAACGAGATAAAGACTGCCGAATAATTAACGGTACTTTATGAAAAGATCCATACTCACAGCCGTGGTTTTTGTAATTGCGGCTGTGATGGTTTGTTTAGGTGCGTGCGATGATGGCGGGTTAAAGCTTGCACTTTGTTATCAACAGACCGATGAAGTTATAAAAACCTTCGATGTAGAAGAGGGAAGCACATTCTCTGTCGAGTTTATACATTCCGTGAACAAGAGTCCCGTAAAGGACGTATTCGTGATAAGAAACGGCAAGATATATGCTGATAAGACCATATATTCCGCATTTGGTGCAGGTGTCCAGACTGAGGTTGAAGAGGGACAGACACTGACATATGACGAGAATAACAATATGGTAGTATCCGGCTTTGATATAGAGTTTCCTAAGGTCAAATGTATTGTCGGTACCGTTTCGGATCATATACTCGAGATAGGGGAGGAATCTATAAGCCTGACAGAATTGTGCGGCAAGAATGCTAAAGTTTATTTCGAATTAAGATAAGGAGAGTTCAGATGTCAAAGAACGATTTGATAGTCAAGGATACAGCTGTAAATGCCGATGAGCTTATTGCTGAATTTGACAGAGAATCCAACACCAGAGGCTTTCTGGGGGAAGGCAAGACAGTAATAAAGATGCTTTTCCTCGTGTTATGCTTCTTTACCTTCGCAACAAGATTCATTACCTTCCCCGAACAGGTGCGTATGTCCATATTCCTTGGAATGATAATGTTTCTCGGATTCCTGATCTATCCGTCCTACAAAAAACAGTCAAAGAAAAAGAATTATATTCCCTGGTATGACTACCTGTTTGCAATTGCGGCGGCAGCGCCTTATTTCTATTATGCGATGAATTTTGATGCAATTGCAAATAAGGCTGCTATGATAAGACGCGACGAGGTAGCTATGATCCTCGGTATAATCGGTATAGTCGCAATATTTGAACTTTGCAGAAGAGCGGTCGGCTTGCCGATACTCTTTGTTGCAGGTGCGTTTATCGTTTATGCGTTCTATTACGGCAAAAGCTACGATGCCATTGTATATGACCTGTTCTATACAACAAACGGTATCTTCGGTTCTCCACTTAATGTTTGCTCAACATTTATCGTATTCTTTATAATACTCGGTGCTTTCCTTGAAAAAACCGGCATAGGCAACTTCTTTGTTGACCTTGCAAACTCTGTCGCAGGCTGGGCATCCGGCGGTCCCGCAAAGGTTGCTGTTATATCTTCCGCACTTGAGGGTATGTACTCAGGTTCTTCCGTTGCAAATACCGTAGGAAGCGGAAGCATCACAATTCCTACAATGAAAAAGGTAGGCTATAAGCCGGAATTTGCGGCTGCTGTCGAGGCTGCGGCTTCCACAGGCGGTCAGATAATGCCTCCCATCATGGGTGCTGCAGCCTTCCTTATGGCTGAATATACCGGTGTATCATATCCTGTTATTGCAGTATCTGCCATCCTTCCTGCCGCTCTGTATTTTGCGGGAATATTTATGATGATCCACTTCGAAGCAAAGAAGCTCGGTCTTGAGGGACTTCCC
>SVQR01000236.1 GCA_015065225.1 Oscillospiraceae bacterium | reverse complement strand
TGCAAACGATGTGGGCGGATCTCTGTGGCTTGGTACGAAAAAACAGTATTTCGAGTTTTATGAGACAGCCTCAAAGCATCTGAAAAAGTGCTTCGGTGACAGTATAAAGATAGGTGGACCTGCGGCGATAGGTTTTATGGCTTATAAAAAAGATACGGATCTTTGCGGTATAAGACCGGAAAACGGCATCTACGACAACAATCAAGACTGGTGGCTTGACTATATCCACGATTTCTTAGCGTACTGCCGTGATAACGATTGTCCTCTTGACTACTTCTCATGGCACAGCTACTGTGCACTTGAAGAAACTCTGGATCATGCGGATCACTGTCAAAAGCTTCTTGATAAGTATGGCTTCGGAAATATCGAACACATTCTCAACGAGTGGAACACCTGCGAGCATAAGAGAGAAAATCATGAAAGCGGTATACCTGCCTCAAAGTCACTCTCCATGATGCTTGGCATGCAGAAGAAAACCACGGCTATGCTTTGCTTCTATGATGCAAGATGCGGTATCGGCAAATATGCCGGTATGTTCAATCCAGATACATATCTTCCGAGAAAGAACTACTATGCGTTCAGAACCTTTGGAAGACTTTACGATTACAAAAACGAAATTGAAACCTCAAGCGACGACAGCGGAGTATATGTGGGCGGTGCAACAAACGGAAAAAAGGCTGTACTTGCCATCTCCAATCCTTCCGACAGAGAACTCACTTGTGAGCTTGAGCTTTGCGGGGTTGATACATCGGATGTCGATATTATCGTGACGGACGATACAAGAATGTATCTTGATACGGGAACAAAGATTGTTGACGGAAAGATCACACTTACACCGTGGTCATGTACCGAGATAAGATTCGCAAGATAAGTCTGTAAAGTACTTGCGGGACACTTTTTGCAATAAAAATTCAGATAAAATTCAGATAAGCCGGGGGATTCTCAACAATAATTGAATCTGCGTTGATGATATGTTTATTTTTGCGTGTTATAATTATATTCGGAATTAGTTTCGAATATTGTGCAAAAAGGAAGTGGACATCATGATGAAAATACTTATCGCAGAGGATGATACCGAGCTTTGCAGGCTGTTCTCGAGAGTGCTTATGCAGAACGGATATGTCGTGAAGGGCGTATCCAACGGCAGAGAGGCACTTGAAACGCTGCACGGTGAATTTTTCGATCTTATAATATCGGATATCATGATGCCCGTCATGGATGGCTATGAATTCGTAAGAATACTGAGAGACCTCGGTAATACGACTCCCGTCATGATGATAACCGCTAAAGATGACTTTGACGACATGAAGCTGGGATTTCTGTCGGGATCCGATGATTATATGGTAAAGCCGATAAACGTCAATGAGATGGTGCTTCGTGTCGGTGCGCTGATACGCCGTTCCAAGATGATAAATGAAAGACGGCTTACCGTTGGGGAGACGACCATGGAATGCGATTCGCTGACTCTCATCAATGCCGAGGGTGTGCATATACTACCGCAGAAGGAGTTTATGTTGCTTTATAAGATGCTGTCCTTTCCGGGAAAGATATTCACCCGTCAGCAGCTGATGGATGACATATGGGGCTACGACAGCGAGAGCGATACCCATACGGTTGATGTCCATATCGGAAGGCTGAGGGAAAAATTCCGCGACAATCCTGATTTTAAGATAATAACCATGCGCGGAGTCGGATATAAGGCGGTAAAGCTGAGATAATCCAAAAAAAGATCATAAAGATAGGAGCGAAGTATTGACCAAGGTGTTTTTCCGTTGGAATATTTCGCTTTTTTGATAATAATACATATTCGGAGGAAGATATGAAAAGTTCCGAGATACGCAGTAACTTTGAAGAGATAAGAGCAAAGCGACGCAAAAGAAGCCAGTTTGACCTGAGAATGATCGCGGCGGTACAGCTTATAATATTCAGCTGTATCGGATTGTCATTCCTGCTTGATATTGCAATGAGGTTCTTTTTCCCCGACATTCATCTTCCGCAGCTTCTGGAGCTTATATTTGTAAATCTCGTAATAGGTGTGGGAGCCACTATGGTAGTATCAAAGATATTCTACCGTCCCATAAAGAAGCTCAGACGTGCCATTGAAAGGGTTGCCGACGGAGATCTTACAGTAAGACTTGAGCCGGATTCCGCGTACATGAAGGAACTTCAGGAAATATACTCCGGATTCAATCTCATGACTCACGAACTTGCGGCAACAGAGATATTGCAGACGGATTTTGTTTCTAATGTTTCCCATGAGTTCAAGACACCCATCAACGCGATCGAAGGATACGCAACACTTCTGCAGGGATTTGAAGGAATGACCAAGGAAGAACAGACCGAGTGTATAGACAAGATACTCTTTAATACAAAACGCCTTTCAGAGCTTGTGGGCAACATACTTCTTCTTTCCAAAACGGAAAACCAGGCGATAGATGCCAACAGAAAGAACTACCGACTTGACGAACAGATACGTCAGGCGATACTAATGTATGAAGCCGAGTGGACAAAAAAGGACATCGAATTTGATGTTGAGCTGGAGGATACGGAATATTTCGGTAACGAGAAGCTGCTGCATCATGTGTGGTACAATCTCATCGGCAACGCGATTAAATTCAGCCCCTGCAACGGACTTGTAAGAATTGTACTCCGGAATGAACAGGGCTCGGTAGTATTTGAGATATACGATAAAGGACCGGGGCTTTCAGAGCAGGCACAGAAGCATATGTTTGACAAATTCTATCAGGGCGACAGCTCGCACAAGCAGGAGGGCAACGGTCTCGGACTTGCTTTGGTAAAGAAAATACTGGATGCTTGCGGAGGTACTGTGGGAGCGGAAAATCTTCCCGACGGCGGATGCAGGTTCAGAGTTGTGCTTAAGGCTTAAATATGATACAAAACAAGAAGGTTTCCGTAACAGGGGATCTTCTTTTTGTAATTCAAACGAATAAATAAAAAAAAGCCGACCTTGTTCAAAGATCGACGTCTTATTCCGGTGCCCCATACGTGAATCAAACCCATGTTACAGCCGTGAAATTCCGATATATTTTTAAAGAAAATATATCAAAAGAAAAAAGCAAGCCGTAATAGACTTGCCCCTGTTTGTGATGATTGGCATAGGGAATCGCTCCATGTTACGCCGAGAAACTACGATATATTTTCAAAAAAATATATCAAAAATAAAAAAGCAAGCCATAATCGACTTGCTTTCACTTGTGGTGACCCGTACGGGAATCGAACCCATGTCACAGCCGTGAAATTCCGATATATTTTTAAAGAAAATATATCAAAAGAAAAAAGCAAGCCATAATCGACTTGCTTTCACTTGTGGTGACCCGTACGGGAATCGAACCCATGTTACAGCCGTGAAATTCCGATATATTTTTAAAGAAAATATATCAAAAGAAAAAAGCAAGCCGTAATAGACTTGCCCCTGTTTGTGATGATT
>SVQR01000033.1 GCA_015065225.1 Oscillospiraceae bacterium | reverse complement strand
TTTCGGCGAAGGTTCGAAAACCGAAAAGTATACCGTCTATACCGGTACTATGTCTTTTACCGCTGAATATCGTTGTATCGTTACCGATGCTGAAGGCAACACTGTGACAAGCGAAGTGGCAACACTCACATCTGTCGGAGAAGAAGAAAACAAAGAGACCGAGGAAGATCCTTCCACAAGCACAAGACCTTCCCCAAGCACAAGACCTTCCACACCAACAAGACCTACTACCTCAATAGCACTTGCAATCAAGACACAGCCCGAGGGTACTACAGTAAAGACCGGTGAATCGGCAACGCTTTCGGTGACTGTTGAGGGCGGCAAAGCTCCATACACATATCAGTGGGAATATTATGCAAGATACGGAAAATCCGCTTCGTGGTCAAAGATAGATTCGGCAACGGAAAATGAAGTGTCCGTAAGTCAGGTAGGAGCAGGAAATGTTAAATATCGCTGTGTAATTACCGATGCGGACGGTGCTACCGTTACATCCGAAGAATGTACAGTAACATGGGAGGACAACGGCTTCCTTATGTATGTTGAGGATGTATTCAGTATTCAGGGCAGAGGCACTATACTTACAGGCAAGATCACCTACGGTGAGATAAAGACAAACGACACGATATATATTGTAGCTGCCGACGGCACAAAGACAGAGGCTGTTGTAACGGCTATCGAAATGTTCAACAAGATCTTAGATGATGCATCTGCGGGCGACAACGTCGGACTTCTTGTTCCCTCTGTTGAAAAGACAGCAGTAGCAAGGGGCAACGCTCTTGTAAAGGCGGATTCAGACTATACAATCACAACTACTTTAGTCGGAACACTTACACTTCTTTCCAAGGAGGAAGGCGGACTTTCAAACAAGATAGAAAGCGGATACCAGGCACAGTTCTATTATGCTTCCCACGACGAAACAGGTACAATAACATTTTCCGCCGAAAGTCTTGAGCCGGGTGCAACTCTTGAAGATGTCAAGGTCGTACTCAAGGAAAAGCTTCCCAGATTCCTCGGTCAGACCTTTGATATTAAAATTGCAGGCAGAAAGATAGGTACCTTCACGGTAACAGAAGTCAAATCTTCATACACAAGACCTTCCACATCAACAAGACCTTCCACAATAACAAGACCTTCTATTACTCCCAGTACCGAAGAATAATAAAATAAATGCAGGGAGAGCCTTTGTGCTCTCCCGCAAAAAAGCAGAAAGGAAGTGTAGTGATGAAGCGAACAATATCACTTATTCTTGCACTCATAATGTGCATAACAGCATTTGCTTTCACGGCAAGTGCCGCCGAAATCAAATTTAACGACGTAAAAGAAACCGATTGGTTTTACGGCGATGTTATGAGTGCCGTTGAAATGGGACTTATTAACGGTAAGGGTGAAGGAGTATACGCTCCCAATGATAACCTTACATACGCAGAAGCTGCAAAGCTTGCCGCATGTATGAATCAGTTCTACAACGAGGGAACGATAACACTTAAGAACGGTACTGTAAACTGGTACGATACCTATGTTGAATACTGTACCGAAAACGGCATTATCGACAAGGAATACGACTATTCCGCAAAGGCAACAAGAGCAGGCTATGCGGGAATCTTCGCAAAGGCACTTCCCGAGGATGCTCTTAAAGAAGTAAACAACGTTCCCGACAATGCCATCCCCGACGTTCCCTCATCAAAGGAATATGCACCCGGTATTTACAAGCTTTACAGGGCAGGTATACTTCAGGGCTCGGATGATGCCCGTAACTGTAAGCCTCTTGACAACATCAAGAGAAGTGAAGTTGCGGCAATTCTCACAAGAATGATGGATGAGACAAAGAGAGTTAAGTTCTCTATGGGCGAGGAAGAACAGAAACCCGAAGAGCAGAAGCCCGAAGAAACAAAGCCTCTTGCGATCAAGACTCAGCCTGCTACGGTTACGGTAAACGTAGGTGAAACAGCCGAACTTAAGGTTGAAGTGGAAGGCGGAAAAGCTCCTTACACATATCAGTGGCAGAAGACTGTTACAATTACTAAATCGGTTACATCCGACTTTGTTGATGAAGAAGGTAAATACGAAGGTGCAAAAACCAATACATTTAAAATAACGTTGGCATCAGCTGGCTCAATCGAAGCCATATCATGTAAGATTACCGATGCAGAAGGTGCATCGGTAACAACAGAAAAAGTTAAAGTCACCTTTAATGAAAAATCCACCGGTGGTGCAAAGGATAAATTTGAGCAGGGTGAAACCATCGAAGATGCTGAAGACAAGGGTTTCCTTATGTATGCTGAAGACGTGTTCTACCTTACCGACAAAGGCGTTCTTGTGAACGGCCGCATCATCAAGGGCGAGCTTAAAGTCGGCGATGCAATCAAGATCATCAGCGCAGATGGCAGCGAAACGGCAGCAAGCGTTGCGCGTATCGAAATGTTCCACAAGTCGCTTGATGAAGCTGAAAAGGGCGACAACATCGGCCTTCTTCTTAATCCTGAAATCGCAAAGGGTACAGTTGTAAGAGGCGATACGCTGATTGGTGCAGATGCAGATTATACGGTTACAAACACACTTATCGGAACCCTCACTCTTCTCTCTACGGCGGAGGGCGGCAGAGAAAGCGCAATTTCAAACAGCTTCAGTCCGCAGTTCAGTTATGGAAGTCACGACACTACCGGCGTAATCACAGGTCTCGCAAACGGTACGATGAACCCGGGCGAAACGCAGGAAAACATTAATGTAAAGTTCTCGAATCAAAAGGGTGTGTGGTATGTAGGTCAGACACTTGATGTCCTTCAGGCAGGAAGAAAGCTCGGCACCTTCACGGTAACAATGATTGGTTCTTCATCATCAAGCCCTTCCACAGTAACAAAACCTTCCACAGCAACAAGACCTTCCACAGCAAGACCTTCCACAACAACAAGACCTTCCATACCAACAAGACCTTCCACAACAATACCTTCCACATCTACTACACTCGCATACAAGACACAGCCTGCGAGTACAACCGTTAATGCCGATGAATATGCAACCTTTACGGTTGAAGTAACCGGCGGAAAAGCACCCTACCAGTACTATTGGATGGCGGCACCGGCGGTTGGCAGAGGTCAGGAGTATCAGTGGGAATACCTCGGCGAGGATAAGGCAGGCGCAGACTTTATCTGGTCTACATCAAGAAACACGCTTAAGGTTCGCCCGAATAAGGCGGGAATTATTTATTACCACAGTGTAGTTATTGATGCAAACGGCGATTCTGTCGTCTCCAACAATGTATATCTGACTGCTAAGGCAGGTAACATCCATGTTGAGGTTTCCGGTACGATGTCAACCTACAATGATAATGATATTTTAGCACTCACAGCCAACGTATACGGCGGTTCGGGAAAATATTCATATCAATGGCAGTGCACCAGTACTCTGGATGAGGAAGACAAGTGGCATAACGCAAATTATACAACGAAAACCAACAAGGATAACGAACCAATCTGCTATTTGGATTTGGATCGTGTGATTGGCGGCAAAGCAGAAAACTACTACGCCCGCGTTTGTGTGACGGATCTTGAAACAAATAAGACGGCGTATTCACCGTATGTCAGAGGTATTGCTGTTTGGGGAATGGATGAGTTTGTAATTTCTGAAACAAAGGCAATTGTACTCATCAAGGACAGAGACAAGCTCGCCTTTGAATATGGAAAAGAAAAAACGGTTGAATTAGAAGTGTTCGGCGGAAAAGCACCCTACACTTACCGCTGGGAATACTCAACCGACGGCACAAACTTTATGTCAATTCCCGTGGAAGCAACCTGGGCAGACAGTGTTGCAAAGCCAAACCTCAAGGTTACATATGACGGTGTTGGTATCATAAAGGGTAATTATCTCAGATGCAAGGTCACCGATGCAAACGGAAACGTATTCTATTGCGAGCCTTTGAAAGTGATCCAGCACTTTGACTTTACCTGACGGATAATTTATTGATAAAAGAAAGTATGGCAGGGAGTGTCCTTTGGGGCATTTCCTGCTTCGGGACAGATCGATAGAATATGAAAAGTATTCGCTTTGGTATTTCTGTTCCTCGGTGAAATATTTTTGATTAAAAGGAGAAACACAATGAAAAAGCTGTTATCCGCAGTCCTTTCTCTCTTGCTTTGTTTCGGATCTGTTGCCATGACAGTTACTGCACAGGATCCGACAGGCACAACGGGTGCGACAGGTACAACAGGTGCGACAGGTACAACAGGTGCGACCGGTGCTACGGGTACAACAGGCACAACCGGTACAACAGGTACACAAAAGGACGAAAAGGTAAGAAAATACAAAGTAGGCGGATGGCGTGAATTTTCCGAGGCGCTTGCCGCAACCGGTTATGCACAGATCACTCTTACCTCCGATATTGTTTGCTCACATGAGCTCGGAAGCACAACCGGACACACTACAGCAAAGGTAAACGGTGTAAAGTATCTGGATCTCAACGGGCATAATATTATTTGTAATGACTATAGTAACGCAAAAGTCGATCCCAACGGCGATCATTGGGCGACATGCTACAAGTCCACAAAGAACACAAGAACACTCATTGAAATATCAAAGGGTGCAGATCTTACAATAGATGATACCTCTGAAGGTGAAGGCTCGATAAAATTCACCGCTTATTCCGTTGACGGTACCAGCGGTACATACTCTCACGGTCATTACGACGGATATAATGTGAGGGATATATTCAATGTAAACGGTACGCTTACCGTTAATAAAGGTATAATAAACGGCGGTCATGAGATATCACAGAAGGTAACCGACGGTGCGGATATCGGTGACGGTCTCAACACATTTACAGGTCATTTCTACGGAACTGTATATCAAGTCACATGGGGCTCTGCCGTAACGCTCAACGCAGGCGCAAAGCTTGTAGTAAACGGCGGTACTCTCAGGGGAAGAGGCATGGATGCCGGACTTACGCAGAGCGGCGGATATTTCACACTCGGCCATCAGACAAACGGTGACAGAGACGAAGCCATCCGCTTCAACGGTGGTGATGCTGAGCTTCACGGCGGTACATTCATAGGTTCGTGCGGAGCAAACATTTTCGGCGGCGATGCTTCCGGACATCTCACCATCACAGGCGGTACATACAAAGTTGTAACATACGATAATTACCGTGTGGCAGACTATAAGACAGGCGAAGGCAAGTATTACTCTGCTGTTATCAACGGCTCTACCGGAATTATAGGCATCAGCGACTCCGCTATCGGCTATGATGTGGCAAGTGATATCAAAGTTACTGTGGACGGCAAAACGGTGTCCGGCGAAGATGATATATCCGAGCTGGAGCTTTATGAAACAAATAAGGAAGTTACGGTAAGCTGTACCGACAACGGACAAAAGGTGCTGACACTTTCGGATATGAATCCGGCGGTAACCAATTATCCGGACAGTAATAAGGGCGGTTTTACCGCAGTGCAGGGAGAAACTGTAGAGTTCGCCGTAAATACAAAAGATCTTACCCCCGCACAAAAGATCCGCGAATGTACGGTTGAAAAGTATATCATAATAAGAGGCATAGCTCCGACAAACATCTCTGTCAATGTTACAAAGCAAAGCAGGGCGGACGGCGTATTCAAATACGAGCATAAATTTGATAAGTCGAACTGGTATAAGATAACTGTAGGTGCAAGACTTTATGATAAAGATGAGATACTTCTCGGAAGTGAATCCTACATCTATGAGTGCTTCATAGATCCCGTAAAACACTCTGTCACCGTCAATGGCGGAAATGCTAAAAACCAAAATGGTAACAATGCCGAAATGGCAGAATTCGGAGCAACTCTCACTCTTGAACCGGATACGGCAGATACAGGCAAGACCTTTGCTGGCTGGAAGTTTGAAACGGAAGCAAGATCCACCTTCTACATAAAGGACGGCAAATACTGCTTTACAATGCCTGAGGGAGATATAATTGTTACGGCACAGTGGAAAGATGCATCCGGAAATGTAACAGGCTCGGAAAATACTACAACGGTACCGGAAACACCAACAACACCGGAAACACCAACAACACCGGAAACTCCGTCAACACCGGAAACTCCGACAACACCGGAAACTCCGACAGAACCGGACGATTCGGAAAGCACAGGAAGCATTGAGCCTCCGGAAATTACCATCACCAACAATTTTATTGACGTTCCTGCTACCGAATGGTACTGCAACGATGTGCTTCTTGCGGTACAGCTTGGTCTTGTAAACGGTAAAACTCCTACGGAATACCGTCCAAACGATCAGCTTAAATACTCCGAGGCAATAAAGCTTGCGGCTTGTATGCATCAGCTTTACATGGACGGTGAAGTAACGCTTAAGAACGGTGATCCGTGGTATAAGTCATATGTGGATTACTGTGTTGCCAACGGAATCATAAACAAAGAATACAGCTATGATGACAATGCGACAAGAGCGGGATACATGACCATTTTTGCAAGTGCTCTTCCCGACGAAGCTCTGAAGGCTGTGAACAATGTTCCCGACAAATCCATCCCCGATGTTCCTATGGGAAGAAACTATTCCGCACCTATATATAAGCTCTATCGTGCGGGTATACTTCAGGGATCGGATGATGCCCATAACTGTAAGCCTTTTGATAACATAAAGAGAAGCGAGGTTGCCGCAATTCTTACAAGAATGATGTATGAGTCAAAGAGAGTACACTTCTCTCTTGGTAAATCCGAAGAAACAGGCGGTACATCTTCCGGAACAACAACACCTACAACACCTGCATATCCTGCAACCCCCTCAACACCTGCAACACCCTCAACTCCTGTTGCCGATGGCTCTCTTGCAATAAAGACTCAGCCTCAAAGCAAGACGGTCAAGGCAGGGGAAACGGCAGTGTTCACGGTCGAGGCACAAGGCGGCACATCTCCTTACAAGTATAACTGGAAGAAGGAGATGAGCTTCAGCGGCGGATCTTCATCGTGGGTAAATATAACGGAAAGCAATCAGTATAAGGGTACAAAGACGAATACGCTTTCAGTTACACCGGCAAATATGATGACCGAGAGATATCGCTGTGAGATCTTTGATTCCACCGGACGTGTTGTAACAAGCGGTGATGCAACTCTGACTGTGACTTCAGCAACTGCGGCACTTAATTTTGATATAGCGGGCGGCAGCTTCAGAAAGCTGAATATGATAAGTGCAAGCCTTGACGGTATTGTTCCTGTAAGCGTATATGCTCAAGGTGCTCCTCTTACCGTTACACAGCAGCCTGTTGTAATAAAGGAAGGAGTTCTCGGACAGACTCTGGAATACAGCATCAAGGTCTCAGGCGGCAAAGCACCTTATACTTATCAGTGGAATTCAAAAGTACACAGAACCAATGATCCTATAGATGAATCGGAATTTGTTAAAGGAACAACAACCGATACTCTGAAATGGACACTCGGCAAGGAAGGCATATATCGTAAATACATATCATGTACAATAACAGATGCTGAAGGTACGACCGTCACTACAAACTATATCAATGTCGGTGATCCGCTTGACAGAGGCTTCCTTATGCACATAGAAGATGTAGTAATGGTAACGGGAAGAGGTCTTGTTACAACGGGATATGTTGATGCCGGTGAAGTCAAGACAGGTGATAAAGCAAAGATCATACGTCAGAAGGGAGAAGTTGTGACGGCTGATGTCACCGCTATTGAAATGTTCCATAAGATCCTCGACTCGGCATCAAAAGGAGACACCGCCGGAATCAACTTCAAGGATCTTGCCAAGGGCAGCGTTGCAAGAGGCGATGCTATAATGAAAGAGGATTCCGATTATATCGTTACCGACTATCTCAAGGGTACACTCACACTTAAGTCCACAGCAGAAGGTGGCAGATCCTCAAAGATCGAAGATGGTTTCAGACCGCAGTTCTATTTCCGCGGATCGGATATAACAGGAACGGTAAACCTTCCGTCGGGCGGACTTAATCCCGGAGAAACACTTGATAATGTTGCAATCGAGCTTATCTATCACATGCCGTGGAATGTAAATCAGACACTTGAGGTAAGACAGGCCGGACGTGTTCTCGGCACATTTACAATAACCGAAGTTGTATATTCCAAGTGATCGCAATTCTCGCTTGAACGGATGCGGTTGATACTAAATAATTAAAGTCATAACCACGCTGTCGGCATCACACTCCTGTCGGCAGCGTGAGTTTCAAAGGAAAGGAGTTTCCATGATGATAAAAAGAACAGCACTTATTATAGCTGCAATATCGGTGGCATTCCTTTTCGGATGTTACCCGAACAAGCCTATGTATGAGCAGGAAAACGCCGATAGAATTGCCGCCAAAGGCAGAGATATGATGGAGACCTGGCTTGAAAAGAATGAGCCGGGTGCAGCTATCGAAGATTGTACGGCGTATATAGCGTGGACAAATTATGACGGCAACAATTATCTGACAGATTACGCAACGGGAAAGATAAAGCATAACGGAGAATCCAAAGCATTTACCATTAACACTGTGACGGGTAAAGTATACTTTGAACCGGATGATAAAACAAAAAAAGAGTTTAACAAAATTGCGGAAGTCTACTTTGATAAAGCTTTGGAAGACATCGGAATCATCCCCGAAAGTACGGAATCGGGCTATGCATTTGAGAGTTATGTTATGGCACCTGTTGATGACGGTGACTCGATATCGGTTGTACCGTATGTGTATTCCTTTGATTTCGGATTGCCTGCAGACGTGGAGGATCTCGAGGCATTTATATACAATTCCGATGTGCGTTTGCCCATTTTTGTCAAAAAGTCCGGAATTACAGTTTCGGATGATACGGATCTATCGACCTATGACCTTGAGACGTTGGAAGAACTGGAAAAGGAATACGGTGTACATATCGGAGCTTTAACAATGGAAAACAGCAAACAATCCTTGCAAAAAAACGATTCACGGGACGAGACGGGTACATCCTTGTGGGAATACGGAGTATTGCTTGAAACAGATGGCTGTGAGCTTCTCGGCAGAGTCCGTGAACATAAAGAGATACGTAACAGAAACACAAACGAATTTAAGGTACAAGATGTTGCTGCAGAACCGATTTTCGGAAAAACAAATTCCGGTTACAGTATTTCTTTCAACGATGATCTTAATGAGTACATAACACTCAGAGCATACGAAGGTGCGGAAATGTTGGAATATGACTATTACCTTGTTGACGAATATGACTTTTCATCCGATAATGATACATCCGAAGACGGAATCGGTACTTATTGGAGGGATACCGGAGACGGTTGTTATGTGCTGTCATGCAGATCCGACAATTCTACATTGAGAATTTATAACAATGATGTGCTGGTGCGGAAAAAGTAAGGAGGTATATCGGTGAAAAAAAGATTTTTAACAGGTGCGTTGGCGGTTGTTATGATACTGTCTGTTACAGCATGCAATAATGATCGGGAGCAGCAAGACGTAACGCCCGGAAATGTGATTGAACAACCGGAGAATACAGTCCAACAACCGGAGAGCGTAGTCCAACAACCCGAAAACAAAGAGAATGAATCGGAAAACAAAGAAGAAGAACAGACCGTATATGTTGCAGAGTATGAAGACATTCTTGCAGACACATACGAATTTATAGTAAATATTGAGGATAAAGTCGGTCCCGATGAAGGATTCTATGGAATATGGGATGCCGCAATCGCTTTAGGTGATGAAGCACTCGGTAAAATAGCTTATCTCTTTAAAGATATAAACGACGACAGTGTTTATGAGCTTATGATAGGCGTGTTTGATAAAGCAGACGGAGCTTATACAAACAATGAGGTTTACGCTCTTTATACCTTGAAAAACGGTAATCCCGAACTTCTTTTTGAAGGATGGAGCCGTAGTATGTATTCCTTAAAAGAGGACAACAGCTTCTTTTATCATGGCTCGTCCGGTGCAGCGTACAGTATTTTCGGAACATACCATATAGATAAAAACTGCGAAATGGTATGCGATGATTATTATTTCACATATCCCGATGACAATGATCCCGAAATAATTGAGATCTACCATAACAAAACGGGGTCTGATTACCGTGAAGAATCCGAAAAGCTTGATATAACTCTTGATGACTTTTGGTCTCTCGAAGAAGAGGTTGCAAAGGGAACTGTGAAGCTTTCGGCGACAGCCTTTGCTGATCTCGACGAAAATATTGTCGAAAAGGCACTGACTGTTGAGCCTGCACCCGCCCCGTCACATATTGTCGGCGAATGGGTTATGATAAGCGGTGAGACAGACGGATATGAATATACCGCAGAGGAAGCGGGAATTCAAAGCGAAATCCTTATAACAAGCTCGGATGATGGCATGACTGCAGAGTATTTCAGTAAGATGGAATACGTGGGAACAGATACGCTTAAAGCAAACCTTGAGCTTTGTCAGGAGCCTCTTTATATAGGTTGCGGCAACGATGAATGGAGTGTAGTATTCCATGTAACGGAAACAACCTTTGACCCCGAGGACGAATTCTACGCAACTCTTATTGATGAAAACACACTACTCTTGCGTAACATTTTCCCCTTTGACGGTACACTTGGCGTAAGCCACCAAACATACAAACGAAAATAATTTTTTGTGCTCCTCCGAACTTTCTTGTGGACTTGTAAGGGGAAATTATACGTTATCATAAATTGTAACATCCAAACCGCCTGTGATCCTAAAGTTGCAGGCGGTTAAACTTTTACCCGATTATTACTTTAATATATTTAGTCGAGTTTTTTCAGCTTCTTTTTTAAATCCAATTTGTAATAAAAAGAACCCTTAAATAAAAAGCCACTCTTTTGTTGACGATATACCGTCCAAATTGATCAAAATCCCTTTCCTCTGTTCTGCAAACATCAGCAGATGGGTCAGATATCTTGCTTAAGTTATAGTATCAAAGAAAACACAAATCGGAGTCAACCAAACAAAAAAACAGTCATAATTCCTAAAGTGCCAACATATAACTGTAACAGAAGAATAAAAAGAAAGGAAAGATACTTATATGACAAACGGTATGTATGCAGGTGATATCACCAAGCTTGAAAGAGACCGCTTCAACAACGAGCTCAAGCTTTTTGTCAACCGCCGTCTCTTTGATAAGCACATAATATCCGAGGATATGTATAACGCGGCTAAAGATCTTCTTATGAAGCAGGTCGGCTGAGCTGCATCCGAACAGTGTGCTGCTTGTTAAAGCGGCACACTGTTACTGTATTAAAACAAAAGGACGGAAAATATAATGAATGTATATGAAGTAAGAGAGGAAATGCTTACAAAGCGCACAAGGCTTTCCGACTATAATCTGCGTGTTGTCTATTACGCCCGTGTATCTACGGATAAATACGACCAGTTACACTCGCTAAAAGCGCAAAAACAGCACTTTGAGGACATGATGCGCCACTATCCCAACTGGACTTTTATATGCGGATATGTTGATGAAGGACTTACCGGAACAAGTGTTGATAAGCGTGAGAGCTTTCTTGAAATGATAAAGGACGCCCAAACAGGAAAGTTCGATCTCATATGCACAAAAGAGGTATCGAGATTTGCAAGAAACACTCTTGATACTCTCACTTATACGAGGGATCTTGTAAAGTATGGTGTTGCGGTATATTTCGAGTATGATAATATCTGTACCGCAGATTCGGACAGCGACTACAGACTTGCGCAAATGGCAAGCCAGGCGCAGGAGGAGTCACGCAAGACATCGGAAAGACTTAAATTCGGTTTCCGGGAAGCTGTAAAAAAAGGCTCTGTCCTCGGGAACAATAACATCTGGGGCTACCGCAAGGATAAAAGCAAGCTTGTCATTGTCCCGGAGGAAGCGGAAATGGTCCGCAAGATATTCGATCTGTATGTGAGTGACAATTTAGGTATCAGAGCGATCGCAAAAGTGATCACGGAAATGGGATACAGAAACAGCAACGGAAATGCTTTTTCTTTTTCATCCGTAAAGGGGATGCTTACAAACCCGAAATACAAGGGCTTTTACTGCGGAAATAAAACCCATAAAGTACATTTCCTGAGCAAAGAGATAGAACGCCTTCCAAAGGAAGAGTGGATAATGTACGAGGACAACGAAAAGATCCCGCCCATAGTATCCGCCGAGATATGGGACAAAGCTAACAGAAAGCTTACGGAACGAAGCCGAAAACTTTCCGGCGAAGACAAGACGAGCTATCAGAATAAATACCTGTATTCCGGCAAGATAATATGCGGCGAGCATAACGTATGCTATCATCATACCACATACAAATACAGATCCGGAAACAAAGAGCTGTGGGCGTGCAAGGAGTACGGCAACGGCAACAAATGTCGGAATCCGATAGTGTACAGCTCCGAGATGGATGCGGTAATGCATGAGGTCTATGATCGGATCGTCCTTGAAAAAAACGCCATTGTAAATGATCTTATCGAGCTCTATAAAGAAAGTGGCAGCACAAAGGCGATCGTCAAGGCGAAGCATAAGATACAAGCAGACATCAACACTGTACTTGCCAAAAAGGATAAACTTCTTGATCTGGTTATGGACGATAGGATCACAAACGAGGAATTTGAACAAAGAAACAATGAATTCAATATGCAGCTTGACAAGCTCAGAGCAAAGCTTTCGGAGCTTGATGAGAAAGAAAGGAAAAGTCTTGACCTTAAAGAATCAATAGAAGGACTTCGCACATCTATCGCAAACGAACTTGTCTTTACAGAGGACATCGGTAAAAGTGTTGTTGACAGCTTTATTGATAAGATCGTGGTATATAAAAGCAAAGAAGAAAACCGGATCGACCTTAAGATCTTTCTGAAGCTTCTCCCGGATACCGCACAAAACTACACGGAGAACCCGCACATTTTAAACTTCGGCAGTGGTAGGATCGTACGGATCAGAGGCGGCAATTCGAGGTCAAAGAAGGCGTACGAATTAACCTTTAATTATGATCTGTGTTATTATCTTGAATAATACTTCGGACGGTAAGGAGAGGCTTCTTTGCCGTCTTTAATTTTTGTTGTTTTGTGTATTTACACGTTATGTAAGTAGAATTTAATGAAAATATTCGAAAAACATCGGACTTGCGATATAATATACATTATAAAACAAAGGATCCCATTAAGGACTTTGGTTTGCTACTTATCATACATATGATAAGAGCCGACATAAAAACAGAAGTAAGTCCGATTGTCGGCAGCGAGCGTCAGTCCGAGGACGTAGTAAAATACCTCCTACGCGAATTTGAAGAAGATCCGACAAAAATATGGGATTCCAATATGTTCGGCAAATCTCTCTATGAACTGATGAACGAAGGCATCAACGCAAAACTTTCCCACATGCCCTACGATTCAAGAATAAAGATCGCCGATACTCTGCGAAGGATAATCAATGACGGAAGCAACGGACTAATTTGTATAATACTATAAAACGAAAATACCGATATGCCTGCCTTTGCGCGGACATATCGGTTTTTGTTATATTTTATTTCTTTCTGCACCTCTCCCTGTACTTCGTCGGATTCATGCCGAAAGCCTCCTTGAACTCGCCCGAGAAATAATTCTGCGAGCAGTAATTCATAAGCCCGGATATCTGTGCAATACTGTAGTTTGTGTTGCGAAGCATGCTCTCCGCCATGTTAAGCCTCTGTGTCTTTATATATTCGTTGGGAGTTATGCCGAATTCCTTCTTGTATCGGCGTATCACAGTCGCTTCACATATGCCGAAATGCTTTGCAATACCGTTTACCGTAGGTGCGGAATGTATTACCGCATCAATGTATACCTTTATCTGCTGTGCTAATGTCATATGCTCATCTTCCGGAATTGTCGTATCATCTTCTTTTGAGAACATCGCAAGCATTATCCCCAGAACGTGCTTTGAGATACGGTCAAGCTCGAATCCGTCGTTTTCAAGAACGTAAAGAAGTCGCAGAAACTTGTCATACAGATTCTTCCTGACAATAAAAAGCTCGCCTTCGGCTCTCAGCGCAGTCAGCATATTCGGCACAAAATCTCCGTCTGCCGAAAACCATATCTTTGAATAAGGATCATCTCTGTCCGCAAAGTATGAAATCTTCGCATCCTTGCGCATAAGGATACAGTCGCCCGCCGTGACAGTGTACCGCTTGCCGCCGTAGTCTATATATCCCTTTCCACTTACGATATACTCAAAAAGGTGATCGGAAAATCTCGGATCACGCGTAAAACCGTAATTGGCATTCGGGTGAAGTATCGCCGCATCGTATATGCACAGAAAAGGATGGTACTTTCTTCTGTTATGGTAAACATAATTACTGTTGGACGGGACTTTCCAGTCTCCGAAATTGTTCATGACATCACCGCCGATCATAATTGTACATATCATTTTTATTATACCATAAACATGATGTGCTGTCAAGAAAACGTAGAAAAAATGTATGTTTTTTGTGTTGTAATGTGATGTTCTCTATATTATAATATGATCAAATACTTATATAACGGAGCTTTTAAAAATGAAAAAGATATCAAGCCTCATAATTTCCATCCTTATGATCGCAAACATCTGTGTATTTACAGCAAATGCACAGGAGCAGAAAGTTCTTCCCTATGAAGCAATAGCCGCCTTTGCGGATAAAGGCACTGTTCTTATATCCGCAACCGACTTTACAGCACTCGCAAGCAGCGGCATGATCTCCGGCTTCGATCCGAGTACGGATTATATGTCCGTTGAAGCGGTAAATGTCGATGCAAGCCACAAGCTGACCTTCGACAGAGCCGTAAAGCTCAGCTGTCATACAGCTCCCGGCGTTTGGACACACTCATCGGTGCGAGTTAATTTTAATAAAAGCTCCGATGCATATAAGTCCATAAAAAGCGGAGATACATTGCTTCTGAAGTATACCGCAAGAGCCACATCCGGCGACGGAAAATTCTCAATAAGGCTTTGGAATTCTCCCACTCAGGACTACAACCTTATAAACCATGTTCCCAACAATAAGCCTATATCCTCCGACTGGACGGCATACTATTATCCAATGACGGTAACCGATGCAAATCTTATCCCGAATCAGATAATACTGCGCACAAGTGCCGCTGTTCAATCCTTTGAGATAGGCGACTTTGAGTTTATAAACTACGGTACAAAAGTCACGGCATCACAGCTTACAACAGCGCTTGCCGATTCCGGTGCAACGCTCAAAACCTTCAATGACGGCTCATACTACATCAGCGAGCCCGAGTACAAAGAGCAATCCTCGGAAGGCGGTGACGGTGAAGAAGATGATGAAGTTACGGAAGGAACGGAAACACAATTGATAACATCACAAAGCTTTTTAAAGGATGCCGTAGCTTTCGGTAACGGTTGTACCGCTGCGTCCGTAACGGTAAGCGACAGCGAAGACTTCGGACTCGGATTTGCAGAGGCATTGAAGCTCTCCTGCGCAAAAGCAGGTACTATAGCAAGCTCTGGTATAACCTGTAACATAAGAACAGATTCGTCGGAGACTGCAAGCGGAGATATAGTCCTTCTGACCTTCTACGCAAAGTCGGAAAGCAAAAACACACCTGTAAAAGTATCCATACTTTCCGATACGGGCGTTGTCCTCTCAAATCCCGCAGGTACAAACGGCGATACTGCTGAGGTTACATATTATATCCCCACACAGTGGACAAAGATATGCTTCCCGATAACAGTTTCCGCAAAAGTAGGAAGCGTAAGATTCGCAATGGGAAGCAAGATATCCGATGTAGTGATCGGCGGTGTGACACTGGAAAAAAGAGCAGCGGATGAGGATCAGTTTGATCTTCCCACAGGCTACTTCCTCTGCGAGCCGTATACACGGTTTACACTTGATTACAATGCAGAAAAGTATGTTGATTCAAGCGTAATTCAGAAATGCTCCGACATAGAGATAAACGGTGACTATATCTACGCCATAGGAAACGGAAAACTATACATAATCTCGACAGAAACGGAAAAGGTCGTCGGCATGGTGTCAGGTCTTGGTGAGACAAGACAGCTTGCCGTAAGTGAGGACGGAAACACCGTTGTTGTAACATCCAGAGTTGACGGTGCGTTTGTTATTGCGGCGGACGATAAAACAAACCCCGAACTTGTCGGCAGATGTGACACCGTAGAATATGCCACAGGCGTTGCAATGGCTGACGACTACTGCTACATCACAAACAGAACCTTCGGTACGGAAGTTATAGACATGACAGACAGAACACTGCCGAAGAATATCGCCAACATGAGAACAGGCGAAGCACAGTCCTGTGAGATAGTGGGAACGACACTCTTTGCGGGCTGCTGGGGCGGACGTACCGTTGAAGCATGGGACGTTTCCGATCCTACAAGTCCCAAAGCACTCAACAGAAATATATCCGCAACAGGCAAGGGCGACGGTATATATGTACACGGCAATTATCTCTATGTTGCAACGGGACACAGTGCCACATGGCGCGGAGATGTATCCATGTATAATGCAGGCTACGGTCAGGGCAACGGTATGGATATCTACGATATATCGGATATAAAGAATCCCGTACTTAAATCAAGTGTAAGGATAGAAGACCATTTCTACACCATAGGCGAGGACTACTGGGACGTAAGAATATCCGAAAACGGTAATAGGACATACGCATATTTCATGAATACCTTCAACGGCGTATATATCTACGACGTAACAAACCCGGAAGCACCGATAAGACTTGCCGCAATAGAGCTTACGGCAACAAAGGAGAATAATTCCGCAAAATACGAATCTCTCGTAAGAAGCTACGGACACAACAAGGGCGCAAGGAGAAGCTACTACCCCTTTGATACAAATGCAAGATTCAATTCTCCCGTGGGCGGTGTTGCCGTCACCGACGGAAAGATATATCTTGCGGGAACACAGTTTGGTGTGGCGGTGCTTGACATAAATGATGTCGGAAACATTCTTTTTGATCAGGTAAAGGATGAAACTACAGCATCTCCCGAAAGCTCGGATGCCAATTTCTACGAAGTTGATTACACAGAGCTCCGTAATGCAGGCTTCAAGGATATAGTATACGGTCTCCCGGGAGGTCAGGTATACTCCGTTGACGAAAAGGACGGACTCATATATGCCGCCTGCGGAAATCAGGGCATAAAGATACTTGATACCGCACTCAACGTAATAAATGGATATTCCGTATCCGGAAACAACATCGTCAGCGAAGCGGTTGTATTCGGCAACAGACTTTACACGGCGGAAGGACTTGGAGGCATAGCAATATATGAGATATCCGATGACGGTCTCGGACTTTCCGAGATATCAAGATACATCGCAAGATATTCTCCCGGTCATGCAAATATCTATTCGGTAAAATTCATAAGACTTTCACCGGACGGAAACTATGTACTGTGCGATTCAGGCTCAACACATTCCGAGCTTGTGGATTTTACAGATCTTGAAAACCCCGTTCGATGGAACGGAGAGGGCGCAGTCAATAACGGCTGGAATCCCCACAGCGGTCTTATGTACTTCAGACAGCTCTCAACAAGCCTTGTGGGCGGAAGATATCTCTGCTCATACGGCTATAACAACCAGACCTACTGGTACGACTTTGGCGAAGATCCGACTTCTTCCTCTCCGAAGCTCGCATATATGGTAGCAAAGTGTAACCTCGGTATGAAAGGCGGCTTTGCAGCTCTCGGCGGCAGAAATGACGGCTACGCAATAGGCATAAAGGACGATAACAGCTTCTTCGTATTCAAGCCGTCGGAGGGCAGTGCATCAACAAGCTACGCAACACTTCCCACATATAAATACAGCGGTGACTTCACAGGCACGGTTGCCGGAAAGCCCACGGTGTTCGGTGACATAATGCTCCTTTGCGAAAGAGTAAGCGGAAGATGCGATATCATAGATATCTCCGGACTTGACATCCCTAACGGCAAATACGATGCAAAGCATATCACAAGCTTCACCTTCACGGGAAACCCCGACCTTGCAAAAGTCATAGATTCAAGGATTGTATTCCCTCTGGGAAATCAGGGTATCATCTCTGTTTCCCTTGACGAGCTTTCGGAAAACCACGGTGTGAAGCTGAATTTCAGAACAGCAAGAGGGGAGAACACAAAGCCTTCCGCATCAAAGACAGGCAAGGTAACACTCAAAGACGCTTTGGGCAATACCGTTGCCGTATTCTTTGAAAACAATGATACCACATATCTCCCCGAATTTGCGGCATCTCTTCCCAAGGGGACATATACACTCACATTCCAAAAGAAGGGATATCTCACACATACAGAAGAAATAACCGTCGAAGGTGAGACCGAGCTTCCCGAAACTGTACTCATCCCCGGTGATATTCCTGCGGATACGGAAGCGGAGTGCGGCGACGATATTATCGACATTGACGATATCATAAGAGTTCTGAGAGGCTTTTCCGAGGGCGTTTCCGATGATATCCGCACTGTTGTCGATATAAACGAAGACGGTGTCGTAAATGTCGTTGACGTAATGCTGGTTATCCGAGGAATAAGAATGACGGCATAAAAATACGGAAGGAAATTTTAACACAATAAATGCGATGACGGGTATCGGCAAACGGTGTCCGTCGTTGTTTTTTTGAAAAAGCGTCAAAGCTGCATATTAACGGGTATGCTATCTGAATTTCTGCCGCTTCGGCATATAATAATGAATAAGACAAAAACTGCCGAAAGGACGTAAAATTACCGAAAAATGCAGAAAACCCTTGACAATCGCAACTTTTTATGCTATAATCGGTCACGACCGAACAATACATAAACAACACCCGGAACAAGGAGAAGACCATGCTTAACAGTATAGTACAACGCAACCGTCTTGTAAGCCCCATGTCCGAGACGGAGAAAAAAATAATAAGATGTGCAGTAAGCCTTTTTCTGCAGAACGGATTTTCAAATACGACACTTAAAATGATAAGCCAGAAATGCGAACTTCGGCAAGGTACAATTGCGTACCACTTCCACACAAAGGAGGATATGCTGTATCTTCTCATGCAGGAACTGATGGACTTTCATGCGGACACGATAGAGCAGATTCACGAAGAGACGGATGATGCTCTTCTGGCGTATTCCATAGAGATAGCGGCTCAGATAGCTCTGTGTCATGTGGATGAAAAAGCATACGACCTTTACTATAACGCATATGTCCTACCGGGAATCTACAGCTTTATCAAGGAATGGACAGCCAAAAAGAATTATAACCTCTTGAAAGATGTTTTCCCTGATATGAAACTTGAAGATTATCTGCGTCGGGAAAACATTATGAGTGCAATAGAATTTTCGGCGTTTACTACGGTATGTACCGACACATTTACTCTTGACGACAAGATATCCGATGTCCTGAATGCTCAGCTTATGCTGCTCGGCGTAGATACCGAAAAAAGAACGGATATCATAAAACGTATACTTGAGCTGGATTATATATCCATAGCGCAAAAGGTATTCTCAAACTTTGTGCATAAGCTTGATAATGATGTCGTGACATAACCCCGTTTTCTCAGATCTCGTGATAATATATCTTTAAATTCGTAATATATGAAAGGAAAGAACCGTATGAAAATCAAAAGAGCCTTATCGTTGCTGCTTAGCATTCTGATGATCGCATCCACATTTGCCGTGACAGCAAATGCACAGACAAGTGATACCGTATCCTATCGTGCGGGCGACACGGAATCTACGGGAACGCTCAAACAGGCTATGACAGATATAAACAAAGCAGGATCGGGATATGTAAATTTCAATTCCGATGTTACCGCGGACTATGTGGCGGTGGTGGAAGAAAATGTAAGTGCTGTTTTCAACGGAAATAATACTACATTTACGTCGTCTGCCACCAACGGCATCTATCTGGAAGACGGTGCCGAGCTCACAATGGGATCGGGCGGACTGGAATATATACACACGGGAAGCGGTACGGCGCTTACCGCAAGTGACGGCTCAACTGTCAATGTAGTCGAGGCGGATGTAAAGGTTATGAACGATGACGTTGTATTTTTCAACACCTATGTTGATACCGACGTAAGACTTAACATATCCGACTCATCCTTTACCGTGCCGTCCGCCCTTGTTTCCACAGGGTACGGTGATATCAAGATAGAGCTTTCCAACGTCACAGTTAATACGACAAATGCGAACTCTTTTTCATATCCCGTTATCATATGGGATGGTAATGTGTGTACGGTGAAAAATGCTTTCGAGATGAACAGTGCTAACGGTAGTTTCTTCTTTATACATGATGGCGGCTTGCTGGATATGAGTTCTTGCACGACCATCTCTGAGCTTATAGCCGATGACTTTATTATTACGGCGGCAGATGACGGCGCATCTATGTCTTCTCTTGTAAAGCTTCCGGAAGGGTATTCTCTTGTTGATGAAAACGGAAACAGAGCCAATATCTCAGAAAAGGGAAAAAACTACAAAATAGCAAACTTTAATCACTGCATCTCCACCGATGGATGTGCGGGCTCATATGAGAACGGCGTGTGCAATGTCTGCGGTGAGGAG
>SVQR01000235.1 GCA_015065225.1 Oscillospiraceae bacterium | reverse complement strand
CAATATGCTCCTGATCACATTGGGCATCGGTTTTTTCTATTATTCTTTTGTATAAAAGCTGTGTTGCCATCGGCCCCATACCGCCGATTATTCCAAGCTTACCCAATGGGCAGTCCTCCTTTATTTTTTGAGATACTTTTTAAATTTAACAAAGTGTGCCAATTGCGAACGGATTAATCTGTAAATTCTCTCGGGGTCATTGTCGGGTTTAAACCATAGCGGATTTACATATCTTCCGTCTTTTATAAGGCGTTTCATTCTTGCTTTATATTCAGGAGCGTATTTATATGCAACCTGTTTTGGAACGACCATCCACAAGTGTTCATTTTTTGCAATATCCTCATCTAATGGGTTGTTATAGAGATAGTCCTCAACAAAAAGACGGGCGATGTTATGTCCTGAACCGGTCACATAAAAATTACTTCTGCCTTGTCTTGTATTTATTTCAAAAACTTTGTATTTGTTATCGCGGGTGTCATATTTTATGTCAAAGTTGGCAAAGCCGACATAACCGATATCTTCAAGGAACATTTTAAAGCCTTTACAGAGCTCGGGCTTGTATTCCGGGATTATTGCCGCATGATTGCCTCTGCCTTTTGGAGTATGCTCTTCGAGAAGTACATGACCGAGACACATCATCTTAACCTTCGCATCCTTGCCGCAGTAAGCCGTGAGAACATACATACGGCTGTCATCACCGGGGATCATATCCTGTAGGATGATGCTGTCATCGTAACCGGAGGCGAAAATTGTCTTTATTATCTCATCGGCTCTTTCCTTTGAATCCGCAACATAGACCTTGTTCATGCCGTCGAAGGAATGCTTCCAATAGGTGACGCTGTTAGCGGGCTTTACAATTATCGGATACTTGAATCCGAGGTTTTCCTCTGTTGTAAGAGAATAATCGGAATCGGTGTAGAATATCTTTGTGTTGGGGTAGAGTATACCGTGCTTGTCGCAAGCCTTATAAAATCTCTCCTTTGATACAAAGTCATCCATGATATCCATGGAGCTGTAGGGAACAACAAATCTCGGTCTCAACTTTTCGGCATTTCTTGCGATAAGGTTTGCATAGTCGTCTGTACAGCCGAGAATGAAGAATACCTTGTCATCGCTCTTGTTATCGTCGTAGAACTTGTTTACCACCTCAAGGAAGGTCTCGTCCGTATCCATAGTGGGAACAGTGATAAATTTTATGAATTTTGATGCTTTTGTTGCACCGATCTCGTATCTTCCGAAAGCATAGGATGTAACGCCGTACTCCTCATGGAAGGCTCTTGCAACATTATAACAGTTAAGATCCGCTCCGATAATTACGGGAACGGGAGTTTTTTTTGTACTCATTTTATATCCACCTTACTCAACAATTATTTTTCATCAACAAAGAATCTCTTGTACCACACAAGGAAAGTAAACACAGTCCATATCTTACGACCGTTGTTCGCCTTGCCTGCATAGTGATCTTCAAGAAGTGCATTGATCTTATCAACCTCAAAGAATTCCTTCGCATAGTCTGCGGTAAAGTATTCCTTGACGATATTGTAATACTTTTCTTCTCTGAGCCAGAATCTTATCGGAACGGGGAAGCCCTGCTTCTTTCTGTCTGCCCATTCGTCGGGAAGAGTCTTGTTTGCTGCTTTTCTGAATACGTATTTCGTATCCTTTTCATTAACCTTGTACTCATGGGGTATCTTCTCCGCCATTTCCATAACCACCTTGTCAAGGAAGGGAACACGGAGTTCAAGAGAATGAGCCATGCTCATCTTGTCGGCTTTCAGAAGTATGTCTCCGGGAAGCCAGAGCTTCATATCGAGCTGTTGCTTCTTTGTAAGCTCATCCTTGTCGGCAACAGACTTGTAGACATCCATGACGATATCCTTTGCACTCTTTCCGTTCCTGCAATCGGGAGCAAGGAATGATGTCGCCTCTTTAGCCGAGAAAACAAGAGCCTGACCGAAGAAATAATCCTCCGGACGTCCGCTTGATCTGAGAAGGAAGCTCTTGCCCTTGAAGTTGGGTAGGGGTTTTACGCAGGTTGCAAGTAAACGTCTTACAAAGCCGGGAACCATCTTTTTGAACTTCTTTACTTCTTTTGTATCCGCATACCAATCGTATCCCGCAAAAAGCTCGTCAGCACCCTCGCCTGAAAGTACTACCGTAACGTGTTCGCGTGCAAGCTGTGCAAGAAAATACAGCGGAACACTCGACGGATTTGACTGCGGCTCATCCATATGATACTGAATTGACGGAAACGCATCAAAGCATTCGTCGGGGGTGATGATCTTTGTGAAATTTGTGATACCGAGCTTGTCGGAAAGCTCTTTGGCGTATGTTGTTTCATTGAACTTGCCTTCACCCTCGATAAAGCCTACCGAGAATGTTTCATCCGGCATAAGGCAGGCTGTGATGTAGCTTGAGTCAACGCCGCCGGAAAGGAATGAACCGACCTTTACATCGGAGAACCTGTGTGCCTTTACCGATTCGTTGACGGTTTTGTCTATTATCTCAACGTATTCGTCAAAGCTCTTGTTTTCAGCTTCAAATTCCTCATCCCAGTATCTTCCGAAGGACATCTTTCCGTCTTTGAAAATGTAGTATGTCGCAGGCTCAAGCTTCTTTACACCCTTCCAGAAAGTGTCAGTACCGCTTGAATACTGGAATGTAAGATAGGGACGGAGCGCATCCTTATTGACTTCCTTTTTAAATTTCGGAAATTCCAGGAATGCTTTTATTTCCGAACCGAAAAGCAGCTCGCCGTCATCGGTGATGTAATAGTAGTGAGGCTTGATGCCGAAAATATCGCGTGTTCCGAAAAACTGCTTTTTCTTTGTATCATATATTACAAAAGCAAACATACCGCGAAGCTTTTTCAGCATTTCAACGCCGTACTCCTCGTAAGCATGAACAAGTACCTCGCTGTCGCCCTCGGTAACAAAGGTATGTCCCTTTTCGATAAGCTCTTTTCTTATGCTTTGGAAATTATAAATCTCACCGTTGAACACGACTGCTACGGTCTTATCCTCGTTGTAAAGCGGCTGACAAGCTCCCTCGGAAAGGTCGATGATGCTGAGCCTTCTGAAGCCGAGAGCCGCATCATCACATACAAACTCTCCGGACATATCCGGACCTCTGTGGACTATCCTGTCCATCATTTTTGAGAGTATATCGTTCTTGTCACTTAGCGTGTGCTTAAGATCGCTGAATCCTACAAATCCGCACATGAGTAAATCCTCACATTCATATTTATTTGAATCAAAAATATCTGTATATCATTATCCAATTCTATATTATACCACATCTAAGTGGGATTTTTCAACACAAAAGTATTAATAATGTAAATGTTTGGAAAACAAAAAAGGAGCTGCCCGAATGATGTGACCCCCAAAAGTTAGACTTTCAATAGTGTAGTAGTTTTATGACTGCTACACTATTTTTATGCAGCCAAGATGTTGAGGCGGTATTGTACCGGACTCATCCACCCAAGTTT
>SVQR01000234.1 GCA_015065225.1 Oscillospiraceae bacterium | reverse complement strand
GGAACGATAGCAGGGTCGATAGAGCCGCAACGTGTACCCATCATGATACCTTCAAGAGGTGTAAGACCCATTGTTGTATCGAAGCACTTGCCGCTGTCAACAGCAGAGATGGAAGAACCGTTTCCGAGGTGACAGGTTACGATCTTTGCATCCTTTCTGCCAAGCATATCGGCAGCTCTGAGGGATACATATCTGTGTGATGTACCGTGGAAGCCGTATCTTCTGATCTTGTACTTTTCATAGTACTTATAAGGAAGTGCATACATATATACGTAATCGGGCATTGTCTGATGGAAGCCTGTATCAAATACTGCTACCTGAGGCTTTGTGGGCATAAGCTCCTTACAAGCTCTGATACCTGTGAGGTTATGAGGATTGTGGAGCGGGCCGAGTTCGCAGCACTCAACGATAGTATCGATAACTTCGTCGGTAATGATAACGGAGCCTGAGAACTTGTCTGCACCGTGAAGTACTCTGTGACCTACAGCGGAGATCTCGTCAAAGGACTTGAGAACGCCGTGCTTTTCGCAAACAAGGTTATCCATAACGAGCTTTATAGCTTCGCTGTGGTTAGCCATCTTGATCTGTTCTTCGTACTTATAGTCATTAGCGGGAACCTTGTATGTAAAAGAACCCATTTCATCGCCGATCTGTTCACAGATACCCTTTGCAAGTACGGACTCATCGTCCATATCAAATACCTGATACTTAACAGAGGAGCTTCCTGCGTTGATAACAAGAATCTTCATTTTGATATTTCCTTTCGGTATGTAAGTTATTTTTTAAACTGTTTCATACAAATTACGCCCCTTCGAGGTGAAAGAGCGTAACTTTCCTGTAAGCTATTACTTTTCTTCTTCCTCGCAACAGCAACCGCATTCACATTCGTCATCGCATTCTTCGCAATCACAGTCGCAATCGCAGTCATCGTCACATTCAAAAAGAACTTCTTCAACCTCTCCGAGGTCTTCGTCGAGCTCGTCGCAGTAGTCGAAAAGTGTGTCTACGTCATCTGTTATTACGTCGATCTCGTCGGACATATCCGCAAGAACGTCAACGATAAGAGAGATGAGCTTTCCTTCGTTTGTGGTCGCATCGTAGTTCATGCCTTCCATCACACCTTTAAGATGTGCTACCTTTTCGCTGATTGTCATAACTTGCCCTCCTTGGAATATAAATTATTTTGCAACAAGAATTACTTGTTAACTCTTTCGATGTATTCGGATGTTCTTGTATCTATCTTAAGAACGTCGCCGATGTTGATAAAGAGCGGAACCTTGATCTCTGCGCCTGTTTCGAGAGTAGCGGGCTTAGCCGCACCTGTAGCTGTATCACCCTTGAAGCCGGGTTCTGTTTCTGTTACTTCGAGTTCTACGAACATGGGAGGCTCGATAGCGAATACGTTGCCCTTGTAGGAGCAGATCTTGCACATCATTTCTTCCTTAACGAACTTGAAGTTGTCGCCGAGAAGTTCTGCGTTTACGGGGATCTGTTCAAAGGATTCCATATCCATGAAGTAGTAGAGCTCGCCGTCTGTGTAAAGATACTGCATATCCTTTCTTTCAACGAGTGCTGTGGGGAACTTTTCTGTGGGGTTGAAAGATGTTTCGATAACCGCACCTGTGATAACATTTTTGAGCTTTGTTCTAACGAAAGCCGCACCCTTACCGGGCTTTACGTGCTGGAATTCAACGATCTGGCAAACCTTGCCATCCCATTCAAATGTAAGTCCGTTCTTAAAATCGCCTGCTGATACCATATTATATCCTCCATATATATACCGTATGCATTGCATACGCAAAATTTTACTTATTTATTATACTACATCTTTTTTAAAAATGCAAGTACTTTTTTAAATAATTATAAGTTCTTTGGTACTTTTTGTAAGGTTTTCGCATCCCAAAGTACAAATTTTTACAATATCTTCAATTCTTACACCAAATTTTCCCTCGATGTATATCCCAGGCTCAACGCTCAGAACGGCATCCTGAGGAATTATCGCCTGGCTCGATGGTGAAAAATTCGGTGCCTCATGAATATCAATTCCAAGTGAATGTCCTGTGCTATGCCCGAAGCAGCCTTTATATCCTTGTGAATATATATAATCGCGTGCGGCGTGATCAACAACATCGCCGGGAATCCATGCACATATTGTATCAAGAGCTCTCTTTTGTGCCTCAAGAACGATATTGTATACCTTGAGCATTTCTTCATCCGGCTTTCCGATGCAGACGGTTCTTGTCATATCCGAGCAGTAGCCGTTTACTTTTGCACCGTAATCCATTGTAAGAAAACCTTTGCCGAGCTTTACGTTTTCCGGCTTGCCGTGAGGAAGTGAGGATTTAGTTCCGGAAACACATATTGTTTCAAAGGCTGTCCCCTCCGAGCCGTTCTTTCTCATAAACCATTCAAGCTCAAGTGCGACATCCGTTTCGGTAACATCCGGAGTTATAAACCCGAGAATATGCGAGAACGCCATATCGGTTATTTTCTGTGCAGCCTTTATATTGGCGATCTCGTCTTCATCCTTGCATATCCTGCAATCTTCGATAAGGCTTCCCATGCCGTCGATCTTGCATATACCGGAGGTCTCGCCTTCAAGCTGTTTAAACTCTGCGACCGTAAGGCTTCTGTCCTCGCATAGCAAGGTCTTTATATTATAGCTTTTGCAAAAATCACCGATGTATTCCCTTCTCTTCTTTTCAAGAAGGAAAACTTCCGTTTCCGGCTGTAGCTTGCCCTTCTCCTTTGCGATCTTTGCCATCTCGTAATATCTCGAATCGAGATAAAGATAGCACTCAGACTTTGAAACGAGCATAAAGCCCGCAGAAGAATTAAAGCCCGAAGCATACAGTCTGTTGCTGTCTGAGGTGATAAGCAGAGCTGTTTCGTCGTTTTCGATCCTGTTTCTGATCTTTTCAATTCTTGTCATACATTCTCACCTCGTCATGCAAGGCATTTCAGATATTCGTTCTTCATTGCAAGAGCATCCTCTGCCATCGTACCGTCGGATTCGCAGATTATTGTAGGCGAAACACCGAGATCGGCGATAGCCTTCATAAGAGGCTCAAAAGCAGGACCATACTGTTCATCGACAAATGTCAGATGCTTCTTTTCTCCGCCCTTGGTATATTCTATTTTTGAGAAATGACAGTGAAGTTTATCCGCATATTCGGGGCAAAGCTCAGTACCGATCCTGTCAAACACTCTCTTATAATCATCGACTGTTGTAAACACACCGCCGAGCTCTCTTGCATTCATATGACCGAAGTCAACAACGGGGCGGACATTCTTATCCACCTTGCACATCTCGATAACTTCATCGAGAGTACCGAGCTGGTTCACCTTGCCCATGGTCTCAATACCGAGAAGGACACCGTCATATAGGTCTTCTTCATGGAGTCTTTCTATTGCATGAAGAAGTGCCGCTTTACCGTATTCAAGTGCGACCGCTCTGTCAAGTTTTGCGGTACTTCCTGCGTGGATAACTATTGTTTCAGCACCGAGTGCTTTTGCACATCTTG
>SVQR01000032.1 GCA_015065225.1 Oscillospiraceae bacterium | reverse complement strand
TGTAATACTCCATTGTGAGCTTGTAAGCTGCTTCGGAGGTATTATCATGTGTAGGATATGCATACCAGATATCTGTAAGACCGAGAAGAGCATTGCCGTGGAACTTCTTTGCAAGAGATTCGTCCATAAGAACTGTTCTGTAGTTTTCCACAAGTCTGTCGTCGCCGATCGTTCCCGCGTATCTCAAAGCACTTGCCTTTACCGTATCATCCGCATCGTTCATAAGTGCGATTGCTGCTTCAAGTGCCGCATCCTTACTTTCAATATCAAATCTGTCAAATGCAGTGGTAACTGCTCTTCTTAGGTTTGCATCTTCGCTCTTTGCGAAAGGAAGTGCAAATGCCCAAAATTCATCATTGTTACCGTAAGACTGAGGAAGTCCCTTAAGCACGGCATAAACTACCTTAGGCTGTGTTTCGGAAAGAGCCTTTTCAAGAAGAGGTGTATAGATTGAAGCAGACGGATCAATATTGTTTGTGGACTGCTGTCTGTAGGCATATGCTCTTGCGCCATCGTACTTGCTGTCGATAAGATAGCTTATTACTTCGGGCATGGTTGCTCTTACAGTCGCTGCACCGCTGTCCTTGATAATCTCTACTGCTGCCGCAATTGTATTATCACTGTCGAATTCATAGTCATCCTTTGTATCAAGGAATGCATAGTTTTCGTAAAGCTTTGCAAACTCCTGCGCTGTGGGATTTGCAGCATCTGCAAAATATTCCTTTACAAGATCTTCCGCTGTTTTTGCCGCAAATTCAGCCTTTAGTTCTTCAAAAGTCTTTTCTGCGGGAACTTCCGGTTCATCGGGTGTTTCGGGTGTACTTACTTCCGTGTTGTTATTCTCCGGAGTTTGTGTGGTAGTCTTATCGCCACCGCAAGCGGCAAGGGAAATGCACATAAGTGCTGCTAACATAAATACCAAAAACTTTTTCATAACACTACTCCTTTATAATACTATATTATGTTACGCAATTATAGATTTAGCCTATATCGGAAATATCTGCGGGAAGTGCCTCGCCTTCTTCCATGAGGGGAAGGAAGTAGGAATCATAGTATGTAGGATAATCATTGAATTCTTCGTCCCATTCATAGCCCCATTCGGTGAGGTTGATGGATGCAACAAATCTTCCGGTCTCGTCTTCAATGTTTACATATGTAAACAGAGTGTGTTCAAAGTCGGAAAAATCAGGCTCAATCACCATCTGACCTTCGCCGACAGCCTCGCCTGTATAGAAGAATCCGCCTTCAACGGAAACAAGCATTCCGTCGATCTCTTCGAAGTAAACTTCTCCGAGGCACTCATCCTCGTAGTTGGGATAGGTTTCATCCCAGATGCTCATGAGAACGTATCCCTCGTTTGTCTTTTCAAATGTAGCGCAACAGTCGAAGTATTCTCCGTCATAGTCCTCATAATCGCCCGTTGCATCCGCAATAATCCACCAGCCGTACCACTGTGTGTCCTGCAGCACAAGTGCGTTTTCTGCGTTCTCATCTGCGTTGCCGCCATTATCAGCGACGGGAGCTTCTGCCTTGTTTACGTCATTCGCTGTCGCATCAAGTGTGATGGTATGGCTCTTGCTCGTATCGGAGAAAAGACCTGTAAATGTAGCCTTTACGGGAGAAGTGGTATCCTTGAGTGCGTATGTAAGAGTGACATCCAGGTTGGCACCGGGAGCTACCTCCTCCATTTCCGCATCGGACATTGTTTCGTAGGAATCCTCGGAAACGAATACAGTTCTGCCGTCAAGCAATTCGCCGTTCTGCTCGAACTCATAGACAGAAGAAACAAAGAACGAGGTAGGCTCATCGCTGTTGTTTGTAAAGTTATAAGTGATCGCAATCACATCGAAAACTTCGTCAAGGAATTCGTCACGGATTACCTCACAGCCCTTGTACTTGAATACATAATCTCCGAGCTCGATGGTATTGGGATCGGATTTTTCGCCCGAGCCGCCGCCCGAACAGGATACAAGTGCAAATACCGTAAATGCTGCCAATAAAGCTGTAATAATTCTTTTCATATTTTCCTCCAAAATTAATTATTTAAGTGTAAATATAACAATATCTTTTAAAACTTTCCGCCGCCACCGCCGTAGTTCTTGCCCGAAGACGATTTATGTGTCGACGATCCGCCGTCAGAATCATTTTTCTTTTCTACGCGGTCGATTGTCCTATACAGGAAGAAATCACGGGAGTTTGCGATACTGAGACTTCCGGGTTTCAAGTAACTTGTCGCATGTGTCTGGAACGCAACGCTCTTGAGCTGTCCCTTCCATATGCTTGTTATTATAAGAGAAACCAGAAGACCTATGCCTACAGAAACCAGAAGGCTCATCGGCAAGCTATAGGGTTCTTTTGGCATATTTCCCACATCATAAGGCTTGCCTGTTTTTGCCTGTGTGATAAACTCATCTGTGTAGGTAATAAATGTGTTAAAAGCTGTTACATAATCACCGTCGGAAAGTGCAGGAAGGAATTTTTCGGATATGTATTCTATTCCCGCATCGGTAATGGCTGTAATTCCGAAACCGCTTGTAAGAAGATACCAATCGCGCTCTTCCATGCTTATATAAAGCATAACACCGTCTTCACCGAAGCCTAAGTATTCATACCATTCTGTTGCATCTTCTTCCACAGTAAGGCCTTCTTCAACTTCGGGAACGGTAAGAATTACAATATCCATACCGTGTTTTTCGCTTGCTTTGTCAAGCATTGCGAGGATCTCTGCGTTTTCGGTCTCGGAGAGAAGTGCCGGTTCCGTCATATCCTGCAGTCGGTAGTAATCACCTTCCGCAAATACGCTGAAGGACATGACCGACATCAAAATCGAAACACAAAGTGCAAATATTCTGTTTTTCATTTTACCTGCACCTCCTTACATTAACCAAAGCAGATATGAAAGTCCGAGACAAGCCGCACTTATCACGCCCGCAAGACCGAAAAGCCATCTCTTGTATGCACCCTTGTCAAGGGGAAGATTTCCCACAAGCTTTCCTGTCTGTCCGTTCATGGCAAAAGTATACTTTTCGCCATTCCATGTTGTGTTCAGGATCCATACGGGTAAAAGAGCATATTTAGAGGTGCCGTTATAAAGATTTATACTTGACGCTACAGGGGTTACGGTTGTATATCCTTCTACCGTTGCCGCAAAAGCATCCTCCGTACTTTGCCTGATTCTCTTATTTGCTCTTTCAATGCTTTCTTCTGCATCGACATCATATTTGTCTGCCATAAAGCCTGCAAGGTATGCAGTCTGAAAATCTACCGCCTGAGACAGATCAAACGGTTCTATGGATTCCATGAGGTCATCCGCCATTTTTGTCGAACCGTCGACCGGCACTCCCGCAAATCCGAGAGAACCCTGACGTGTTACATTAAAATAGCTTGTTTCCGTGTATTCAAACCTTGAATCGCTCCAATGACGGATGCGTGTCGCCTTGTATCTGATATTCGCATCGGCATCGGCATCAAACAGCCAGAAAGGAACATATACACCCTTGATTTCATCAATGTGATTCTGATCCTTGAAGACCTTGGGTAGGAATTTTTTGCCCTTATAGTGATTCATAAGAGCTTCCTTTGCTGCTTTCTTGTCAAACTTGAAGGGGATAACGTATTCGGGCTTTAAGTTTCCCGAGAACTGTCCCATCATGACAATGGGGTTTCCGCAATAGGGACACTTTGATGCAGCTAAGGTATCATCGCCCACTATCTCGCCTCCGCAGGAATTACACTGATAATTGCGAAGTCCTTCCGTTTCACCCTCCTGCCACTCTGTTCCGGCATTTGTTTCCCACTGCATATTGCTTTCACTGTCATTTTTCAGTTCGTTATCATAAGAAACAAGCGTCTCCAATTCAAACTCACTGCCACAGAACGGACATTTCATTTTCTGAGACGAGGTATCGAATTCTATCGCACCGTCACAGCATGGGCATTTATATTCTTGTAAAGTAGCCATATTACCACTCCTTTCAAATTACTGTATTATCAGCCTACACCGCACAGCATAAACTGTTCATAGCCGTTTTCTTCCATAAATGCTGTCAACGGATCGGTAGCTTCGACAATCAAGGACAGTGTGAGAAATTCACCGTCATAGCTTATTCCGTAGTCACCGAAGAACACAGCGGGTTCTTCAACAGCACTTCCGTCCTCGGAGAATTGGTAAAGGCTCAGACCGAGTGTAAGATCCCCGGCAGTCCACGATCCGTAAAAATTCTTTTGTGTCACACCGTCACAAACCACATAATAATGTGCTTCACCGTTATCAAATATTTCAAGATATGTTTCCTCTGTTTCGGAAATTACTCCCCATGAGCCGATAAGAAAAGTATAATCCTCCTCAATAGGCTCTGAGCTTTCAACAAACTCAAAGGTTGCACCGTTCTTACCCCACAGTATGGGGTCTCCCTCTTCGTGGGTAAGAATGAGATAAGTTCCGTCATCACGATAATCCATATCCCACTTAAAGCCGCATTTCAGTTCATACGGGTCTATAAACAATTCATCGGAATCTTCATAGTCGTTTGGTGGACCGCCGTACATATCAAGAAGAATCATATCACGCTCGGCATCAAAGCTCCATTCGCCCATGAACCACTCTGTAGGCTCGCTGTTTCCGACACCGTAGACATACGTTGCAGCTCCATCGACATAAAGATCGAGGCTCATTGCCATAAGCTCGTAGTCGCCGTTTTCCGACTCTCCGAACCAGCTTCCGCAGAATACCGGATCTGCTCCGTCTGCAATACCGTTCCGAATATCGAAATACTCTCTTATTCTTTCATAGGGTGAAAAATCGTAAATATCTTGATCCTCGACAAGCTCTCCGTCCTCGCCCGAAAGACAGGGACTGTATTCAAGATCACCTGTGCTTATGATCACATTCGGTATTATTTCACTGATATTGCAAAGAAGAAGGAACGGTTTTCCGTCAATTGCTTCGCCTAAAAGCTCTCCTTTTTCAAGCTCGAAGGTGTCTTCGTTAAGCACCCCGTCGTATATCTTTACAGTTTCTGTATTTCCTGCAGGTACAACAAGATACATCTCATTGTTTTCGTTTACCACAAGGTCGTCAAGCTCCATTTCTTCAACAAAAGGATAATCTTCATATATTCCCAGGTCTTTAAGATACTCCTTTGTATCGTCAAATGTTTCGCCAAAGCATCCGAGATATGCGACACCGAGCTTTGCTCCGCTGTCGGAGATTTGTTTTTTCAGTTTTTCGATGGATATGTCTTTTTCAACATCCGTCTCTTGCGTTTCTTTATCATCTTTGAAGTCGGTAATAGTCATGCCGTCTTTTTTTTCGGTATTCGTATTGTTGTCTTTATCTGTACACGAAGCAAACATTACAGTACAAAGCGCAAGGACTATCAATAATGATAATACTTTTTTCATTATTTTCACCGGGATCAATACTGAACCTTTGCAAGAGCAGCATCAGCCTTTGCAATAAGTTCCGTTCTGTCGCCCTCAAGATATGTACCCAGACTTTCAGCAGCAGCTGCCGCCTTTTCTTCAACATCCTCAGCCCCTGTAGCCGCAGCCTTTACCGCACCTGCAACATCCTTAATAGCCGCCCACTGCTTCTTTGCGTTGTTTATTGAGTTGCCGAGAGTTTTCTGAATACCGAAGAGGGTATCAAAATACTTTTCAAGAGACTTGAACTCAAGGCTGTTGCTTATCTCAAAGCGGAAGCTGTAAAGACCTGCGGTGTTGTGGAAGAACATACGGCAAAATTCCTTCTTTTCTTCCTTACCTTCGGAATTCTTAACGGTTTCCTCTTCGTATTCATAAGAAGCAAGGTCTGCTATTCTGTAAACGCAGGCAAGCTGACTCTTACCGAAAACGATGAACTTATATCTTGTTTCAACAAGAGCCATAAGTCCCGTAGAGGGTGAAACGTAAAGCGGTTCACCGAATCTCTTGAGCTTTTCTTCCTTGACCTTTGTCTTCTGCAAAGGAACAAAAATCTGATTCCATACCTTTGTGCCCTTTTCGACCTGCTCGATATGTGACTTTACCTCATCAATGGTTGCGGGAACAAAATCGAAGATTTTAAGACACTTCTTTGCACATACCTTGCGACAGATATGTGTCTTATCCGCCAACTGCTGACCTGTAAAAATATTAACCTCCGCTCCGCAGATTGCGCATGTGTTCTTTGCCATACCAAATACCTCCGTAAATGTATTTTATATTTTTGTTTTATTAATTTGATTATTCAAAAATGAGCTTTTTTCCACACTGGGGACAGTATTTATATTTTGCCGACACCACCGTTTTGCATTTCGTACATACAAAATGGCTATGCACATACAGCGTATAAAGAGTTTCCGTCGGAAGGGGGCTGTCACATTCGGGACAAAAGAGAAGCTCCGAATTTGCTTTTGCACCGCACTCCTTACAAACCTTTATGCTTTTCATTACCTCAGGTCCAAAGCCAAAATGCTTCATATTCTCAAGACGAATTTTTTCATAAAGTGCTGTCAAAACTTCACACCTCTCCTCCCTCATAACGCAGTTTCTTTTCGCAATAGCTGCAGTTGTTTTCCGAGCCCTTAACCTTTTGTCCGCAATGAGGACAATATTTCGGAGCATCCTCCCACGGAGCACAGGCAACACACTCAAAGACCTCGGCGTTAAACATTTCGGAACTTACAGATTTTCCGCATTTATGACAAACATTAAAGTGTGCCTTTGCTTCTTTATTCCAAACACGTTCAAGTTCTTTTTCGGAATCTGCGTTTATCGGTTTTGATGTGTACTCAAGTGCTCCCGATAGGTCGCAGAAAAAACGATAACGTAATTTTCCTTCGCTGTCGGTAATCAATTTGTGTTTTGCCGGCTTTTTTTGCATAGGCTATCCTCCCTTCGGATATACATCAAAACAACAAAGGCTTTCCTGCATATGTCGGCGTGGGTAATATATAGGTGTTTGCATAAATAACCCTTGTTGGTTAAGAATACAAGAATAATACCCTATCATTTCTATTCTTGCAAGTATAATTATATTTGTTTTTGATAATTTGTCCCCCGACCAAACACTTAAAAGTTTAGGAAAAACAAAAAAATATTTTTAAATTTAATACAAAGGTATGGGAAAAAGTATGGGAAACGGGTGGCTATACCTCTCCGTTTTTGAGTTATAACGGTATTTTTCGGTTTCCCCAAAAAACAAATCAAAAAGCACAGACCAAAACAGTCTGTGCTTTAAAAATGCCTGTTTTATGCGACTTCCAAAGACCTCGGTTTGTTACATATCATATGTATTGACGGTGCCGATGCTCTGAGCCTTACTCCGTATCCACCCTGCTGCTTTACAAGTTCGGGTTCTTCGAGAGTCATGTCCTCCGGTGAGGGTGTTACAATGCCGTATCCGTTTTCCTTCACCTCCGACAGTGCTTTTTCAAGCTTCTCGTATTCCTTTTTTATGCCGGACAGCTCGCGAAGTCTGACTATAAGCGATTCCTCACCGTCTATTATAAAGCCTGTTTCTTCTCCCAGAATACGATAAAACAGTTCTTCCGGCATATCCGTACGCAGATGTACCTTTCCGGTGGCAAGATCTATGGCATCACCGATAAGGGATATTCCGAATTCATTATCGGCTATATTCATGTGTGAGAATATGTCGCGTGCCTCGCCTACCTTGGTTATTTCCGCTGCGGCTTTGTTTATTCTTGTGTAGAGCGTTTTGCGAAGGGGATGCTCTGACGGAAGAGTATCTATCCACGGAGGTATCCTTATGCCGATCTCCCTGATGGGAAATTCAAGAAGGACAAGCTCGAGTATCTTTTTTATATCCTCTTCCGTTATGTCCGTACAGTTTACAAGTGCCACGGGAGCGTTGTATTCCTCCTCCATTGCCACAGCAAGTTCTATTGCGGCATCGGAATCGGGATTTGCGCTGTTGAGAATTATGGCGAAGGGTTTATTTATGGCTTTAAGCTCGTCAACCACTCTTTTTTCGGCGGTAATGTAGTTTTCACGGGGGATATCCCCTATCGTGCCGTCCGTTGTGACAAGTATGCCTATTGTGGAGTGGTCGTTTATTACCTTTGCCGTTCCTATTTCGGCGGCTTTATCAAAGGGAAGCTCCTCGTCAGACCAGGGTGTCATTACCATTCTCGGTTTTTCGTCCTCGGTGTGTCCCATTGCACCGGGTATTATGTAGCCGACACAGTCTATCATTTTCACACGCATTGCGGCGTTGCCGTCAAGGGTTATCTCAACCGCCTCGTCGGGAACGAATTTCGGCTCTGTTGTCATGACGGTCTTGCCCTGTGCGCTCTGGGGCATTTCGTCACGGGCTCTTTCACGTTCGTCTGCGTTTTGCATATTGGGAAGCACAAGTGTCTCCATGAATTTCTTGATGAATGTGGATTTCCCCGTTCTGACGGGTCCCACGACGCCGATGTAGATATCTCCGCCTGTCCTTGTGCGGATGTCGCTGTAGATGGTTGAGTTTGTCATAGGTGTCCTCCGTTTTTTCCGTGGTGGAATGTTTTTGTTATATGGATATGACGGAGATGGGGAAAATATGACGTGGGGATGGTGATTTTGAGGGTAATTTCTTGCGAGCTTCGGTTAATACCATGTCATGATCATCGGAATACGCACCTCAAAAATATATCACAGCCACAGTTCACTATTGACTTTTTACAAATTTCCGCTATAATCTATATTGGATAGCGGATTTTTTATTTTACGGAGGTAACGATAATGAAAAAACCGAGAGTGGAAGATCTGACGCTCAGGGAGAGGATCGGTCAGACAGCGGCGCTCAGAAGTAATATCCTTGCAAGACATGAGGATACCGATGCGTTCTTTAAAGCTAATCCTTACGGTAATATCTGGACAACGGGCAAGCTGAAGTTTCAAGTGATCAACATGGCTGACGAGTCGAACGGTGAAAAGGATTTCAGCAATGACATCAACAACAGGCTTTACAATGAACATCTTTCCGATATTCTGAAAGTACCGTTTCTCGGTGCTATGGATGCTGAAAAGGGCATCGGCGGTGCGTTCAACTATTTCTCGCAGACCACCACCAATATCGGTATCGGCTCGACCGGTGACGTGAAGGCGGCTTATGATATCGCAAAGTGTATTGCAAGAGAGATGAGGCTTTGCGGAGTAAGATGGGACTGGGGTCCTGTTCTTGACAATGCCTCTCCTTTCTGTGCGGTATCCCTTACAAGAGGCTTTGCGGATAATCCCGAGGATACAATAAAAATGATGACGGAATACATAAAGGGCGTACAGTCCGAAGGTGTTGCGGCTACGGCTAAGCACTTCCCCGGTGCCGACAGGGATGAATATCGTGATTCGCATTTCTCCGATCAGATTCTGCGTCAAAACTATGATGAATGGTATGAAAGACAAGGCTGTATTTTTCAGGCGGCGATAGATGCGGGCGTTTACAGCATCATGATCGGTCACATATCTTTCCCTGCGGCAGATGACACAAAGATTGGCGGAAGATATATTCCTGCAACAGTTTCAAAGAAAATCATTACAGATCTTCTCAAGGATAAAATGGGCTTTAAGGGTGTTGTTATCACGGATGCGGTAGGAATGAAAGCGATAACTACCATGTTCCCCGATCCCGAGGACTTTTATGCGGCATTCTACAATGCGGGCGTGGATGTTATCCTCGGCCCGAATCATGAGGATTTCATCGACATTGTCATAAGTGCGATAGAGCATGGCAAGATCTCGGAAGAGAGGATCAATGATGCTTGTCAGCGTGTTCTTGACATGAAGGAGAAGGTCGGTCTTTTCGATACTCCGAAACTTACTGTCACCGACGAGATAAGAGAGAACGCACGCGCTCTTACAAAAAAGACAAGCCTTTATTATGCACCCAAGAGCATCACATGGCTCAGCAGAAACAACAGTCTTGTTCCCGTTAAGAAAGAGAACATAAAGAAGGTTCAGATAGTTTACATCGGCTATGCAAAAAACGTACTTGAAAATATCAATGCATATGTAGTACCGGAATTTGAAAAGCGCGGTGCGACCGTCAGCGTATGTGAGCAGATACTTAACGAAGATCACATAAAAAAGATTGCCGAAGAGAATGATCTCATCCTGTATTTTGCGCACATTGCTCCTCACAGTCCTTACGGAATGGGCGGCTTTGTTATGGAAAAGGCTTCGCAGTTTGCTCATGTTCTTACGGAAGGCGCGGAAAAGAGTATTTGTGTTTCCACGTCGTCTCCTTACATTTACTACGACTGGTTCCCGTCGGCTGATAATTTTATAAATCTTTACTGCTTCTGTCCGGAATACCTCAAAACGCTTGTTGACGGTATTTACGGTGAGTGTGAGTTTACGGGAAAGTGTTCCTTCGATCCCGATCCGCTTGCGCCCAGACTTTGATCATACTTCGCACAAAATGCAAAATGCATAGTGCAAAATATATCGGCTTTGCTGAAATGCAGAATGCAAGGTTCTTGAAATAGTTAAAAAATGTCCGCAGATAAGACACTCATCGTCCATCTGCGGATATCTTTATGCTTATTTAATTATTCTGCTTCGGAAAACTCGTCCTTGCCTACACCGCAAAGGGGGCATTCGAAGTCTTCGGGAAGGTCTTCCCACTTTGTGCCGGGCTCTATTCCGTTATCGGGATCGCCTACTGCTTCATCGTATTCCCAGCCGCATACATCACATACATACTTTTTCATTTTTGTTTCCTCCTCAGATTATAAAGTGTTTTATTGTTTTATTATTATATTCCGTTTATTTCCGGATATTCATCAGAGTACAAGAGAGGGTGCTGTATAAACTCTTGCCGCAAGCTCCTGGTTGAGCATATAGAGACTCTTGGGATCACTGCCGAAAAGCTCCATCTTTGTGATAAGATCCTTTGCATTTGTTTCTTCTTCGCCCTGTTCCTTTACGAACCAATCGAGGAACTGCATTGCGCGGAAGTCTCTTACATCGTATGCCGCAGCATAGATATCGTTGATGAGAGATGTTACATATTCCTCATGTTCAAGACCTGCCTTGAGGACATCCATATGTTCGTTGAAGGTCTTGTCAGGCTTTGCGATAGCTTCCAATGTTACGGGCATATCCTCGTTCTGAAGGTATGTATAGAAGAGCATTGCGTGGTCTCTTTCTTCCTGTGCCTGTACCATGTACCAGTTTGCGAAGCCGTCAAGTCCCTTTGCCTTGAAGTAGTTTGAGAAATCAAGGTAGAGATATGCGGAGTAAAATTCCTTGTTGATCTGCTGATTGAGAAGCTCATGTACTTTCTTGTCCATCATGATATTTGTCTCCTTTTATAATTAAATTTTATATTATTATAATATTCTTGCGATGTAAATTCAACGTATTTTTGTTAATAAAAGTGAAGTATCAGTTCAGTATCTTTCCGTCTGTCGAGATGGTGACCACCTGCCATGGAATAAACTTTCCCGATTCCATGATGGCTCTTTTTGCCGCATTCTCGATACCGCCGCAACATGGAACTTCCATTCTTACTATCTTTACGCTCTTTATGTTATTATTCTTGATTATTGCCGTAAGCTTTTCGGAATAGTCGCCTTCGTCAAGTTTGGGACATCCGATGAGGGTTATGTGATTGCGGATAAAGTCCTCATGAAAATTACCGTAGGCGTATGCGGTACAATCCGCCGCGATAAGTAGATTTGCTCCGTCAAAATAAGGTGCATTTATCGGCACGAGCTTTATCTGGCACGGCCACTGCATGAGCTGACTTTGCGCCGCTGTGCTCTGCTTCGTATATGTGGGCATATCTCTCTTTATGCTTTTTGAATTTGTTCCGGGACATCCGCAAGGTAGCTTTTCGTTAGATTCTCTTTTTATCTCCTTTGCATGAGTACCGGGGCATCCGCACGTGCTGTTCTTCTTTGCTTCCTTCGCCTGCTTTACCGCCTCCTCATTGTATTCGGGTGCTTCCCTCTCTTCAAAGGTTATTGCTCCTGTCGGACAAGCGGGCAGACAATCACCCAATCCGTCACAGTAATCTTCACGGGTAAGCTCCGCTTTGCCGTTCACCATTTCTATCGCACCTTCATGGCACGCCGCGGCACATAGTCCGCATCCGTTGCATTTCTCTTTGTCTATTTTTATTATCTTTCTTATCATGGTGTTATCCTTTCTGTTTTTACGGAGGTCTTCGACGAGCAGGGCTGCTCGCCCTGCACCTCGGTCTCTTTCTTGAAAGAAAGAGACGCAAAGAACTTTATATTTGCTCCGCACTCGCTGCGCTCCTGCTCCGGGGGCTGTATTGCAACATTTCCGGGACTTTAGCGGAAATCATCCTTAATTGTCAATTTCAATTATTAAAAACATTTTCCTGTCTTGCAATCCTCCGCGTTACCACATCTGAAGCATACCTCATTCGGACATTGTCCATTCTCAAAGTATCCTATGATATTATTGACAGTTGTTTCTGCGATGTTTTCAAGTGCTTCCGTTGTCAGAAATGCCTGATGCGAGCTTACTATTACATTCGGCATTGAGATAAGTCTTGCGAGAATGTCGTCGCTGATGATATGACCTGAGAAATCCTCGAAGAAATAGTCTGCTTCTTCTTCATATACATCAAGGCACGCTGCACCGACTTTTCTGTCCTTGATACCTGCGAGAAGTGCTTCCGCATCCACAAGTGCGCCTCTGGAGGTGTTGAGGATGACTACACCTTTTTTGCACTTTTCGAGGCTCTCTCTGTTTATAAGGTGGTATGTTTCCTCCGTCAGCGGGCAGTGCAGAGAGATTATATCGCTGTTTTCAAAGAGCTCGGGAAGATCTGCGTATCTTACGTATTCGCTCTCGATGGATCTATCGGGATATTTATCGTATGCAAGCACCTTCATTCCGAAGCCCCGGCAGATATTGATGAATACCTTGCCTATCTTTCCCGTTCCGATAACACCTACCGTTTTACCGTGAAGGTCGAAGCCTGTCATACCGGATAGCGAGAAATTGAAGTCTCTTGTTCTGATGTAGGCTTTATGGATACGTCTGACGGATGTAAGAAGCAAAGCCATTGTATGCTCGGCAACGGCGTACGGGGAATATGCGGGAACTCTCAGAACGTGTACTTTTCCGAAAGCATATTTCACATCCACATTATTGAAGCCTGCACATCTCAGTGCCACGACTTTTACGTTCATATCAACAAGCTTATCTATGACTTTTGCGTTTACCGTATCGTTTACGAACACGCAGACGCCGTCGAAGTCTCTTGCAAGCTCTGCGGTATCTTCATTGAGCTTTGTTTCAAAATATTTGAATTCTATGCCCTTTTCCGCACCGTATTTATCAAATGCCGGTCTGTCGTAGGGTTTTGTATCGAAAAATGCGAATTTCATATTTTAAGTCACCTCTGGGAGAGATTTATTTTTCTTTTGAAAACCATCTTGATTTTCTGAGCCTATTATAGTATAATAAACTCAAAAAGTATGTTGAATTTTCAACAAAAAACAAAAAATTGAGGTAAAAATGAAAAAATATTTTGATGTATTGAGAAAATGCTCTCTTTTTAATGATATTGAGAACGAGAATATACTGCCGCTTCTCGGATGTCTCGGAGCAAAGGTGGAGGAATATGATAAAAAGTACACCATATTTGCCGAAGGAAATCCTGCGAGGTTTATCGGGATAGTTCTTTCGGGAGAGGCTCAGATGGAGAAGGTGGATTTTTACGGAAACAGGAGTATAGTGACAAAGATAGGTGTATCCGAGATGTTCGGAGAGGCTTTTGCCTGTGCGGGAGTGGACAAGATCCCCGTCACGGTAATTGCCAACGAGCCGGGAGAGATAATGCTGCTTGATTGTGAGAGGATACTTCATTCATGCTCCAACGCCTGCGGATTTCACAGGAAGATAATTTTCAATCTCATGAAGGAGCTTGCAACAAAAAATATAATGTTCCACAAAAAAATTGAGATAACATCTCAGAGAAGTACCAGAGAGAAGCTCATGACGTATCTTATGCAACAGGCAAAAAGTGCCGGCTCGGACAGCTTTACCGTTCCGTTTGACAGACAGGAGCTTGCGGACTTTCTTGAGGTTGACAGAAGCGGTCTTTCGGCGGAGATAGGAAAGCTGAAAAAAGAAGGTATCATTGATTGCCGCAAGAGTACTTTCACATTATTATAGAAGATTTACGCAAAATAAACTTTTTTGTATCAATAGAAACATTTTGTAAAAAAATATTATATAAGGTTGTTTTCCTTGACAATCGGGCAAAAAAATAGTATAATAAATTTATTGTTAAGATTTTCCATAACTGCTTGACAAAAAGAGGTAAAAATGAAAAAAATCGATCCTGCCATACTGCGGGAAACACGGTATATCACGCTTTGTGTATTTGTATTGAGTGTTGTTATGCAATGTGTTTTTCTGTGTATCGGCAAATGGGATCCGACTGTACTGTACGGTAATCTTCTTATCGGCGGTGCTGTGATCCTTAACTTTTTCCTGATGGGACTGTTTATTCAGAAGGCGGTCACTCAGGAGCCGAAGGATGCGAAAAAAACGGTGAAGCTGTCAATGTTTCTGAGAAATGTGATGATGTTCGCTTTTCTTGCGCTGGCGGTAATTTTACCTAAGGTGTTCAACATCTGGGCGTCGCTCATTCCCGTGGTATTCCCGAGAATCGCCATTGCTGTCGCTCCGCTTTTCGGCAAAAAAACAAAAGAAACTTCCGAAGGAGGTGAGACTTAATGAAGCAAAAAAGCCGCACATTTGCGGCAGTCGACTTCCTTTATATCTGTATGATGGTACTTCCCTTTGTTTTTGCAATCGTGCTTAAGATACTGACAAAGCCTGCAAGCGAAGGCATATCAATCACAGGTGCACAAGTCTATATCAGGATTCCTATGCCTATACAGGAGCTTGTTATTACCGAGGCACAGATAAATTCATGGATGGTCATGATTGTGATACTCGGACTGTGTCTTTATCTTACACACGGAATAACGGCCAAGGGTGGTTCAAAACGTCAGATCGCAGCGGAATGGATAGTTGAAGCGTGCGAAAAGATGGTATGCGGCAATATGGGTGAATATTTCAGAGGATTCTCTCCCTTTATTGCGGCGATACTCGGACTTTCGGCTCTTTCCAGCCTTTCTTCCCTTCTCGGGCTTTTCCCGCCCACATCCGATGTCAATATCACGGCAGGCTGGGCAATACTGGTATTTGTGCTTATCACCTATTACAAGCTAAAATGCGGATTCGGAATGTATGTCAAAGGACTTTGCAGTCCTATCGCCATGACTCCGCTGAATGTCATAGGTGAGATCGCAACTCCGATATCCATGGCGTTCCGTCATTACGGTAACGTTTTATCCGGCTCTGTAATCGGTGTTCTTATAGCAACCGGACTTCAGGGGCTTTCACACATCGTTCTCGGATGGCTTCCGGGATTTCTCGGTGAGTTCCCGTTCCTGCAGGTAGGTCTTCCCGCGATACTTTCCCTTTACTTTGACCTTTTCTCCGGTGTTCTTCAGGCTTACATCTTCGCAATGCTCACAATGCTGTACGTTTCGGGAGGATTTGACATTGAGGAGTATGAGAGAAGAAAGAGGAAAAAACGGAAACAGGATGAAAAACAATTGTCAATCAGCAATTGACAGTTGACATTTAATGTTGAAAACTTCGTTTTCTTCATTTTTAAAAGGGGTTCTGCAACGGAATCCGCTTAAATTATTCAATATTCAATATTCATCATTCATCATTCATTAATTATATTTTTTGGAGGTATTTCAAAATGTTAGCACTCGCAATTGGTATTATTCTCGGATGCTGCGCTCTCGGTGCAGGTATGGCAATGATCGCAGGTATAGGCCCCGGTATCGGTGAAGGTAACGCTGTCGCTAAGGCTTGTGAAGCTATCGGTCGTCAGCCCGAAAGCAAAGGCGCTGTTACAACAACAATGCTCATGGGTTGCGCTGTTGCCGAAACAACAGGTCTTTATGCACTTGTTATCGCGATCCTTCTTATCTTTGTTGCGCCCGGTCTTCTTGTAGGTACTCTTATGGATACTCTTGCTCCCTATCTTGCAGAAGGCGCAAACATCATGGCAATGATCGGCTGATAAGGATCCGGAATACATTTACGTTTTTGGCTTATTTATCATCGAAAGGATAAAGCAGAATGAGTTTGGAAGTAATTTCCGTTAATTTCTGGCAGATAGTTATTTCTCTTCTCAACCTTACGATAATGTTCCTTATTCTCAAGAAGTTCCTTTTTAAACCTGTAAAAAAGGTGGTCGCAGACAGACAGGCAGCTGTCGATGCTCAATATGAAAACGCGGCAAAGGCTGAGGAATCTGCAAAAGAGAACAAGGCAATGTGGGAAGAAAAGCTTGCCTCTGCAAAGGAAGAAGCGGATACCATTATAAAGTCTGCGTCGGAAAACGCAGCAAGACGCGGTGACGAGATAGTTGCCGAGGCGAAGGAAAAGGCTGACGGTATAATCCGTCGTGCCGAAAGCGAAGCCGAGCTTGAAAGAAAGAAGGCTACAGACGGTATGAAGCGTGAGATCGCGGATGTATCGGCACGTCTTTCGGAAAAGCTTCTTGAACGTGAGATCAAGACGGAAGATCACAGAAAGCTTATTGATTCCTTCATAAACGAGATAGGTGACGGCGATGACGGAAATAAGTAACGAATACGCAACTGCCCTTTTTTCACTCGCTCTTGAAACGGATGCGGCAAGGGAATATTGCGATTGTCTCGGCATCGTATCGGATATATTCAAAAAAGAACCGGATTATCTTGAATTTCTTTCCTGTCCCACAGTTCCCATAACCGAAAGAACAGCGGCTGTTGATGCGGCATTCGGAAGCTTTCCCGAAAACATGGTGTCTTTTCTTAAGATACTTTGCGAAAAAGGAAGGATATCACTTCTCAACGAATGCTTCGACATATACTCAAAGCTTCTTTCGGAGCATGAAAGACGTTCCGTTGCGAATGTCACAAGTGCTGTGGAGCTTACGGATAAGGAAAAGGCAGATCTTGCCGAAAAGCTCGGTAAGAAGATGGGGACTGCGGTCACGCTCAATTGTGTCGTTGATCCCTCCATCATAGGCGGACTTATTATAGAAACAGACGGAAAGGTCATTGACGGAAGTATCCGCGGCAGACTTTCCGAAATAAAGGATGTGATAACGAAATGAGTTCAAATCCCGCAGAGATCAGTAATATCATAAAAGAACAGATAAAAAATTACAAGTCAAGGATAGAAATGAAGGAGACAGGCTCCGTTATCCTTGTAGGCGACGGTATTGCGAGAGTTTACGGACTTCGCTCATGTATGTCCGGTGAGCTTCTCGAATTTGATGACGGCTCATACGGCATGGCTCAGAACCTTGAAGAAGATACCGTTTCCGTTGCACTTCTCTCAAATGACAATGAGATCCGTGAGGGTACAAGTGTCAAGAGAACAGGCAAGGTGCTTTCCGTACCCGTAGGCGAGGCACTTCTCGGACGAGTTGTAAACGCTCTGGGTGCGCCCATTGACGGCAAAGGACCCGTTGCGACAAAAGAGACAAGACCTGTTGAATCGGAGGCTTGCGGAATCATCGAAAGACAGTCGGTTTCCGTTCCGCTTCAGACAGGCATCAAGGCTATCGATGCTATGATCCCGATCGGCAGAGGTCAGCGTGAGCTTATCATCGGTGACAGACAGACAGGTAAGACGGTAATCGCCGTTGACACCATAATCAATCAGAAGGGCAAGGATGTTATCTGCATCTATGTTGCTATAGGACAGAAGGCTTCCTCGGTTGTTCAGCTTGTTAACGAGCTTGAACGTGCGGGTGCTATGGATTACACCATCGTTGTATCAGCATCGGCTTCGGAAACAGCTCCCCTTCAGTACGTTGCTCCCTATGCGGGCTGTGCTATGGCTGAATATTTCAGAGAGCAGGGCAAGGATGTGCTTATCGTATACGACGATCTTTCAAAGCACGCTGTTGCTTACCGAGCACTCTCCCTTCTTATAAGGAGACCTCCGGGCCGTGAAGCATATCCCGGTGACGTATTCTATCTCCATTCGAGACTGCTGGAACGTGCGGTATGTGTTGCTCCCGAATTCGGCGGCGGCTCCATCACGGCACTTCCCATCATTGAAACTCAGGCAGGTGACGTTTCCGCATACATTCCCACTAATGTCATCTCCATCACAGACGGTCAGATATTCCTTGAAACAGAGCTTTTCCATTCCGGTATAAGACCTGCCATAAACCCCGGTATCTCGGTATCCAGAGTCGGTGGTGCGGCACAGCTCAAGGCTGTAAAGAAGGTATCCGGTCCTTTGAAGCTTCTTTATTCACAGTACAGAGAGCTTCAGGGATTCGCTCAGTTCGGAAGTGATCTTGACGCAGATACAAAGGCAAGACTTGCTCTTGGTGAGCGTATTGTTGAGGTACTAAAGCAAGGCAGAAGCTCGCCCGTTCGTGCAGGCTGTCAGGTTGCGATAGTTTACGCTGTTACAAACGGATATCTTGATGAAGTCGAAGTTTCAAAGGTCGGCGAGTACGAAAAGGATCTTTACAGACTTCTTGAAACAAAGTACTCGGCACTTCTTGAACGTTTTGAGACAGGCTTCTATGAAGATGAGGATGTTGAGGCTCTCAAGGCGGCTCTCAACGAGATGAAGAGGTGAGATCGTGGCACAGGATATAAAGAGTCTGCGCACACGAATAAAGAGCGTTAATTCCACTCTGCACCTCACAAAAGCCATGGGACTTGTTGCATCATCAAAGATAAGACGTGCGACGGAAGCCATGACCAAGGGACGTCAGTATGAAGCGGCGGTACGCGATGCAATATCTCTTCTTACAAGCAATAAGGAATGTGAGAAGAGTCCGTATATGCAGAAGCGCGAGCGTGGGAAGACAAGAATAGTAGTCATTGCCGGAGACAGAGGTCTTGCGGGCGGCTATAATGCAAATGTTTTCCGTCTTGCAAAGCAGTATCCGGATGCGGAATTCATCGGTATAGGCAAGCGTGCCTGTGACAGATACGGCACAAAGCTTTACCGTGCGGAAGGTTTTACTCATGCACAGGCTATGGAGATTGCAAAGGTGCTTTGTGAGGATTTCAGGAACGGTGAGTATGACAGGCTCGCATTTATCGGAACAAAATATGTTTCCATGATGACGCAGGAAGCCGAGATAAAGTGGATACTCCCTCTTGAAAGGACAGAAGCCTCATCAAAAGCAGGCATGATCTTTGAGCCGGACGAGCTGACGATACTGAATGCGGCTATCGTTGAATATGTTACAGGCATCCTTGCCGCAACGGTACGTGAGAGCTTCACAAGTGAGGTCGCCGCAAGAAGAACTGCTATGGATTCCGCAGGAAAGAATGCGCAGGAAATGATAGACTCGCTCAGCCTGGAATACAACAGGGCAAGACAGAGTGCGATCACGCAGGAAATCACGGAGATCGTTGCGGGAAGCGGACAATGAGAATGCGGAATGAATGTTCCGAGTGCGATGTATGATCATCATCCGTTTTACCAATAAATGAAGATTTCCGCTTGATGCGGTTGCGGTTTTTGCCGCGGTTGTTGCGGAAATCAACCTGAATTATTCATTATTCACTATTCACTATTCACTATTCATTATTCATTATTCATTATTCATTGTGAGCTCGGCTCACGTTTCACTAATCAAAAAAGGATTGGTATAAACTATGTCAAATAAAGCAATGGGTGTAGTCTCTCAGGTCATGGGACCTGTTGTTGACGTACACTTTCAGCAAGGAACACTCCCTGCTATATACAATGCTCTGACTGTTCCGATAGGTGATAAAACACTTACCATAGAAGTCGCACAGCACATCGGTGACAATGTTGCAAGATGTATTGCGATGTCTTCCACGGACGGACTTCAGAGAGGAGCTCCCGTAACGGATACGGGCAGTGCGATAAGCGTTCCCGTAGGACGCAAGACGCTGGGAAGAATATTCAATGTTCTCGGTGAGGCTGTTGACAATATGCCCACTCCCGAAACGGAAGAAAAGTGGGATATCCACAGAGAAGCTCCCGGATATGATGAGCTTGCTACGTCTACGGAGATACTCGAAACAGGTATTAAAGTCATTGACCTTATATGCCCCTTCTCAAAGGGTGGTAAGATAGGTCTTTTCGGCGGTGCGGGTGTTGGTAAGACAGTTCTTATCATGGAGCTTATCAACAATGTCGCAAAGGAACACGGCGGTCTTTCGGTATTTACCGGTGTTGGTGAAAGAACTCGTGAGGGTAATGACCTTTACAATGAGATGAAGGAATCCGGAGTTCTTGCAAACACCACACTTGTGTACGGTCAGATGAACGAGCCGCCCGGAGCAAGAATGAGAGTAGGTCTTTCCGGTCTTACCATGGCAGAATACTTCCGTGACAAGGAAGGTCAGGACGTGCTTCTGTTTATTGACAACATATTCAGATTCACGCAGGCAGGTTCTGAGGTTTCCGCACTTCTCGGTCGTATGCCTTCAGCCGTTGGTTATCAGCCGACACTTGCAAACGAGATGGGTACGCTTCAGGAAAGAATCACTTCCACAAAAAAGGGTTCTATCACGTCTATTCAGGCGGTATACGTTCCTGCGGACGACCTTACAGACCCTGCTCCCGCGACAACATTCGCACATCTTGATGCTACCACCGTTCTTTCAAGAAATATTGCATCACAGGGTATCTATCCCGCAGTTGATCCGCTTGAATCCACAAGCCGTATACTTTCCGCGGAGATACTCG
>SVQR01000233.1 GCA_015065225.1 Oscillospiraceae bacterium | reverse complement strand
ATGTAAAATCGGAAGAAACAAAAACACCGAACATTGTCGTTGTCCAGCTTGAATCCTTTATGGATCCCTCAAAGTACACCGCGCATTATCCGATCGTCAATGATCCTATCCCCAACTTTCACAAAATATGCAGCGAGTACGGTGAAGGCTCGTTGTCTGTTCCTTCAAACGGCGGCGGAACCGTCAACACCGAGTTCGAGATACTTACGGGAATGAATCTTGAGTACTTCGGAACCATTGAATATCCTTATACCACGATACTTCAGGATACGACCTGTGAATCGGCGGCATATATTCTTGAAGAGCACAATTACACATCCCACGCAATACACAATCACACAGGTGTGTTTTACGGAAGGCACAAGGTATATCCCAACCTCGGCTTTGACAATTTTATTCCGATAGAATTCATGCAGTTCGAAAAGACTGAAACGGGATGGGCAAAGGATACGGCTATTCTCGATAACACAATAAAAGCTGTGGAGAGTACACCGGGCAAGGATTTCGTTTTTGCCGTAACGGTCCAGGGACACGGTGCTTACAGCAGTGAACACGATCCTCAGAATCCCTTCAAGGTACGCGGCAAAGAGCTTCTTTCCGGAAGCGATATAAAGAAGGCATCCATGTATGAGTACTATTGCGGTCTGCTTCATGAGACAGACAAGGTTATAGGCGATCTCTATAACTACGTCATGAACAGCGATGAGGACTTTGTTGTGATACTTTACGGCGATCACCTTCCCTCTCTTGAGATAGATCCCGAACTTTACGATTATAAATCGGGATATATGACCACCTATACCATGTTCTCCAATATGGATGATTTCGAGTATTCCTTCACAGACGATATGCCTTCATTCAGACTTATGTCCTCGGTATTTGAGGTGCTTGGCATTGATGAAGGTCTTATAAACAAGATCAACAGAAATCATGATGATCCGATGTATGAATCCGAGCTTGGTGAGATACAGTATGATATGCTTTACGGCAAGGGGTATTCTCTGAACGGTAAGCCCTATCAGCCAAAGCCTGTGAGCTACGGAAGCAGTACGGTAAAGATATCCTCCGTAACATACGAAGACGGATTCCTTACTGTCAGAGGAGAAAATTTCAATCAGAAGTCCGAGATCAACATAAACGGCAGAGAAAGAGATACCGCATATGTTGACAGCAATACTGTTGTATGTGCCTGCTCAAAGATATCCGACGACGATATTATAAGCGTGTGTCAGACTGCTGTTGAGGGCACAAAGCTCTTTGAAGCATTCTATCAGCCATGATGCGTATTATCAGATAAAAATAACAGGTTTGTACGGTTTTCATATCGTACAAGCCTGTTTTTCTTTTACTTAATTGATTCAAAGATATTTGCCGTAAAGCCGAAAGTCACCTTTATACGCCGAACAAGCAGTCCGAAATCAAGGTGCGGAAGATACTCGTCTTCGGTTTTTGCAAGATAGTCTATAAGCTCAAGTCCGATTGTCTGAGCCTTGGGCATATCTCCCGATGCACCTGCGCAAAGTCCCTGTGCGAGCTTTTCCGCAATGGGAGCATGGAGCCTTAAGATATCCCATGAAAGTCGTCTGCAGGGATCTGGATCTGCAAGATTCTTTTGGATAACAGGCGTAAATTCCTTTATAACGCCCGATATCTTTTGGAATTTTGCAAGCGCTTCATCGTTGTACATATAGGGAAGCATTATCTTTGTGTGGCGTTGTATGTACATCTCCTCGTCTGCCGCAACATCGCCTTCACGGACAAGATCGGGACAGAAAAGCTCCGAAAGCCTATTAAGATAGTTATATACCTTTTCCCAATCTTCACCGTAGGCTGATGAGTAGTAATCCTTTATTAGCTCCGCTTCGGAAAGATTCGGATTCATAAGTATCTCGCCGCACATATATACGGGATAAGAGCTTGGCATATTCTTACGCTGTGAGCTGCAATGCATTATTCCCTGAGAATTGAGGGAAGAAAGAAGCTTCATATCACGCATCAGACGGTGGGATATCTGACAGTAACCGGGATCGACAAGGTGATCGGAATAAAGATGATAATCAAAGAAGAAGCAATCTCCTTTGAATATCTTCTGCCACTCACGCCAGAATGCAAGAGCTACCGAGGCATCCTTTCTGGGAAGGTTATAATTATTGTACAGATGCTCCGGTATGGGATAATCCTTGTTGTAATTTTCATAGCCGTCTATATAATTCTGACGGATACAGGGCATTATGGTAAATCTCGACGGATCATTCAGCTTTTCCTTCAGAGGCGGCCATGCGGAGTCATTGTAAAGCTCGAATACTATCCTTGTGTCAAGACCGTTTGCCTTGAAAGCATCATCCACTTCGTTAAGAAGCATTATGAGTATATCAGAGGGAGATGTGGCGCGGCACTTTTCACATTCACAGAAATTGTTTATACCGTCGGCAAACCAGATATGCAGAAAATCCACATGAGGCTTTTCCTTTACATAGCTTACAAAATAATCTACAAGCTTTTGTCTTACTTCTCTGTTTGTATAACACATATTCGTGTATCTTATGTGATTATACTTTATCTTTCTCTCGCCTTTGACCATTGCGATATAATCACGCATACCGCGTTTGTCTATATCTTCCTCGGTTATATCGCCGAAAAGTCCGAATGCCGGCGCCATATAATCGTGACCTACCGAATGAAGTGCCATTCCGCTGCGTTTGATATCTTTTTCTATCTTATCGGTAATTATATCAGCTTCTTCCACCGTAAGCGGTTCGGGTGTCTTATATTTATTTCCGTGATGTGCGTACCATCTGTCATACCAGAGATAAGGGGATGTTCCCTGCAGCATATAGCCGTTGAAGCCGAGCTTTGGAAGCCAATAAATATAGTCCCGGAGTATCTCATAGCTGACAGTTCCCTCTATGCAGTCTGTACGGTAACGGTACGCCGCCTTTTCCCGAAGCTCTGCCTTTAATGATGAAAGATCGCATTTCGGGATATAGTCACCGTTTTCACCGGGGCGGATGAATCTTACCCCTGCTTTTTTCAGATACGCATATATTCCGTAAAGGATGCTTCTTATGTTGCTTCCCGCAATATATCCGCACAGTCCGTCTACCTTAACTTCAAATACGTCATCAAGCTCGCTGTTGTCTATCCCTTCGGTTGAAAGTCCGAGATCGTCAAAAAGTCCGAGAACGATACCGTCATCGCCCTTTGCAAATCTGATCTCAGCTTTTTCACCGCAGATGAGCTTTATGTATTTTACGAGTTCTTCCGATGCGTAATCGGCAGTTATGCCGCGTTGGAGCTGGTATATATTCAATGCTGTATTCCCCCTTTATAAAGACTGTATAACCCGGATGACACCTACAAAATGAATAATGAATAATTAATAATGAATGATGAATAATTGTGGTTGAAAATCGCTTTGCGATTTTCTTCATTAATTTTTCACTATTCAATATTCATCAGCGTAGCGGCTTCATTATTCATTAATTTCATCTATTTGATGAAATCTTTATATAAAGACTGTATAACCCGGATG
>SVQR01000232.1 GCA_015065225.1 Oscillospiraceae bacterium | reverse complement strand
CAGTACCGTCCGAGATGTCCTTTTCGGCTATCAGCTTTATGCTTCCGAGCTTTGTGAATGCAGAGCCGCCGTTTGCGACAAGATCGTTGTTATATTCTGCCGAGATAATATCCGATAGCTTGTTGTTAAAGCTTATAAATTCGCTTACGGAAATATGGCAATGAACCTTTACAAATCTTGCCTTTACACTAAAGCCTGCGAAAATGAATTTGTCTTCCGTTCTGAAAAGGTCAAAATCTTTTACTCTTGTATATGTTACGTTATCCTCACTGACATACAGAGAAACATCATTTCTGTGCATCTTGTTTGTGTCGTCAGAGTCAAAGAGAGTGACCGTGTTGATATCCTTTACTTCACCCAGATCAATACCCACACTGTTTTCATTTGCATCAAAGGGGAAATTAAAGTTAATACTTGTCTTTGTAAGTGCGCCCGTGTAAGGGTTCTTGTCACCGAACAAGAAGTAAAGATCCTTGTCGGTGAGTTCAAAGCCGAAGGTAATGTCAAAGCTCTTTGTAAGAGTAACACTGCCGCATATTGCCGTCGCCGTCATTGTGACGTTCTTTCCTATGCTGTCTTCGGAATATGTAAGTACACCGTCATTTGTTATGTATTCCGGGTTTGATGATGTCCATGTAAGCGGTACTTCTGCATTTGTATCGCCGAAAAGCACAGACTTTGCAAGCACAAGATCCGTGGAAACGGAATCGGCACTTACGTTGCTTCCCTTGATATCGTCAAAGGAGAGATTCTCCATAAGCGGAATGTGCCTTGCTATAACTATATCCTGTATCCTCACGTCAATTCCTCCGGAAATCTTATCGAGATTTGAGATATTCACCTCAAGATAAGTGTGCTTGTAGGATGCGGTAAAGTCGATCGAGGGAAGTGTTCCTACCTTTCTGCCGTCAATAAAGAGAGTCACCGCATAATTTTCATCTGTTGATATACGCCAAGTGAATGTATCGCCAAGATCCTTGCCGGTATCAAGACATTCTGCCGTACCGAGTCCCGTACCGTAAAGCGTAGCAAAGATAATGTTACCGTCATCGTCTGCCGTAAGAGAGAATCTCGCTCTGATGATATCCGAAAGGTCAAGTGAGATACCTCTCCAGGGGCGAAGATCATCTGTTGAGATCACGGGAAGATCTGTTGCCGTCACAGACATTTCTATTTCATAAGGAGCTGTCAGAACACCACCGGTATTTTTTCCGAAGCCGTAAGAAAAAGTGCTCTCGCCGCCGTATACAAAGCTATATCCGCTGTTCACGTCTGTGCGTACAAGATTTGCATGGTCGCCTGTCTTGTTGTATTCCTTGTAGGCGTTGGAAGCAAAATCATCACAGTTATCAATGGAGGTAAGAGTAGCACACACCGTGGAAAGGAGCTTTTCCGATGCGGGATAGGTGTCCGTTCCGTCAGAAAGTATTACCTCAAAGGGAAGTGTACGTTCAACGGGAGCAAAATCAAGACCTATTGCGGAATATGCGAAGAACATTTCCGTAACACCGTCTGCCGTTACCGCCGATACGCCTTCGGTTACCGTTTCAAAAGCACCGCCCGCAATATCGTATATAAGTGTCTTTGTTCCGATACTGACCTTTATATCTGCCGCCGCAAATGTTCCGTGCTTCACGGCAAGAGCGATACCGTCAGTATTCCATGCAGTACCGAGCACCGCATCAATACCATCAAATTCCGAGTTGTAAAGAAGTACGCTCTCGGAAGCATCACCGTCAACTGTTACCGCATTTTTTGTAAAATAAGAGGATAATACCGGCGGCACAAGCTCATCGGACATTGTGAGCTGTATCTCCCTTTTGCGCGTTACATCACCGAAAAGAACTGTCGCCGTCATTATAACGCTCTTTCCCGAATTTGCGGCATCGGCAATTATCTTACCGTCATCCGTGACGATGCCCGTATCACTGCTTGACCATACAACATCATAGCTCTTTCCAAGTACGGTAATGCTGTCGCACAAGGCAAGATCGCTCTTTATATCCTTTGCATCCGCGTTTGTACCGAGTATGCTTTCCGCCGTTATATCCTCAAGAGCATCTATGGGTGTAGTAAAGGAGAAATCATGCATCTCGACATCAATGCTTCCCGACTTTACATCGTACCATGCCGCGGATATGATAAAGTACCATCTGCTGTTGGGACATTCATAGTCTATATTCTCGAATGTATGTACAAGAACATCATCTATATACACCGCAAGATCGTTCTTGTCATTATACTCACCGCGCAGCTTGAAGCTGTCACCCAGCTTTTTGCCGGAAAGCGCGGTCACTGTCGTGCCGTTGGCATCGCTATTGTCGTGATAAAGAACATTCATAAGAATATTGCCCTCTGCATCGGATGTAAGAGAGAAACGTCTTCTTACTGTATTCTGCACTTCAAAAACAAAGCCTCTCCAGCCGTTCAGCTTCTCTTTTGTTATTACGGGAAGCTCATTTACGGTAAGGTTCATTTCAAAAGCCGCATCGCCCACGGTATAGCCGTAAAGATTTCTTGTGATGTTCTTTATGGATTTCACACCGGTATCAAGATACTTAAAGGTATATGAAGACTCACCGTTCTCGTTCTGACCTATATATATATTCTCCGGTTTCACCTGACCTTCCACAGCCTCATATGCGGCGGCGGTAAAGTCGTCACAGCTGTCAAGCATTATAATATTGGCATATCTGAAGCTTACAGCAGTTTCGGAAATGTTCGCTTCATTCTCATCGGATACGAGCTTTGCCGAAATACTGCGTTTTACATCCGCAGGCACAAACTCAATGCCGAGATCACTGTAAGATAATTTCAGCTCAATGCCGTTCTCACCGACAATACCGGTACTGTCCGCAACAGTACCCCCGAAAGAACCGTCGGAGATGTTATATACTATCTCCGTGCCGTCACCTATCTTCATTCTGAAGCTGCTGTATTCCGTACCTGTCGCCACATAAACATAAACGTACTCTGCATCAAAGCCGATACCCATATCCGATGTACCGTCGGAAAAGTCGGCAGACCTTACATAGACACCGATATCCGATACACCGTCCATGGTAGGAGCTGTCTTTGCATAGAAAGCAGAGAAGTCCGTACTCTGTGCCAATGCCGTTACAGACAGTAATACCGCCATCAAAATCATTGTGGGGATGATCTTTACAAATCTCATTTTATACCTCCGGAAGATATATTGCTTCATAATGCTATTGTAGCAAAAAGATACCCGTCTTTCAATTGCTGATAGAAACGTAAAACTTGACTTTTGTGACTTTTTACAGTCTGTTTATTGTTTTTTTGGCAGATTGAGATTATAATTTACTTATAACGTGAGCAAGATGTCCCCCGCCTCTATAGGCGGCGGGTTCCATTTCCTCAATCGGTGTGGGATACAATCCCCCACCGATTGACAGGCAGCTTTGCTGCCTCTTGCCACGTTGAATGACGGGGCAAGCCCCTTATTGAAACACTGCCGCGAGGTGACGATATGATCCTGTACCAACCGGAAATAACCGAATTCGCCTTCCAACCCGTACCATTAAAGTATTGGA
>SVQR01000231.1 GCA_015065225.1 Oscillospiraceae bacterium | reverse complement strand
AAAAGAAGGATTCCTCCGCAAAGAACGTAACCTTCCTCGCAGGTGACATCGTTAAGGATGCAATAATCAACATCTACGACCTTTCCGCAGTAGTTTCCTACTTCGGTGAGATCGACCTTGACGAAAACAACAACAAGACATACGCAAAGTACGACCTTAACAGAGACGGCAAGATCGACTCCAAGGACGTGGCTTATGTGCTTGTTTCCTGGGGAAAGTAATTGAAATCCGGTGTTCCGAATTGATGTTGGAAACTTCGGTTCTTTCCGATAAATAATATTTTATCTCCCACATGGCATTTGCTGTGTGGGAGATTTTTTGCGGAACTGTCTTGCTTTTGCCCCAATCGGAATAAAAGATCCCGTACGATCGGATGACCGTGCGGGAAAGCGTTACTTTATTAAGTATTTCATTATAAGCTCTGCGACAAATACCGCGGCACTTGAACAGGCGGCTACCGTCAGAAGGCTCTTGCCGAAGTATGCAAGGATAAGTGCGGCAACAAATCCGAAGGCTGCGGAGATGGGGGAGAATGTCGCGTAGAATATGGCAGGAACAGTCATTGCGGAAAGCACCGCGTAAGGGATATAGTAAAGGAAAGAAAGTATGTACTTGTTATGTATTTTTTCCTTTACAAGCACCAGCGGCAGCATCCTGATAAGGTATGTTATGCCCGCCATGACAAGAAGATAGATAAAAAAGTTCATTGATCCTCCTCCTTGTCCGTCTCAATAGGTGAGACAACTGCAAATATTCCGCTCGCGATCACAGCGCATATTATCACGGAGAAGCCTCCCGGTACACGGTTGAGGATCGGAATATACCTGAAAGCACAACTGAGCAGGATCGCCGCAAGTGCACATACTGCAACAGGATGATCGGTCTTTGCTTTCGGAATTACTATCGCCACAAACATACCGTAGACAGCGATACCGAGAGCACTTGTGACGGAGGCAGGAAGAATATTTCCGGCAAGCGCACCCAGAATAGTTCCTATGCTCCATCCGACATAAGGCGGGATGATAAGTCCGTACATATAGCTTCTCTCGACATTGCCCGGCTTGCTCGAAGCTACACCGAATACCTCATCGGTGTTAACAAAGGCTATGATAAATCGGTCAATAAGCCGTATGCTCTTTCCGAATTTCTGCGAAAGAGACACAGACATCAGCGCATATCTGAGATTAATGCCTATCTGCGATACAGCCATCTCCGCAAGGCTTCCTCCGGCGGCAATGATGCCGATGCCTGCGACCTGTCCCGCACTTGTGACATTGGTCATGGATATAAGCAGAGCCTCAAGAGCTGTAAGACCGCACCCGATCGCTGAGATCCCGAAAGCAAAGGCGACGGAAAGATATCCGAAGCAAATGGGCAATCCGTCAATTATGCCTTGCAGGAATAACGACCGTTTTTTTGTTTTAACACTATTCATTTTGGTGGTGACATCACCTTTCGTTTGTTTTAAAATTTCACAACAAAGCGTATTATACCATATTTTACGTTTATTGTCAAGGATGAGCTGCCGATTTTATCTCGACGATAGGGGCAAAAAATATATACAGTTACATAATAATCGCATATATTTCCTTTTTTCACCATTATTTCACAAAAACACCATTTTTTCCACCCTTGACATTTTCACGGAATATGGTATACTAATAATGAAACCAAAAGAAACGGAGGAATGTGAATGATGGAAAAGCTGTTGTCTGTAATATTGATATTGCTGAGTGTTACTCTGACCGAATCCGCATCGGATGTCGATAAAGTGATATCCGAGGATCTTCATTATACGGAATGTCTGACGAATGTTACCGAGTATCCCCATGATACCTCCTCATTCACTCAAGGGCTGTTCTTTTACGGCGGTGAGCTGTACGAAAGCACGGGAAGGTACGCAGAATCAAAGCTATATAAGAATGTGGATATCGCAACCGGAAAGCCGCAGAAGGAATATATTTTTGATGATGCGATATTCGCCGAAGGCTCTGTCGTATTTGAAGATAAGCTGTATGTATTGACTTACAAAGAGGAGCAGGTGCTCGTGTTCGACCCGGATACTCTTGAGCATCTGACGACATACTCTTACCCTCGTCAGGGCTGGGGACTTACAACCGACGGTGAATATCTTATAGCAAGCGACGGAAGCGAGTATCTGTACTTTATGGACGGCGAGCTTAACACCGAGAGGAAGGTACGTGTTAAAAATAACGGAAGCAAGGTGATGAATATAAACGAGCTTGAATACATCAACGGCGAGATATGGGCAAATCAATGGCTGACGGAAAACATCCTCATAATAGATCCCGAAAGCGGCAACGTCACACGCACGATAGACCTTTCCGGTCTTTACACGCCGATAAGCGATTCTGCGGATGATGTCCTGAACGGTATTGCATACGATAAGGACAGCGGCAGGGTCTATATTACCGGAAAATGCTGGGACAAGCTGTATGAGTTTGAGATCATACAATAGTTTTAAATATGTTGGATATAAAAAGGCAGACATTCCAAAAAAATCGGAATGTCTGCTTTTATTTATTCTCTGAAATCAAAAAGCTTTTTCGGTTCTATCTCAAGTATCGTGCAGATATCGAAAATAACATCAAGTGATACTGCACAGTCCGCTGTTTCGATTCTTGACATATGCGTACGACTGATATTGATCTTTTCTGCAAGCTTCATCTGAGACAAGTTCCGTTCTTTACGGTAGTATGCAATATTCAATCCCAAGCGCTTATAATTGCTGAAATATTTTTCCTGCACATTATCACCTCTTATTATATTATAGCTTGCAGATTACTTTTACTCAACAACATAAAAAGATATAAATATAACTTGACAAGTTACAAAAGTTGTGTTATACTATATATGCTGATATATGAGTGATAGCAGACATATGAAATATTATCTTAATAATTATTCACACACTTACGTGTATTCAGTACACTTATAAAAATTGATGTAGATATTGCATAAGGGTTAGTGCACTTATTTTTGGGCAAAAGAGAGAAATCTAATGATATTGCAATATGTGCACTTGTTTGTGGTGTAGACTTGAATTATAATATATATGAATAGTGCTAAAGGAGATGGAAGCTGAATATGGTTTTATTTACCTTGGATAGTAGTTGTTTCGCTATTTAAAAAAAGAGAATGCAAATCGACAAAACAGTTTCAAAATGATATTTATGTTTTAGTAAATGGCTTTAATTGAATGTTTGTAGAATTACCATCAAAAAAGATTTATATAATTGTGCTTGACAGTGGAAGATTCTATTACAAAAATAATTTTATTTGAACAGGAGTGACAGAAATGGCAAAGGATTACAGTTATATGCCCTGTCCCAGATGTGGTAGAGGGTATTTGGAAGCAGTCAGCGAAAGACAGGGGGGCTTCAGCGGTGGAAAGGCAGCACTCGGTGCGTTATTTGTCGGACCAATCGGTTTAGCTGCAGGAGCATTTGGAAGAAAGAAAACTACTTTCAGATGTAACAAATGCGGTTATATTGTCGAGAATTGATGTTGAAAGAAGATGCATAAAAATGGAAAATAGTATTATTAACGCACGGGAATTGTA
>SVQR01000031.1 GCA_015065225.1 Oscillospiraceae bacterium | reverse complement strand
TGTTGAGTTTGGCAAAACCGGTTCTTCGGAAATACAAGCTGTTTCAAAAATTCTTGGGATAGATGTTTCCGGATATGATTCGGTTGTTGAGGCAAGGCAAATAAGGCACATAATAACAAGGCACGGCATAAACGGAAAAGCTGACAAATCAATGAGGAACGACGAGGATATTGCACGTTTGAAGTTTGTCATTGATAATTATGATGATGCTTTTTACGGTGGCACTTCATCTGCTTATACTACAATAAAGCAAAATGGTAAGCCAAGGGAAGCGGACACCGTTGTTTTTGCAAAAAAAATAAACGGCACATACTTTGTAGTACAGGCCGTTCCGCAAACAAAAAAGAAAAAACTATTTGTTGTAAGTGCTTTTATAAGTGACAAACCACTCGATGAGATCAAAGAACAGTTTTTTAATAAAAAACAGAAGAATCGAACCTCGCGCGATGCTTCTTTGAGACAAAGCTCAAAGACCTCCGTCGTAACGTCCGAGGCGGCACCATCGGAAAACAGTAATGATCCCGGTGTGCAGAATCAAAAAAAGGATTCTTCCTCACTCGTCGGAACAAATTCTTCTGCTGATACTAGTATATCAGAAAACGGCACGGATGTCAAGAGGGAAAATAATACCGGTGACAGGAATGGGGCATCCGCAGAAAGTGACAGCGGATATGTTCCGATGAAAAGAATTAATGATATTGATGATATCAAAATGGATTCTTCCGATCGGAATGTTGCCAAAGAGATCGAGAGTAATCGGTCTGAGGGTGAGATCGACTACGACGATAACACGCCGGATATCGGAGATATCAAGAAAGCAACGGGATTCGGCGATGATGGTGCACAGCTTGTTGCGGAGCTTATGAGCAAAGGCAAGTCGCTTGAGGAGGTGCAGAAGGCGGTGAAGCCGATGTATATTGCAGGATTCACCGGCGGTGATGTGAAGCGTGCGAAGACCGATATACAGAAGCGGGCGTTTGATGCCGGAACTTCCGACAAGGTAGCGCAGAGGGAGGCTGCGAGGAGTAAGGCGAAGAAAGCTACTGTCAGAGATGGTAGTCTTATTGAGAATGAGGCATCGGGAAAGCTCAGCAAGGTTGACAGGGAGATCATCAAGACGGTAGCGAAGGATCTGGGACTTTCCGTATCCGTTGCGGAGAAGATCGTTGTTGCACGCAAGAACGGTGTTGAATATGAGGCAGATGCACGGCACAGAGACGGTGAGTTGACGTTAACGGGGGCAAGACCTGTATTCAGGCTTGTGCTTCATGAAGCGGGACACAGGATGGAGCAGCTTGCGACGGAGGAATGGAATACTCTTTGTGAGGCTTTGTACGAGAGGGCGGAACAGCTTGGCAGAAGGATGGATCTTGGTGCTACGGACAATCTTCGCTTTGATCGGGTGAAGGGCTTGCACGACAAGGCCGGTATAACGATGGATACGAGCGGATATGTCGGGGAAGTTGTTATGCGTGAGCTTGAGACGATCTTTTCTTCTCCCGAGGAGTATAACAAGTGGCTTTCGGAGATCAGTTCCAACAGGAAGGTCAAGAGTGCTTGGCGTAAGTTTATGGATTTTGTTTCGGGCATTATCAAAAAACTTCGTAATGCTTTGAAGAATGTCGGGTTGTCGAAGGATGCAAGGGCGCAGATGAAGAGTGAGCTTGCGGAGCTTGAGAGGATACGTGGATTGTATGCGGAGGCTTATAAGGCGACCGGTAAAGCTGTGGCCGAGCGAAAAGCGGAAATAGATACCGAAAGAGTCACAAGCAACGAGCTTGATGTAAGTTATTCTCTGAAGTACAACGGTGATATTGCCGAAGGACAGCTTGAGTGGCTTGACAAGAACAAGGGACATATTACCGAAGCGGAATTGAAGGATGCTCAAGAGGTAACAAAGGCGATGGTGGATGTGATGATGAAGCATTCCGAGATATTGCCCGAAGACAAAATAGGTAAGGTGCTTACCAAGAACGGCTCTTATGACCGCTCCGTTGAGAATACTACCATATGTGTCAGAACACTTGCATACAACGAATTTGTTGACAAGGTGCAGGAAGAGATAGGAAGACCTTTGACACAGATGGAATCCTTCCTTGTGTCGCAGAAGCTTTATGATATCACAACAGAGCCGCAATGCCTGTACTGTTATGTATCACTTGACAGAAAAGCATTCAATGATATGCTTCTTCGCTTTATGAGTGAAAGAGATACCGTAATTGCGAAGTATAACAACAGCGACAAGAGTGCCGAAAGCATAAAGAAGTTATATGAAGAATTCCTTCACGGCAGAAAAGATACAAAAGAAATGAAGTCTCGTTTTGACAAGTGGCTTGATTATGTCGATAACGGAACACAGCTCTTATCACTTGCGGACATTGCTACGGAAGAACGTCAGAGTGACATTAAGGCAAAGGGGGGTATTCTTGCAGAACAGCTTGCCGATGCGAGAAAATATGCACAGAGTGCTTCGTGGTCGAAGATTCAGAAAAACTATGTTGCATATCGTGATGAGATTTTGAAGCTTGGTGACAGAGTGGTTAAAAACCTTAACGAGCATTATGGCTTGAGATGGTATTCGTTCAGCGATTACTCTGCGGCATTTATCGTTGAGAATATGCAGCAGATAACGGATGCTTCAATTCGTGGTCTTAAAGGCTTGGCATACACAAAGGATACGGATTTTGTTGAGATATTTGCTCCTACAGGAATGAATATCAATGTCTCTGTATTCGTTAATCAGGATGCAGACGGAAACTTCTTTATTGATGAAAAGCAATCTGCGAACTTTGAAAAAGCTGTTGAGCTTCGTAAGAAATATCCGAATGTTGGTATAGTTGCGACAGTTACCAATGATGAGGCTTTGAGATGGGCGGGCGAACAGGAATGGTCTGACGTTATAATTCCTTTCCACATTGTAAGAACGGGTACGGATGTTGCCGAGTATTACAAGTGGCTTAATTACACAGGCGAATCCGGTGACACCATAGCCGACAAGAATCTTTGGGATGCTTATGTTAAGAGCCTTAATCTTTCAAGCGAGAATGCAAGAAAAAAGGTCAGCAAGAATATTTATCCGAGCGAGCATAAGAATAACAAGGATACATATCTTTCGCTTTGCGAGAGCAGAGGACTTTCTCCTCGTTTTGCGAGATTTGCGGGCGAGGCTTGGTATATGAAGCTTGTTAACGAGACAAGACTTTCTGCTGATGATTCGTCTTCTTTGAAGCCTGAATTCAATCTTGATGCGGCAAAAGACTCATTCCAAAAATTCATTGATAAGGGTGGCTATGAAGGCGGTTGGTACAAGGAAGGCGTTGATGTTGATGCCGAGGCTAAAACTGTTGCCGATGATGTTCTTGCGGGCAAGAAGGCTAATGAGGTTGAGTACGGCAGGCAAGATGGGTTTGCTCCCGAAGAGATTATTGCAAATAGAAAAAGCAATCGTACACATGGTAAGAATTCAGGTGTGCAGCTTTCTGAGAGATTGTCGAAAGATGATTTGGAAGAATACATCCACGCAGGAACAAGAACGAACATAAAAAAGCAAGAAGCATTAGCGGAAGGCAAAAAAATAATCCTCACAACGGAGGATGAAATAACTTCGTTTATTCATAAATCAATAAGCGGGGATGATCTTAATACTGTTGGATACGGGAGGGTAAATAAGAGATTATCAAATGATGTTGATGAGTATTCAAATGGGAAAATTGATATCAGCGGTAATTTCCTTGAATTAGTACCATATGATATCAGCCATGCCTACAGAGAGCATTTAAATGCTAAAGAAGATGGTGATATTAATCTATCGATGAATGATTTTGAGAATATTCCATCATATATAGACCATTATGACGAGCTTGTATATGCTATTCGCTTTAAAAGCGGAAACACAAGAATCTGTTTAAGCAAGAAACTTCCAGGGGGAAGGGTTTTGATTATCGAAACCGTTTCAAAAAGTAGAGGTTCAATTGCGTTCAAAAATATGATTGGTGTTTCAGAGGAAAAGTACATTAACAAGTATATGAAAATATACAAAAAAAGAAACAGCACGAATACCAGAGGGAGTAAAAACTCCAATATCTCTCTGCGTGACGATACTGTTTCCAATAATAGTATACTCAATTCTCCCCAAAAAAACAATGGCAAAATTGTAAACAATGAGGATGTTCATAAGTCGAATTACAGTATCAAGGAAGAAGGTATCACATCTTCAGAGGATACGAAGGAGCTGCTGAATACCATTGCAGATCTGAAGCATGAGTTTGAGATCACGAAGTTTGCGAAGGCGGATCCGAAGAAGCTTTCGGAGATGGTGAGGAGTATTCTTAAGGATTATTCCAGCAAGGCGGACAGTGAAGCTGTTATGAGTGCTGTGGATGAGCTTTATACATACATGGCCAACGGTGTGGATGGGAATCCGCCGGTGTGGAACGAGGTATACAGCAGGGCACTTGATATTGCAAGCGGGATCGTTGACAATGCGGTCAAAGTTGATGATACGGCGTACAGAGAATATGCGGATCTTCGTAATTATCTCCGTAACGTACCGATGAAGTTTGATGTGCGATATGACGGTGTGCCTTCCGGGTACAGTAATTTCAATGAATTCCGCAAGAAGAATTTCGGAAGACTTCGTTTCAGTAACGACGGGTTGTCGGTAGATTCCATATACCAGGAATTGGCGGAGATGTATCCGCAGTTCTTTGATAAGGACAATGAGATCACGACCGCCGATCAGCTTGAGCGTATTGTCGAGGTGCTTGATGAGATAAGGCCCATTGAGGCAAATCCGTTTGCGGCAGAGACAAAGGAAGCGGCGAGATATCTTGCGAATGATATATTGGATCGTTTCTTTAATATACGTCAGACACCTACTTTTTCAAGTGAAGCGGAAAGAAGATCGACCGAGGCGAAGCTCAAACAGATCAAGGAGCTTAACAAAACGAGGGGACAGAGAGACATCAAGATTCAAAAGCTTCGCAATATATACGACAGCATCATAAAAAATGTAAATGACGAAAAAACAAGAGCACTTGAAAGTCAGAAGGCGAAGCACAATGAAAGTCTTGCGAAGATGAGTGAGAGCCGAAGAACGACGGAGATGCGCACGAGGATCTTCAAGCATGCAAGCGAGTTGAACCAGAGGCTAGTGCGCGGAACGGACAACAAGCACATACCGCAGGAGCTTCAGGGAGCTGTACTTGTATTACTTGAGAGCATCAATCTTGAGAGTAACATTGAATATGTATACGGCAAGGATGCGATGTATCACAGAGTTAAGCGTAACACGGAGCTTGGTGGTGAGTCTACGAAGAAGACGCAGGCTTTCAATGCTTTGAGGGATATTTATTCAAAGCTTGAAGGATATGTGGTAATAGATCCGGATCTGTTGGGACCAGACGGCATACTGAGTGAGGTGATAAATCTTGCGGACAAGAGGATCACTGACATGACCATACCGGAGCTTAACACGGTCTGGAAGGCGATCAAGGCTATTGAGGCGAGTGTCAGAAGTGCGGACAAGATGTTTTCTGCAGGCAAGTTCAGAAGGGTTTCGGATGCTGCCGAAGGGTTGAGAGCCGATAACGCGGACAAGTCTGCAAAGAAGGATCTGAGATACGGTGCGGGATTGCAGAAGCTCATCGGGCTTGATATGCTTACTCCGGAGACGTACTTCCACTATCTCGGTGACACAGGTGATCAGATCTTCCGTATGATGCGTGATGCACAGGACAAGCACATAAGCATCATGAAAGAGGTTGCGGACTTTACTCACGAGGCTATGGAAGGTGTCAATATCAAGAAGCTTGAGAAGGAGCTGAAGACGGTAAAGTTAGGTGGCAAGGAAGTTACGTTGACCACGGCACAGCTCATGGAGCTTTATACTCTTATGAAGCGTAGCCAGGCGAAGGAGCATGTATTTGTCGGAGGTATTCTTCCCGATACCATTAAAGGACATGGTCTGCACGACATCAAAGCGGTTGAACCTGTAACGGGAATCAGTCAGGCGGAGATCCTGGATGCGTTGATGTTACTGACGGAGGATCAGAGGAAGCTTGCGGACAAGCTGCAGGAGTATGCTTCGACGGTGCTTGGCAAGTACGGTAACGAAGCGAGCTTGCAGGTTTACAATTATGAGAAGTTCCATGAAAAGAATTACTGGCCTATTCGCACAAACAAGCAGGAGATCTCGACGGACATTGAAAAGGATACGGCTGTATCGACGGTAGCGAACAAAGGTATGGCGAAGGTGACGGTGCCGGATGCGAACACATCTCTTCGTATAGGAAGTATATTCGATACTTTTGCTTCTCATGCGTCCGACATGGCGACATATGCGGCGTGGCTGGGTACGACGGAGGACATCAACAGGATCAGGAACTTTGTGTTCTGGGAGGATGGTGTAAGGACCGGAACGGTCAAGGGTATACTCGGCAAGGTACACGGATCACGAGGTGCGGAGTATTTGCAGAATCTGCTTGCGGACATATCTGTCGGCGTCAAGAGTACGAATACCATGAATCCTTTTGAGAAACTTATGGGGAACTATAAGGCGGCGTCGATCGGATCCAACTTCCGTGTTATAATACAGCAGCCGACAGCGATACTCAGGGCGGTTGACATGATGGGAGCGCAGTGGTTTGCACCGGCCTTTGTGAAGAATCCGCTCAAGGGATGGGACAAGGCTAAAAAGTATGCTCCGATCGCACAGTGGAAAGACTGGGGATATTTTGATATCAATACCGGCAGGCAGATGAAGGATGTTCTCTTTGACAATGCGAGTACTGGAGAGAAGATCAAGCAGTTTGAGATGTCGGGTGCGGGATTTGCGGACAGTATTTCCTGGGGATTTTTGTGGAATGCGGTGGAAGCCGAGATCAAGTCAAAGCACAAGGGACTTGAGGTTGAAAGCGAAGCGTACTATAAGGCTGTAGCTGAGAGGTTTACGGAGGTCACGGATCATACGCAGGTTGTGGACGGTATATTGCAGAGGAGCCAGATCATGCGAAGCGGAGACACGATCACGAAGATGGCGACGTCCTTCATGGGTGAGCCGACCAAACAGTATAACATGGTAGCATCGGCACTTTATGATGTTACCAATAAACCCGGCAAGGGTAAGTCAAAGGCGATAAAGCACTTCGGCCGCATGGCGTTAGCTCTTGCGATATCCGGTGTAGTCAATTCTGCGGCGCAGTCGATAATTGATGCAATGAGAGATGACGACAAGGAAAAGAAATACTGGGAGAGGTGGCTTACGGCGTTCCCGGAAAATCTGAAGGATACCGTTAATGTTGTTAACTATATTCCGTTTGTGAAGGATATTGTATCCATAGTACAGGGATATGATGTCAAGCGAATGGATATGGAGACAATTGCCAAGACATACAAGGCTTGCGAGAATATGATCAAATCGCTTAAGGGAGAGGGCAAAAATACGATACTTGAATCATCCTTGAATCTATTTGCAGAGCTTGCGAGGCTTGGTGGATATTCGGTATCGAATATCAAGAGGATGTTCACGTCTATTGCTGACACATTTGCGATTGAAACCGACAACTACCTTATGCAGTATCACATGGAGAAAGCTGTGCTTGATATAAACTTTGCCGGCAATCGCTCGAGCTTCATTGATATTCTTTACAATGCTTATAACAATGACCGTGAGGCGTATGAGATTATTTATAATGATCTTATTGAGAACGGGATAACGGAGAAGCAGATTCAGAGTGGTATGGAGACGAGGATGAAAAATGCTGCGGGAATATCAAAGGTTTCGGATCTTGATAAACGGTATATGTCTCCGGATGATGAACGCAAGTATGACAGTATACTCGAAGAAATACAAGCAAGCGAAGCATGGAAAAGTGCCAATAAGGAGCAAAGAAAAAATGCTGAAGCGGATTTGTTTGCTATCATTGCATCCACCAGCGATGATATGGAAAAGAAACGTAAAGAAGCTGCTGAATACGGTGTTGACGAAACGGAATATGTACTGTGGCAACTTGCGAAGGATATGGCTGACGATGCAAATGACAATAATGGTTCAATGAATGCAAAAGAAAAAGGTGATGCCATCGGTATGCTTCCGGGTCTTGGCGATTCAGAAATAGCGTATTTCTATGCTACCGAAGGTGCTGACAAAGTTTATGAAACAGGAATGGATATGAGGAGCTACGCTGAGTTCAAAGGTGCTACAGCCGACATCAAGGGGGACGGCAAGAAAAATGCAATTGCTGATACAATTCTGCAGATGGATGTGGACGATGATGCCGCCTGGGATCTATATCTCACGGAATACGATAATAAGAGTACCGACTATGCTCGTGATAACGGCATTGAGGGCAATACTTATTTGAAGTTTGTTGCTGCACTATGTGATGTTGACAAGCCGACAGATTCCGGAAAGTATGGTACATACACGCAGGATGAAGCGAAGGAAGCTATCAACAGCATTCCCGGACTGACGCGTGAAGAAAAGGCAATACTGTGGCAAAGCGTTAACCCGCAATGGAAAGAGAAGAATAATCCTTTCAGATGATAGGTGTATAAAAAAGAAGGCCGGGGATTGCTCCTCGGTCTTTCTATCTGTATACTATTATTCCGAACCTGTCCCGGGTTATTATCGGGATGGGTTCGGAAATTGGGGTGGGTGGCCTACCATGGGGGATTTGAACCCTCGACCAACGGAATCGGAATCCGGTACTCTATCCAGCTGAGCTAATGGTAGATGTTCACATTAAGTAATATTATAATGTATTTTTTGAATAATGTCAAGTGTTTTTTACCGGGAACGAACAGCAAATACCGCCCGTCCCCGATATTATTCACTTTATTAAATGCCCGATCGCTCTGCAAGGGAATATCTTCTCATTCGGCAGCCGGTGCCCCAAATATGCCGGGAATTTCAAATCCCGGTGCCGTTCCCGGGGCGACCTCTCCGGTATCCGGCGTTTCTGTACCTCCGAGCTGTCCAAAGGGATCTTCCGAAGGATGTGTGTATCCTCCGCCATCGGGATAAAGGTATCCCGGATCATACATACCCGGATCATACATACCCGGATCATACATTCCGGGGTCATACATACCCGGATCATATCCGCCCGGATCATAAGGAGCATAATATCCGGAGCTGTGTGTCACACAGTATGCATTCGGAGGAGGTGTATCTCCGGGGCTGAAGCCGTAGTACTTTCCGTCCGGAAGAAGATTGTAAAATACCGCAACATTGGTATCCGTAGGATATGTGTATCCAGAAGGTATCTCCATCATGGTATACTTTGAGTCACTGACTTTAAGCGAGTGATCAAACATTCTGTCTTCACCCACAAGGATAAGTGCCTTCTGTGTGGTGGACGGACAGTAATCGCTTGCAACAAGACCCGTCTCCGTGCATACATTTACGGGATAGTGGACGTCGCAGGTCTTTGTGGGAGGAGTCTCAAACCATCCTGTCGCTATCCTTCCTCCGCGCACATCCATCGAACAGTACGGACCGGGCTTGAGTCCCGAATCCTTGCAGTATTTCGCCTGCGTAAGACCGTCATAGTTGAATTTGCGCAGCTCCCTGCCATTTGCCGCTTCCTGTTCAAGCACACGCTCGTGTATCCTTGTCATTACCGCTTCCCATCCGACCATAGCTTGGCTTCCGCCGAATTTGGCAAGGGATCTCGGAATATCATATCCGAACCATGTCGCACCGAGATAATAAGGTGTATAACCTACAAAATATACGTCGTTATTATCGTTTGTCGTACCTGTCTTTGCCGCAACATCAAATTTCTGGTCAAGCTTTATGCTGCTTGCCGTACCGCCGCTGCTGACAACACTTGTAAGAAGCTTTGTCATCATTTTTGATGTTCCTTCACCGATGACCGCCTCACGGTGCTGGAGCTTATCGTTATCAAGGATGACATTGCCCTTGCTATCAAGCACCTTTGTATAGAATATCGGCTCGGAATATGTGCCCGTACCGCTTGCAAGCATGGTGTAGCATCCTGCGACCTCAAGAGTCGTCATACCGTAGGTAAAACCACCCAGAGCAAGAGGAGCTATCGCAATATCCGCCTCAACAAGGCTCTCAACATCAAGCTTCTTTGTAAGGAAGTCATAAGAATACTGCGGAGTCATTTCCTTTACAAGCTTTGCCGCAACAGTATTCTTGGATACCATTATCGCTCTTTCCATGGTGGTCTTGCCCTCATATGTGCTGGGAGCATTCTTCGGCCAGTATCTTCCCATGGATCTGTTCCATTCAAGAGGAGTATCATCGCGCACCGAACCGTAATCTATAAGACCCAGATCCATTGCAGGTGCATATACGGAAACAGGCTTTATCGCCGAACCTATCTGCCTGCGGCTCATTGTTGCGCGGTTGAGTGAAAGATTACGCGTCTTCTCACCCCTTCCTCCGACAATGCCAAGAACGTGTCCGGTGTAAGGATCCATAACGACCATCGCCGATTCCGGCTGTACCTCACCCGCACCCTTTTTGAAGGTAGTCTCCGACTCGTAAACATCCTCCATGATATGCTGGATATAAGGGTCGACCGTCGCATAGATCTGAAGACCTCCGGAAAGGATCATCTGCTGAGCAAATTCCTTTGTGTAACCGTATTCCTCCATAAGATCCTCCTGGACCTCACGGCGAAGCTCATCCGTAAAGTAGGAATGTACGATATCCACAGTATCTTCCCTGTTGATGTTCAGAACAAGATCGGTATAGTATGCATCAAGGTATTCTTCCTCCGTGATAAGCTTCTGATCGCGCATCGCGGTAAGAACCACGCAGCGTCTTTCATAGTTATCATCAGGATTTCTCTCCGGGTCATACTTTGTGGGAGACTTGGGTATAGATGCCAGCGCCGCACATTCCACAAGTGTCAGCTCGGATACCTCTTTGTCAAAAAAGTAATTTGCCGCCGCCGCAACACCGTAGTTGCCGTGGGAAAGCGGAATGGTATTAAGGTACATCTCAAGCACTTCATCCTTTGTCTTCTTGTTTGTAAGACTAATGGCTCTTGAGATCTCGGTGACCTTTCGCTGAATGGTACTGTCACGCTCATTTGTTATATTCTTTATCAACTGCTGAGTTATGGTGGAACCGCCGTAGCTCTTGTCGCCCTTGAGAAGCTGAAGTGCCGCACCCGCAGTTCTGTTGAAGTCAAATCCCTCATGCTCATAGAATCTCTTGTCCTCTATGGCGATAAAAGCATTTTTGAGATTTTCCGGCATTTCCTGAATTGGAGCCCAGAATCTGTTTTCCGAGCCGTGGATTCGCTGATCCTCCATCTCCACATACTCCACAAGCTGTGTACGCTCAAGATCGGAGTAAACCGGATAGTATATCTTACTGGTCATATCAAGCGAATGCTGAAGATCCACTATATCATAATCATCATCAAAAAGATAATCCTGACAGTAATCCCAGAATGCATATACAACGATACCGCCTACAATGACACCGACAAGCATCACGGTCAGAAGAACGCTCAATATGGTACTGAATATCCTGCCTATTATTCTCAATGCTTTTATTTCCTCGGCATGGGAAGATGAAGCACGTTTTTTTCTTGATTTCTTTGCCATTATGACTTTCCTTTCATATTATTCTGACGATATGCCCCGAAAAACAAACGGGAGCATGGAATAAAAAACCGTTTTATGTAAATAATACCCTAAAAACATATACAAAGGAGCAGCAACATGAAATTGCCGACACTGTCAAAAGCCAATGCAAAAGCAATAAAGGATCTCCTTCTCAGATTGACATTTCTTATATGTTCCGGGACGCTTTTTCTTCTTTTCGCATATTATATTCCCCGAAATACCCGTTATGAATACACGGACACGGTGAATCATACCGAAAAATCGCGTAAAACGACCGACATCACCGAAAATATGTGTACTCTCATTTTGGAAAACGGAATGCTCGTCGTATATTCCGATGACGGAAAACAACGTACCGTCACGGACGCCGACACCTCATCGCTGACGGAATATGACATACAGCTTCTTTCAAAAGGTATATCCGCCTGCGCAAATGAGATAAACGAGATACTCGGCTCTTTGGGCTCGTAGTTACACCTTACTGAACATTTTGGCGTACTTTGACGGAGTCATGCCTGTCTTTTCTTTGAATGTCCTTATAAAGTGACTCTCATTGAAGAATCCGCATTCAACACTGGTCTCAAGTACGGACTTGCCGGATATCAGCATGCGTTTTGCATTGATAAGCCTTACCGTAACTATATATTTGTGGAGTGTGACCGAGGTCATCCCCTTGAAGTCCGCGTTGAGCTTTGCGGAGCTGACATAGAACTTATCCGCAAGGACTCCCGCCGTCAGAGGCTCTCCGTAATTTTCCGCAATATACTGGATAACATTTTCTATGTACGAAACATTCTCATTGCCTTCAAGCGTTCTCGCAGTACCGACAAAATCTCCCAGCTTGTTGATAAGCGACGCAAAAAGAAGGCACTGTCTGTTTTTGTTATCACCGGCACCGAAGATAAGGTCGATATATATCATCAGCTCCTCAACATCCGTGCTTCCAAGCTCGGTAACGCTGAAATTTGTAGAGAATATTTGCCTTACATTAAGATATTCGGCAGGGAACTTCGAGGCAAACTCATCATCGAAATACATATTGTACCTCTTATACCTCGCTCCCTTCTCCGCAATTACCGCATGAAAGGTGTTCGGACTGTGCAGAATAATGCAAGGCTTGTCCGTCTTGATGGTATCACCCGTATTGATTATTGTAAGATTCCCGCCAAAGACAAAAGATATCTCGTAATGACTATGAAAATGAAAGTGTTCCGGCTTCATGCCGTCTGAGCTTCTGTAGTCAAAGCAAACACTATCGTGAAGATCATGAAATATATTCTGCATACTTCTCTCCATACATCCTTTCGGGTAATTCTCAATGCATTGGCAATGCAAGAAAACACTATCCGATACTATTCCGACTACTATTATACACTAAAATATTAAAAAAAGCAATTATTTTTGTGATTTTTCCAAAAAATAATAAAATTTTACGATTGATTAAAATTCAAACACATATTTTCACATAAACATCACCGTAAAAACGGCTTTATCCGCACAAAATATCGTCATCCGGCATTAAAACTATGTAAAACCGATACAAAACCACTTGAAATACATCCATCATTGTGTTATAATGATTCATTATAAAAGATTGTTACAGACGGTGACGTGCCGTTATACATATCATACAATGAAGATTTGTGCCGTTTTCGGCGAAAGGATTGATAATAATGAAGATCATAATCATAGGCTGCGGAAAAGTCGGTGTTACCGTACTGAAAAGCCTTTTGAGCGAAGGTCACGACGTTGTCGCGATAGATCAGAACCCGGATGTAATAGAAGAGCTCTCCGCCCTTTACGATGCAATGTGCATAGTCGGAAACGGAGCCGACAGCGATGTACTTGAAGAGGCAGGCACATCCGATGCGGAGCTCGTGGTCGCGGTAACAGGCGTTGACGAACTCAATATGCTCAGCTGCTTCCTTGCCCGTAAGCTCGGCGCAAAGCACACCATTGCAAGAATAAGAAATCCCGAGTACAACGACAAGAGCCTCGGTTTCCTGAAGGATCAGCTCGAGCTTTCAATGACGCTCAACCCGGATCTTCTTGCCGCAGAAGAGCTTTACAATATGCTCAGACTTCCCGCGGCACTCAATATAGAAACCTTCTCCGGCAGAAACTTTGAGATGATAGAGCTGAAGCTCAGACCTGACTCTCCCCTTGACGGCATGAAGCTCATGGAGATCAGAAAGAAGTTTGATGCGAAGTTCCTTGTTTGTACCGTCATGCGTGACGAAGACATATTTATCCCCAACGGTAACTTCGTGCTTAAAAGCGGCGACAGAATCAATATCACCGCACAGCGTACCGAGGCAATGAAATTCTTCGGGATGATGGGACTAAACCAAAAAGAAACCCGCAGTGTCATGATAATAGGAGCCAGCAGGATAGCCTTTTACCTTGCAAAACACCTTCTTACAGCAGGCTGCAGTGTAAAGATAATAGACAAGGATCGTGAGATATGCGAGAAGGTCTCCGCCCTATTGCCTCAGGCAATAGTTATCCACGGTGACGGCGCAAAGCAGGAGATACTTCTGGAAGAAGGACTTCTTGACACCGATGCATTCGTAACACTCACCGGAATGGACGAAGAAAATATACTTCTTGCATTCTTCGCAGCCTCCCATAATGTCCCCAAGGTAATATCAAAGGTAAATAAGCCGGAGCTTATGAATATCGCTCAAACGCTCGGCATAGACAGCATAATTTCACCGATAAAGATAGTATCCGACATCCACACAAGATATGCAAGAGCTCTTGAAAACTCCCTCGGAAGCAGCGTGGAAACTCTCTATAAGCTCGCAGACGGGAAAGCGGAGGCTCTGGAATTCTTTGCAAATTCCGAATTTGAATACTGCAATATCCCATTAAAGGAGCTCCACATAAACAAGAACACTCTTATCGGCGGTATAATCCGCGGAAGAAAGAACATAATCCCCAACGGTGATGACATAATACTTCCCGGGGACAGAGTGGTCATCATCGCCGAAGGTGCAAAGCTCAAGGATCTTGCGGATATAATAGACAAACAGCCAAGACAGTGAAAGGTCGTAATAAAGAATCATGAACCGAAAATTAGTATTCAATTATCTCGGACGTATATGTGCATCCGTGGGTGCTCTTATGATAGTTCCGATAATATGTGCACTCTGTTACCGTGAATACGGATGTCTTATCGTATTCTGCGCAACGGCACTTCTCTCTCTCGGCATCGGATGGCTGCTCACAAGATTCTGCAAACCTTCAAATGACCTTCTTTATGCCAAGGAAGGCTTTGCGATAGTCGCTCTCGCCTGGGTATTTATGTCCCTTCTCGGAGCGCTTCCCTTCTTTGTAACCGGCGAGATACCAAACTACATAGATGCATTCTTTGAAACAGTCAGCGGATTTACCACCACAGGTGCATCCATTATTGAAAATGTCGAAACAATGAGCAAGTCGCTCCTCATGTGGCGAAGCTTCACTCATTGGGTTGGAGGCATGGGAGTCCTTGTTTTCATCATGGCGATACTTCCGGGGCTTCCCGAACGTTCCGTTCACGTCATGAAAGCGGAAATGCCCGGTCCCATGTTCGGAAAGATAGTCCCCAGAGCCAGAGATACCGCCAAGATACTATATATCATATATATTGCCATGACGCTTATCCTGACGGTATTTCTCCTTTTCGGAGGTATGTCATTATATGAAAGCCTTATTCACGCATTTGGTACTGCGGGAACAGGTGGGTTCAGCTGTAATGCGGATAGCGTTCTCGGGTATTCACCTTATATTCAATGGGTTATCACAATATTTATGATACTGTTTGGCGTCAATTTCTACCTATATTATTATTTTCTTATCAAACGGTCCTTCACCGCATTCAAAAGTACAGAGTTTGTGGCTTATCTCGGTATAGTAATTGCTTCCGCAGCAGCGATATGTGTGAACATCGTCAGCAAGTTTGACAGCATATCCGAAGCGGCACGCCATTCATCCTTTGCCGTTGCAAGTATTATTTCCACAACAGGCTTTGCGACGGTTGACTATGACCTATGGCCGGAATTTTCAAAGACAATACTGCTTATTCTTATGTTTATCGGTGGCTGTGCCGGCTCTACCGGCGGCGGTCTCAAGGTATCAAGAATTGTACTTCTTTTCAAAATGATATTTTCCGAAATACGCCATATGCTTCATCCGAGAGCTATAACTGCAGTACGTCTTGACGGCAAAACCGTAGACAAATCCACACTTCACAGCGTATCAACATACTTTGCTCTTTTCGTGGTGTGCTACACAGCAATATTTGCCGCACTGACGCTGATCGAACCCTCTTTTGATTTTCTGACAAACTTCTCCGCCGTTGCAGCCTGCATAAACAACGTAGGTCCCGGCTTTAATAAAGTAGGACCTACAGGAAACTTCTCAATCTACAACGATTTTTCCACCCTTATACTCTCCCTCACAATGCTTCTCGGCAGACTTGAGATATTCCCGCTTCTTCTGACATTCATGCCCGGAACATGGAAAAAGCAGTAACGCGGCAATTGTAAACAAACTATCAATTTTCCAAAAAAGACTTGAAAAATAAAAATATATGTGATATAATCCATCTGTTATGTATGGGCATTTTGTCCGTATGAACATAAAAATCACGGCATTCCTCTGCAAGCTCCGCAAGAATGTCAGTTACAGGAGGTAAGTTTCATGAATATCCTTGAAGCTTTTGCAAGCGAGCAGATCAAGAGCGAAGTTCCCGCATTCAACGTTGGTGATACCGTAAGAGTTCACAACAGAATCAAGGAAGGCTCCAGAGAAAGAATCCAGCTTTTCGAAGGCACGGTTACCGCTAAGAAGAACGGCGGCATCTCCGAATCCTTCACAGTAAGACGTGTAGCATACGGCTGCGGCGTTGAAAAGACTTTCCCTCTCCACTCTCCCAACGTAGTTAAGGTAGAGCTCGTAAGAGAAGGTAAGGTAAGAAGAGCTAAGCTTTACTATGTAAGAGACAGAGTAGGTAAGGCTGCTAAGGTAAAGGAAAAGATCTAAGTTCCAACCAAAGAAATCAAGGAAGGTCATGTACCTTCCTTTTTCTTTTTACATATTTTTCCATGTCATGTCACAAAATATAGTTTTATGTTTTTGCCCGCAAGACTATAATGATGCATATACGGCTATGCCGAAAACCAGAACAATAAAGGATGGTACAAAAAATGCTGTTATCAACCGCATTCGCAAGCTTTATAAAAAAATACGGCGATATAAAGGAGGCCATTGATGCCGCCGCCGAAGCAGGCTTTGACGCCCTGGATTTCGGATTTTTCAATATTTTCAGAAAATACTTTGACGGTGAAAGTCCCGAAAGCACCGAGGAGTATTTTAGAGAAATACGTGCCTATGCCGAATCAAAGGGACTTGTGTTCAACCAGGCTCACGCTCCCTTCCCGTCAAGCGTTGATGATCCGGTAAAAACGGAAAATATCTTTTGGGACATCGTAAGATCCATGAGAAATGCTGCGGCACTGGGAATAAAATATATTGTCGTTCACCCCTGTCAGCACCTTGATTATCTCAAAAAGGGCGTACCGGAAGAATTGTTTGAGATGAACATGAAGTTCTACAGAAGACTCCTCCCCTATTGCGAGGAATACGATATAAATATCTGCGTTGAAAATATGTGGAGACACAGAGCCAATGCATCAATGAGAAAGATAGACCGTTCCACCTGCTCCGAGCCGGAGGAATTTGTAAAATACATCGACACCCTCGAAAGTCCCAGAGTGTTTGCCTGCCTTGATATCGGTCATGCGGCACTTGTAAGCGAAGATATCCCGGAATTCATCCGCAAGCTCGGACATGACAGACTTCACACACTCCACGTACACGATGTTGACGGTACGGTGGATTCACACACTCTGCCCTATTACGGAATATGCGACTGGGACGAGATAACGGAAGCACTCAAAGAGATAGACTATGTCGGTGACTTCACATATGAAGCAGGTAACTTTATAAATGTACTTCCCCGTGAGCTTGCACTTTCGGGAATGAAGCATATGGTGCAGGTTGGAAGATATCTTATAGAAAAGATTGGGAAGTGACATTTAATGAAATTAAAGAATCCTTTGCTTGTCGTGAGCGATATAGAAAGATCGGTAGAGTTTTACAAAGAAGTTCTCGGACTTCATAAGATCATGGACTTCGGTGCAAACGTCACTCTTACCGGTGGTCTGTGCCTGCAATCCCTTGATAGCTGGACAGAATTTATTGATAATAAAAATACGACCTTTGAAAACAATAGCTTTGAAATATACTTTGAAGAGGAAGATTTTGATTCCTTTTCGGAAAAGATAAAAAAGTTTGATCTTAAATTTGTACATCCGATAAAGGAACATTCATGGGGACAACGTGTTGTAAGATTCTACGATCCGGATATGCATATAATAGAAGTCGGGGAAGATATTAAAACCGTATGCAAACGCTTTCTTGCCGAAGGAATGACACCGAAGCAGGTCGCAGAACGGATGGATGTGCCACCGGAGTTTGTGTATTCCTGCATCCAATAAAAAAGATAATTTTTGACATTTATTTTGAATTGATTTTTCTTTTTATTCAGTTAAAATATATGTAAACTTTTGGAAGCCGTCACATATCTCCCATTGACCCTTCAAACTCGGCAACTATAATATATGTGCAGGTTAAACATCGATGTCTGCTTAAATTCTCAACATGGAGGTAATTAAATGAAAAAACGAAACACAGTGGCAGTAATTCTTGCAGCTTTGCTCCTGTGCGGCAGCGTAAGCGTTTATGCTATGGGAGGAAGGAGATCTGTTCCAGACAATGACGCTTCTGCAACAGCTGTTGTAATGAAGGAAAGAACAGAGAAAGCTCCGAAGCTTACAGAAGAAGAAAAAGCTGCAAAGCTTGCGGAAATACAGACTGCGCTTTCCGAAAAGCTCGCAAACGGCGAAATAACTCAGGAACAGTATGACGATGTTATCGCAAAGCTGGAAGCAGGTGAAATGCCTTTCTTCGGAAACGGCAAAGGCTTCGGTCGTATAAACAAGGGCGATAAGCCCGAAAGACCCGAGATGCCCGAATTCACCGAAGAGCAGAAAGCCGAAATGCTTGAAAAAGCAAAGACTGCACTTTCCGAAAAACTTGCATACGGCGAGATAACCCAGGAGCAGTATGACGAAGCTGTCGCAAAGCTGGAAGCAGGTGAAATGCCGTTATTCGGAAAAAACTGCAAAAACTTTGAAAAAGGCGGAAGAAATCACGCAATGCGTCCCCAAATCGCCGGAAACAAAATACCCGCACACAACAAAACGAACAGAAAAGCAAGGTAACAATAAAAAGGTCCCGATGGTTTACGCCACCGGGATCTGTTATTTTTATTGGATCATATCAACCGTTCACCGCATCAACAAACCTAGTGAACGCCGCCTTGCCCGCATCATCTCTCTTATAGACACCTGCATGCTCAAGCACCTTCGCAAAGACGATACCGACTTCATCCTGAAGTATCTTTGTAACATTGTCCGCATTGATATCCGCATACTTGCCCTTAAAGCCCTGTACCCAAGCATAGTGCTTTCCGAGAACTTCGTCATCTTTGTAATCCTTACCGGCAACAATAGCCTCACCGAGAAGCGCAAGCTCGTTCTTGAGTCTTGCGGGAAGAACAGCAAGTCCCATAACCTCGATAAGACCGATGTTCTCCTTCTTGATGTTGTGAAGCTCCGCATGAGGATGATATACACCCATGGGATGCTCCTCTGTGGTAATGTTATTTCTCAGTACAAGATCAAGCTCATACTTGTCGCCATTCTTTCTCGCAATGGGAGTAATGGTATTGTGCTTTTCACCGTCTGTTTCGGCAAAAATGAATGCCGCTTCATCGGTGTAGCCTCTCCATGCCGCAAGTATCTTTGTTGCAAGCTCGCAAAGCTTGTTTGTATCCTCACTCGCAATTCTGATAACAGACATAGGCCATTTAACAATACCTGCATCCACATCCTCAAAGCCCTTGAATGTAATCTTTGTTTCAACGGGAGCCTTCGCCATTGCAAATGTATAGTGACCGCCCTGGAAATGGTCATGTGTAAGAATAGAACCGCCGACAATCGGAAGGTCTGCGTTTGATCCTACAAAATAATGCGGGAACAGCTTTACAAAGTCAAGGAGCTTTCTGAATGTCGCAGGATTTATGGACATGGGAGTATGCTCGGAATTGAAAACAATACAATGCTCGTTGTAGTAAACATAAGGAGAATACTGGAAGCACCAGGGAGTATCGTTGATGGTCAGCGGAATGATCCTGTGATTCTGACGTGCAGGGTGATTTACACGACCTGCATAACCCTCATTCTCACGGCAGAGCATACACTTGGGATAACCTGCCTGAGGAGCATTCTTTGCCGCCGCAATAGCCTTAGGATCCTTCTCCGGCTTTGAAAGGTTGATGGTAATATCAAGATCGCCGTACTCGGTGGGAGTTACCCACTTGACATCCTTTGCAATTCTGTAACGTCTTATGTAATCGCTGTCGCAGGAGAGCTTGTAGAAGTAGTCCGTAGCATCAAGTGCAGACTTTTCATAAAGAGAATAGAACTTGTCCGTAACTTCGGACGGTCTGGGTATCATAAGTCCCATGAGCTTTGTATCAAAGAGGTCTCTGTATGTGATGCTGTCCTCGATAATGCCCTTTTCTGCGGCATAATCGAGAATGTCCCCCAGTGTTTCTTCGAGATTCACATCGCCCTCAAAGGACGCGGATTCATCTGTTATCGAATCCATCCCGAGCTCCGACATAATGAGATTTGTTATATAGATCTCGTCTCTCTTTTCAAAGAATCCCTTGTCGAGACCGTATTTTACCAGTTTTCTTACGCTTACGTTGATATCTGCCATTGTCTTGCCTTGCCTTTCATTGTTTATCTTAAATATTATATAACTAAATCAGGTATTTGTCAAGGGGGTTGGTATTAAACCCATTACTTAATTTGAATAGCCTCAATATCGGAACATAAAACCGAAAAATCAAACTTTGCTTTCAGCATCTTTTTCAGCATTTCCTTGTTGTGTTCTACTTCCTTAAAATCTTCACTCATTAAATTATCCTCCTTAAAAATTAACGGGACGGCTTGAAAACCGCCCCGTATGTATCAATCATTTATTTGAGATTTTCAACCATTCTAACGGCAATCAGGAGGGCTTGCTCTCTTGTTGCATTAGCATAGCCTTTTGCCTGTTCTTCTGTTGTTGTGTTCTGAGGTGCAAACTTGTTGTCACCAACACCATTGATTATACCATTAGCCGCCATAAAGTAAACGCTATCCTTTGCCCACGCTGATATTTTTGAATCGTCCGCAAAGGGGGCAGGCTTTGTATAATTCAGGGTAAACTGTGAATCGGTTGCAAGTGTCCAGCCGGGAAGCGTTACACGCTTAAACACTCTTGTCAGCATTGTTGCCGCCTGTTCACGATTTAAGAGATCGTTTGGTGAATAGGTTGTTGCCGATGTGCCGTTTACTGCACCG
>SVQR01000230.1 GCA_015065225.1 Oscillospiraceae bacterium | reverse complement strand
CATCTTCGGGTGCGTTGTCTACTGCCTCAAAGAATGCGGAATCTTCCTTTACAAGCTCCCACACGTCGGGAAGCTGATAATACTGCTTTTCATACTTGTATCCGAATTTGTTGCAGAAATAAAATCTTGCTGATATGTTTGTCATGCCAGCATGACGATATTTGGCACATTTGTATTCAGCGATCATCTCACGTTTTCTTGTGAGATCATGGTCGAGTTCATCGGTAAAGGCTTCAAGCTTTTGGACTTCAACCTCTATTGCATCCCTTGCTATGTCAAAAAAATTCTCATTTTTCATATTACACCTCAAATTCTGCACAACCGTGCTCTGCCCACCACGCACGAAGATCATCAAGCACCGCTTTTATAGTGTTGATCTGCAAAGTAAGCTTAAAAACGGTATCGTCATTTCTCTCATCTTTTGCCATAGCAAGCTCATTTTCGTACCGCTGCAAAAATCCATACACCATATAGTTGATGGTATCAAGATATACTGAAGCAAGACGGCGGTCATCTTCTTCAAGTGCGGAGTACACAGTGTAGTCCTTGCTGTCATGTGGAAGACACAGCTCGATGCGGCGTTCGTGGATCACTGTATTCTCCGGATCTGCAGTATACGCAAGAAGTCCTGCTCTGCATACAAGACTACTCGCTCCGAGCTGTATATGCAGAGCCTTTCGCTCGGTCTTTGCTTCTTTTGGAAGTTCTTCCATTCGCTTTGCAAAGGAACTGTCGTAGCCGTCGACTATAGCTTTCATGCTTTCCATAAGTTCTGTTACTGTCATAATATTACCTCCATTGGTTATCGGGTACCCTGTACTGATATTATATCTATCTAATCACTTTTTGTCAATACTGATTAGACAATTATCTAATCTTTGAAACCAACGGTTGTAAAAAACCGGCAGTCATCGACCACCGGTTATATAAATTTTTTGGAAGTATTCCTCAATACAATAATGAAGGTTAGAACGAAATCTTTATTATTTCCATTTTCCAAGCTCCTCTTTTTTCTTTTGTTCCTTTAATTCCGTCATTTCATCAGATACTCGTCTTTTTATTTCTTTGTGATACCGTAAACGATAGTAAAGCATTCCCCCCACAAAACCAATAAGGTACAATATGATGGATATTGCTTTTGCCCATGATGTAAAGAACATAACAAACGGAACAAATAAAGGCGTAACGATCATGTAAGAATTTCGCATATATACTGCGACTTTTTCCCATTCTTTTTCGGTGAGAGGGGAATCATTATTTATGTTAAAGTCCTTTTTTTCTCTGTGATTGTGAAAATATACAGATTGAAAAACAGATAACATCATCAGAAACAATGGTAATAAAGATGCCATAGTAATATTTATGTGATCACAAAATACAATTGAGAAGGCTGTACACAAAATAATCAAAATAATGTAGTATAGTTTCATTTGTTCCTCCGTTTCCTTTTGCAAAAGCTTCTTTTTTTACAGGCAGGGCATTTCACCAATCTCTCACTGTTTAAATGTACATACGCAGATATCTGATACCATTTCAGCTTTATCTCCCTATGGCACTGCGGACAAATATAGGTTCCGGACATAATATAGATGTGTGCTATTATGCATACGACTGTACAATATATGATAACGGGAATTGCGACATAATACCAAGGAACGTCATATTGTCTGTCAAACCAATTAACACGGCACGATGTTAATAACGGAATGAATGAAGTCAAACACAACCCCAAAACAATTCTTTTGGATTTCATATATATCACCTGCTGTTGTTGTTATAATAGCTGAGCCATAACCCGTCGATTTCTTTATCATTGAACACAAGGGTTATTTTAAGCTCAAGATATCTATACTTTACAAAGCTGTATATTCTATTCGGATATTTTGGATCGGCTTCTATTCTTTCGAAAGACACAAAATCACCAAGAGGTGATACGGTATCTTTTCTTGATCTCTCATAAACGTCACGTGGCATAAGGCGAAGCATATTCTCACTCAAATATCCGTACAGCTTTTCTGTTTGACCGAAGACTATTGCATCAGAACATTCTTGAGTTATATGGATTAGTTCCGGGTCAATTGAAATATCCGACTTTGCTTTATAATCAAATATGTTCTCTCCGGCTTCTATTACTGAAATTGCATCATTTAGTATGTTTATTTCACGCATACGTTTTTCAATAGAAGCTATTATTTCTGCTCTTTTCAGGATCACTGTATCTTTCAAGTTCACGTTCTCTTGCTGAAGTTGCAGTATATCTTTAATTGATAATCCGAGAGAACGGAGTACAAATACGTTCCTTATATTATCTATTTGCGTGCCCGTATATTTACGGCGTTTAGAAAAGCCATCAGTCGTACTTTCGATGATTTTCTTTTCCTCGTAATGTCTGAGCGTTCTGGAAGTGGTATTGAACATATTGCATACTTCGCTTATATCGATTAAATTCTGTTTTTCCATATATTCACCCCTTTTATTATATAATACCACTTTACGTTGCGTCAATGTCAAGTACAAAAATGTTTTTTATTGACATTTTCAGAAGTGTAACAGTAAACAAGGACAGACCGTACGGATTGCCCTTGCTTGAAAGTATTATCATTATTTTATTATTTTCCTAATTCTCGTCTCTGCCTCATCGGCAATATCCGAAAGCGCACGTACGACACCGCCTTTGTCGACGTAGATCGCAGATTCCTTACCCCTGCGGGAGAACCACGTGATCTGCCTTTTGGCATAATGACGTGTGGCAAGCACGATATCGTCACGCACCTCTGCGAGAGTTTTCGTACCCTCAAAGTAGGGAACAAACTCCTTATACCCGATCGCCTGAGATACACCCTTACCCGAGTGGAGTACACCTGCCTTGTACAGCATCTCCGCTTCTTTTACAATGCCGGACTTCATCATAACGTCAACACGGTGCTCGATGCGGTCATAGAGCAGCTCGCGGTCGCGGAAGGTCAGCACAAGAACTGCGGCATTGTACTCCCCGGTGATCTCCTTGGAACGTCTGTCCCATTCGGTCTTGGTGATGCCCGTCAGCTCGTATATCTCAATGGCACGGATCACACGTTTTACGTTGTTGGGATGGATCTGTGCGGCACTGTCGGGATCGATTTCGGCAAGCCGTGCGTGAACTGCTTCGTTTCCCTCGGCTTGTGCCATTTCGTTATACTTTTGGCGGATAGACTCATCCGCACCTGCGGCGGACAGTCCGTCACCCTGCAGGAGTGAATCGAGATACAGTCCCGTGCCACCGCAAAGGATGGGCAGTTTGCCCCTATTTGCAATATCCCCGATCACCGGACGTGCGGCAGTGCAGAAATCAGAGCAGGAAAAGTCCTCTCCCGGAGGGAGCAGATCAAACAGATGATGGGGAACGCCTCGGCGTTCATCCATATCGGGCTTTGCGGTACCTACGGCGAGATCCGTGTACACCTGCATGGAGTCGAAGGACACCACCTCGCCACCGAGACGTAGTGCAAGTTCCACGGCAAGAGCAGTCTTACCCGATGCGGTAGGCCCCGCAATGGCACATATGTTTTGCATTGGCAATGTCCTTTCTGTGTGGGGAGTAGTTATAC
>SVQR01000229.1 GCA_015065225.1 Oscillospiraceae bacterium | reverse complement strand
GTTTATGATGGCAGACGAGGCTCCCGGATTCCCCTTCTTCTTGCCCAAGGGTATGCTTTTGAAGAATACGCTTATCGACTACTGGCGTGAGCTTCATACACGTGAAAATTACGTTGAGGTTTCAACTCCCCTTATTATGAACCGTCACCTCTGGGAGACCAGCGGTCACTGGGATCATTACAAGGATAATATGTATTCAACAGAGATCGACGAGGAGACGTTCTGCGTAAAACCCATGAACTGTCCCGGCGGCGTTATGGTTTACCGCAGTCAGCCTCATAGCTACAGAGAGCTTCCTCTCCGTGTCGGCGAGCTTGGACTTGTTCACCGTCACGAGCTTAAGGGTGCTTTGCACGGACTCTTCAGAGTGCGTTGCTTTACTCAGGACGATGCACACATCTTTATGAGACGTGAGCAGATCACAGACGAGATCATGGGCGTTGTTCACCTTATCAACGAGGTCTACAGCAAGTTTGGATTTAAGTATACGGTTGAGCTTTCCACAAGACCCGAGGACAGCATGGGCAGCGACGAGGACTGGGAAGCGGCAACAGAGGGACTTAAGGCAGCTCTTGACAAGCTCAATATGCCTTACGTTATAAACGAGGGCGACGGTGCGTTCTACGGACCGAAGATCGACTTCCACCTCGAAGATACGCTCGGAAGAACATGGCAGTGCGGTACTATCCAGCTCGACTTCCAGATGCCTCTCAACTTTGAGCTTGATTACGTTGACGAAAAGGGCGAAAAGCAGAGACCTATTATGATCCACCGCGTATGCTTCGGTTCTATTGAAAGATTTATCGGTATTCTTACCGAGCATTTTGCAGGTAAGTTCCCCGTATGGTTGGCTCCCGTTCAGGCTAAGGTGCTTCTCGTATCCGAGAAGAGTGCTGAATACGGTAACAAGGTATACGAAGCACTCAGAAATGCAAAGGTTCGCTGTGAGCTTGACAACAGAAATGAGAAGATCGGTTATATGATCCGTGAGGCACAGATGGTTGACAGAGTACCCTATATGGTAATCATCGGACAGAAAGAGGTTGAAGAGGGAACGGTATCTATCCGTAACCGCGATACCGCACAGACAGAGACGATGACACTCGAAGCTTTCATCGAAAAGATCACACAGGAAACAAAAGACAGAGTATGATTTTAAGGGATATGGGCTTAGCCCATATCCCTTAATTTGTAATAAAAAAATACAGGCGAAAGCCTGTATTTTTTATTTTGCTAATTCTTTTGCTCTGTCGACGTATTTCTTGTAGCGTTCTTCGTTTCGAACACAGTCGAACCATTCCCAGCCATGTTTTGCGGTCAGTCCATAATACATAGTCGAGATATGTTCATTAAACATCCAATCATAAGTTATGGGTTCCTCTCTACCGTCAGGAAGTTTGATTCTGTCTTTCCCTTTGATGAGTTTTATACCGCCGTATATCAGCGGATGTCCCACATCGAGTTCATCTCCATTAGAGAACTTTTCCCATTCGGGAAATACTTCGAATGCCTTGTCGAGCCATTTGTAACCTTCTTCGATATCTTTAACTCCGAATGATGCACAGGCGGTTCTGAAACAGGTTATTGCATATAATCCCAACCAAGCATCAGGCACTTTTCCATCCATGTTGAGTCCTTCCATAACATTGAGCTTGTATTTGTTCCATGCAACGCCCTTGTCGGGTCTTGCCCAATATCTTGATGGACGTCCAAAGAAGTGACATATAAGGTGGAAATTGTTCACGTCGTGGCGGACGCGGCTTTCCTTGTGGTTGTCGCTGTTCCAAAGCTTATCTTCAAGCATTTCGTCTTGAATTGCGCTGTACAGAGTGATTGGCGGCGGTGTTTCTCTTATTCCGGTACGGTCGCTGAAGATTATGATGTCTCCATCGGAGTCGGCAACGTACGTATATACAGCACTGCCTACAAATCCGTCGGTGAGACCTATTGCATCGTATCGGCGCACAAGTCCGTCTGTCATAGGCATGTAACCCTCGCCTTTTCCTTCGTATGACGTAAGCTCATATACCGCAGTTCGTGTGCCTCCGCAATATTCGTTTTCAATACGTACGATTCCTATTCCGTCAGCAAAGTAATAGACCTTGTTTCCGCCGCGATAGTTCCATCCGTCAGTCATACCGCTAATGTCAAGGCTTAGTTTAAGGCAATTATCAAAAGTACCTGCCTTTGTTGTAACAGTTCCGCTGTCTGTGCAAGTAATTTGAGTTTTGATATTTCTATCGTATTGTGTATATTCCACAATAGGAGATGCACCGATACGCCACTCACCAGACCAAATACAGTTTGTTGCATCCTGCAGTATGCCGTAGATGTCATTATAAAGTACCGGCTGTCCTGCTATTCCTAAGTTGCCTGTTATCTTCCATTCAAAAGACCAAGCACCGTTGTGCTGGATGGTTAAAGTTCCGTTTTTATTTCTTATTTCGTTCCTTGCAAAGAAATTCCAATGTCCGGTTGTGGTAGAATCGGGCGAGAACTTTACATCTGTTGCCATTATTCTGCGGGCAACGGAAGCGGCGGCTTTCGTATGTGCTTTCTCCATAGATGTTTTTGCAAGCTTTTCGGCGCGTTCAATAGCGGGAGAAACGTCACATATCCATTCGTACCAGCGGTTGCTGTTACAGTATTCATTTCTTATATTACGAATGTTTTCAATCCATGAGTTTTCATCATATTTCAGACGTTCTGTTTCATCCCAGCCTGAAATAATGACTTTTTCTTCATTTGCAAAAGTTACTTCGTATTTCAGATCTACTACTATTGTTTCGGGAGTATATTCGGCAACATATTCCCAAGAGTTGCCCCTATAGAAAGGCAAAAGTCCTTTTCCGCCTTTGATGTTATATGATTTCAAAACACGGATATCGGTTATGCCTGAATTGACGCGCTCGTGTTTGACAATGCCGACACCGTCTTTGTAATAGCTCTTACAAGTCGTTTTACCTTCATATTCGTACCAATACTTTGTTATCCAAAGCTGACAGCCTTCAAATATTCCTGCCGGAGTAGCTACCATTTCATTGTCTGATGCGAATGTCAGCGTTGTTCCGTCCGAGCCGACAAACGTTTCACCGACTTTTATGTCTGCAAAGTAATGTCCGTCACACATTGAGGAATTACGGAAAATGTAACTTGTATGATGATTTACAGAAGAAAGGTATCCCGTCCCGCAATCATGATTTACCCAATATCTTGGCATGCCGTCTATATAGTGCAATTCTTCGGCTAAACACTGAATGATGTAATGCTTTTTCTTTTTGTCTTTATAATATTCTCTAAGTCTTGCCACCCATTTTTTGGCATTAAAAATGAGGGCACTATACACGTCGGAAGTTTCGAGTATTTTTTCTGATTTTTCGATAGCTTCAAAGGCTTTGTCATATTTTTCTTCAATACAATATGTTCTTCCAAGCCAGAGCCATTCGCGAGCCAGAGCTTTTACAAAACCGTACTTTTCAAGCCTTGGTATCTGCTTGTCAAGCATAAAGTTGATCTTTGCATCACCGCTGAGCTTGGAATCCTCGACGGTCGTGATGAAAGTCATTACTTCCTCATTCTTGCTTGCGATCGCCGCTTCTGTAAT
>SVQR01000030.1 GCA_015065225.1 Oscillospiraceae bacterium | reverse complement strand
TTCTTGCCTGAAAGTACGATGCCGCCGGAGATCGCCGCCGTACCCTCATATCTGGTAGAGGTGGATGTTACACCGGATACGTTTACGGAGTCTATTATGCCTATCTCGGTGTTTCTGTATATCCATACGGACTTGAAGGGCTCGGAATAATAGAAGATATCGTATTTTCTTATATCGGAGGGAGAAAGCTTCTTTGTGCCGTAGAATATTTCCGCGCTCTCAAGATCGAAGGATACCGCCTTCGCAACAGTTTCCATGCCCATAGCCGTATACGGTCCTTTGAGGGTGGAATCCATTATCTCTATGCGATCTTCCTCGTCAAGGAAGCTGTCCGTCTCTCCGTCAAGGATCACGGCATCCGCAACATTTCCGCCCTTGTCCATAAGAAGAAGCACGAAATCATCAACGGTTATCTCGCCGTATGCGGAGAATTTATATTTTACCTTCTCATTTCCGAGAGAATATGTCTTTCCGCTGACTATTATCGTATCACTGTACATCGGAGGGTTGCCTTTGTAATTATCCGACTTTGTAACGACATCGCCGGTATATATCGAATCAACTATACCGGATGCGGATTCCCTGTATGCCCACACCGATCTGAACGGAACAGAGTAGTAATATACATCATACTTTTCAAGCTTGTTTCCGCTTATCTTCTTGCCGCCGACATAGTATTCCGCGGTCTGTGCATCAAAGGGGAGCTCGAGTTTGTCAGGATCTGTTACCGTGTAAGGGCCTTTAAGGCTTGCGCCTATTATGGATGATTTGTCTTCTTCATCCGTTATATAGGTGTCGAACATTGCTCTGTCGGCGATGACCGCATCTCCCACATTTCCGTCCTTGTCAAGCATCAGCATCACGAAATCGTCGCATTTCAGCTCGCCGTAGGATGAGAATTTGCGTATCACTTCATCGGTGGAGAGCTTGTATGTTGCTCCGTCGACTATTATGCTGTTGGATGAAGGAGCCGAAGTGGTAGTGGTGGTAACGCGGGTAGTATCTCCGCCGGTGCTTGTATATGTATCGGTACCTGCACCGCCTGTAGCATAACTCTGCTGACTTGAGGATGTTACCTTGCCGTCGGGGTTTGTCGTTGTGCTTGAATATGTGGTCTGAGATGTTGCATATCCTGTGCTTGATGTCGCCGCCTTGCCGTCATAATCCGGAGAAGTATTGGTAATACCGGCTATGGAAACGGAATTCACCGTACCCATGGTCTTGTCCGAATACGCCCATATCGTCCTTACATCTCTGTTGTAATAAACAAGGTCATAAAGCCGAAGCTCCGAAGCATCCGAAGCTTCACCGTCCCTGTAGAACGTTGCTCTTGCAAACTCAATGCCTACCTTCTCCGTATAGGATCCGCCGGCATCTACGGTGACAGGGCCTTCCATGTTCTCGCTTATGAGGTTGAGGTAATCTATCCTGCCGTTGGAGTCTGTCGTGTGCCCGATAGTCTGACAGTGTGTCACACCGGATTTCGTCTCGGAGCAAAGCGCGTTGTACATGAGATACATACAATCACGCCTTGTCATAGGCTCGCCTCTTTGGGCGATTATCATGTTGTCAAGATTCAGCTCCTCGTATTTTGCAAGCTGGGAATCGGGGTACTTTCCCGAATCAAGCTCGCTGTAGCCGAGTATTCTGAGAATGACGGTCGCCGCCTCCTCAAGGGTGACCTGTCTGTCGGGTCTGAATGTTCCGTCAACATATCCGCGTATATAATTGTTGGATACCGCCGTAACGATATATCCCGATGCCCAATGCGTGGGCTTCACATCGGAAAATGGCGATATCTGACTCGACTTGTTCGCCGAATCCTTGAGCGCGGATGTGCAAAGTGCCATTTTGGTAAATTCCGCCCTTGTGACATAGCTGTCAAGATGCAGATCGCCGTAATAGTCACCGTTCATTATGCCGAGTATCCCCACGGTGGTGATTATCTCCTGCTCCGAAGGCATGGTCGCTTCCTCGGGAGCTGCAGCCGATGCAACAAAAAGTGATGCTGTCATACATCCGAGCAGCGATGCCGCAGTCAGGAGTTTTATTATTCTTTTCATATTCTGATGATCATTCCTTTCACGATCACGACCGTTTAGATCTATATTGGATTTAAAGCAAGTATATTTCATTCCGTACTCCCGCTCAGTCATTTCTGAGAGCATCTATCGGGTTGAGCGTTGCCGCCTTGTTTGCGGGAAGGAATCCGAATACGACTCCTATCAGCACCGAAACCCCGAAGGAGGTCAGTATAGATGCTATCGTCGGAGTACAATCCATGTCAAAGGAGTTACCGAGAACTCTTGCGATGATAACCCCCAGGATTATTCCTATTATACCGCCTATTGTGCTTGTCGTACCTGCCTCAATGACAAATTGAAGCTTTATGTGACCGGGCTTTGCACCCAGTGCTTTTCTTATACCTATCTCACGGGTACGTTCCGCAACGGAAACAAGCATTATATTCATAATACCTATGCCCGCAACAAGAAGCGATATACCTGCGATAAGTGCAAGAGCCAATACCATTGTATCCATGATCTCGGTGAAGATATCCAGCACCTCGGACATACTTATTACCATATACGCCGAATCGTCGGAAAACGTCTTATAAAGCCGGTTCTCCATCGCAAGCTTTGCCTCATCGACAGTATCTTCGTTTTGAGCAAGTATCGTATACGAACTTATCTGCGATGTTTTTGAAAGAAGCTTTGCCGCTGTGGAATACGGAACGAGCACCATGTTGTCCGAGCTTGAGTCGTCTTCCCAATCGTCTGATTGATTCTCTATAACACCCACAACGGTGAAATCATAGCCGTTTATCCTGAGTGTGCTTCCGAGAGCCTCGCCGTCAAAGGCTTCCATGGAATTGTAATATGCTCCCACGACACAGACTCTCTTTCGGTCTTTTGTATCTATATAGTTTATAAATCTTCCCTCGGCCATATCCCATGTCTTTATGGTAAGGTAATCCTCACCGACACCTGTGACCGTCGGAGTATAGCTCTCGCTGCCTATCCTCACAGCACCGTTGACCTCTACCGTCGGGGATATAGCCTTGATGCTGTCACTGTTTTCATATGCCGCTTCATACATCTCGTCCGCGGATATACTTCTTGATGAGCCTCTGCCCATAATGCTTACCGTTATGGTGTTGGTTCCGATACTGTCAAAAGCTGTGGACACTTCGTTTGTAACACCGTTTCCAAGGCTCATTATTATGATGACCGCCGCAACGCCGATTATCATGCCCAGCATTGTCAGAAGAGCTCTTAGCTTACTTGTCGCAAGGCTCTTGAGGGCAAGCACAAAACATTGAAAAGCATTCATTGTGTGCCACCTCCCTCGCTGTTCCCTCTGTGAATACCTTCCGATCTTTCCAAAAGCTTTGTCACAGTGGAAAGAGGATCTTCATCCTTTGCCTTGACGATATCTGCGTCCGTTATCAAAGGTGATGCCTCTGTTTTTAAATTCGATCCTTCCCTCTTGCGAAGCTCCTTATAATAGGATTCAAATTCCTCGTGGGTTATTCCCTTTGCCATAGCCTTCTTATACTCCTCGTCACGGCGTTTTGCCTCTTCACGCTGTTTTATAAGAAGCGGATCGTCGGCAAAGGATACGTTTGAGTTTACAACAGCCCCCGGTCCGTCGGAAGGTCCGTCGTATACTATCTTTCCGTCGTGAAGCCTGATTATCCTTTTTGCGCTGACGGCGATCGAGTTGTCATGGGTGATGAGTACTATCGTATTACCTTCATCATTGAGCTTTTTGAGGAATTCCATGACCTCCTTGCCTGTTCTTGAGTCGAGCGCGCCTGTCGGCTCATCCGCAAGTATAACGGATGGCTCACCTGCTAGCGCACGGGCAATGGAGACTCTCTGCTGCTGTCCGCCCGAAAGCTGTGCCGGGTAATTCTTTTCTTTGCCTTCAAGTCCTACGCGCTTGAGCTGATATCTTGCCCTCTCATGTCGTTCATCCGAGGGGATGCCGGCATAAAGAAGAGGTAGCTCGACATTTTCCTGTACCGTAAGCTTCGGGATAAGATTGTACTGCTGGAAGATAAATCCGAGCATCTTGTTCCTTATCTCCGCAAGCTCATTATCATTCATTGTGGAAACATCTATGCCGTTAAGGAGATATGTACCCTCGGTTGGAGTATCAAGGCATCCGATTATATTCATACAGGTGGATTTACCCGATCCCGACTGTCCGACTATCGCCACGAATTCTCCCTTTGTGATATGCATATTTATTCCATCGGCGGCGCGGACCTCGTTGTCACCCATGTAGTATATCTTGTATACATCCTTAAGTGTTATCATAGGTACACCTCATCATCTCGGCATTCCGCCGCCCATGCCGCCGCGGTTTGCTCCGCCTCCGGACATTCCGCCTCCGGGCATTCCGCCTCCGGGCATTCCGCCTCCGGGCGGCATTCCACCCATTCCGGGCATTCCCATACCCATCATACCAAAGCCGGAATTGGATGCCTGATTCTGTTCAATAATGACCATGTCACCTTCTTCAAGTCCGGAAATGACCTCTATGAAATCATCGTCAGATATGCCTGTTTCTATTCTTATGCTCTCATATTCCGTATCTGCGGGAGCTGATCCGTAAACGGCAGGTCTTTGCATATCATCGCGGCTTCCGTTATCTGTGCCGAAGGGAGCTTTGTTTGTATCGGATTCTGCAGGTATCACTCCTTCGGGGATATCCGGCATTGCTGTTCCTTCGGGTGTCGGCATATCCGGTCTTGTATTGCCGTTTGTGCCGATAGCCGGCATATCTTCGGAATGACCGTTTACTTTGTCGACAGGTGTTTTCGTTGTCTGAGAATTCTTCTTTTCCGTATTTACGGCTGCCTTGTCCTTGCTGTTCTTTGATTGCTGCGCAGCTTTCTCTTCCTGATATTTTATCACGGCTTCAGGATCCTTTATTACCTTGACCGTTCCGCCTCTTGCAACCGCGCCCGTGGGGATAGCAAGTACATTTTCAACTCTGTTTACAGTTACCTCGGCATCAACATTCATGTTGGGAAGTAGCTTTTCCAATGCCGCCGAGTCTGTTATCGTTACTGTTACGGGATAGGTCGTTGTTCCGTTTATGACCGTACCTACCTTGGATATCTTTGTTATCTCACCGTAGAAAACATCGCTCAGAGCTTCACTTGTGACCTCTACCACCTGCCCCTTTTTTATGGAGAAGATATCAAGCTCGTCTATAGCCATATCAAAGGTGAGAGCCGAAAGATCGTAGATTATCGCAACCGTCGCATTACCTGTCGTGACGTCTATGCTTTCACCTACATTGAAGCCCTTTTCCACAACAGTTCCCGTGATGGGTGCTTTTATCTCATAGTCGCCGAGAGTATCTATGGTATCATCGTAATTCATCTGTGCGGTCTCAAGGTTATCCTCCGCATCCTTTATCTGGTCTTCAAGGGAATCCTCGTCAAAAACAATTACGATCTGACCGTCATAGACTCTTCCGCCTTCTTTTATATTCAGAGTCTTTATCTCGCCGCCGTATTCCGCTGTCAGCTGTTCCTCCACATTATAGTAGAATGTGCTGATGTCGGTGCTTGTTATATCCGAACCGCATTCGGCGATGGCTTTTGTCGTCTTGTCAATACCGCCGGGATTTGACACTCTTACGGTAACATCTCTTATGGGCGCACCGTAGGGGTTTGTTTCCGTGATAGATGATACCTCCGTGACAGTACCGCCGAGCCTTTCGCCGGAGCCGTCTATTATCAGGGTGACAGCAGTACCCGGTCCCATCATTGCCGCATGATCCGCGTGGAAGGGAATATCTATCAGCATGGATTCGTTATCCACTATATCCGCAATGACACTGCCCTTCTGCACAGTATCACCTTCCTCCACATACAGCTTGAGGATCGTTCCCGTAAGATCGGAGGATGCTTCCAGCTCACTTCTCTTTTCTTTAAGATCCTTGAGAGTCTTCTTTGCCTTTTCAAGGCTCATCTCCCTTTGTCTTACCGTTGAGCTCATATCATCCGAATCTATGACATAAAGAACATCATCCTTTTTGACCTCGTCACCCTCTTCAAAGTATGCGGCAATTATATCGCCTCTCACCTTGGCTGTAACGGTGTATGAATCCACAGGCTGGAGCGTTCCCGTGGCGGAGAGCTTTTCCGTGATGGTTCTTCGTTCGACCGTATATGTAACAAGGGTATTGGCAGCTTCCTCACGGCGTTTTATATCTATGAACTTCCATACGATAAAGCCGATCACGCCGAGAATGATAAGCAGAATGATGCCTGTCTTTATAAGCTTTTTGCGTTTTTTCCTCGCCGCACGCTTTCTCTGCTCCTCGCGAAGCCTCTTTTCCTCCTCGGTAAGTCCCGCGTCCTTGTCTTCCTTCTTGGCCTTTTTTGACTTTTTAGTACCCGAAGGCGCGGGCGGTGCGAAGGGTGTTGCGGTTGTTCCCATTTCTGTTCCGCTTGACATTTTCACGGTGCTTTCGGAAATTTCTGTTTTGCTTTCCATAGAGTTGCGCTCATTCCTTCCTTTGCAGATACACGGAAGCATACTTTTACACAGATATCGTACTTTGGAGAGTCTTTGCCGCACAGTTTTCTGACGAAAAAACATACTTCCCATTTTTAATACTTTTTCAAGATGATATTATACTTTCATTGTGTGTTTTCCGTGTGATAAAACAATGTTTTTTTACCGATTTATAGCCTATACAAGCCCTTGTACGTACACCATCCGACAATAATCTGGAGTTATCGGGAAGATCCGCATATATCGCTGTTCCCGAGTTACTGCGCTTCACGCTTTCATCATGCCCGGACTTACAAAAAATTCCCCCGACATATCTCGTTCCCGTCGGGGGATGTCTATCGTTATCTGTTGATACGTTTTTACCTGCAGCATCGGATCAGCTTCAGCCGTTACCTTCTGCCATGTCGGTGCTTTCCGTGACCTGCGCGGGAGCTTCCCCGTTTTCTTCCGTCACCGCGGGACTTTCATCCGTCATTTCTCCGTTTTCATCGGATTCGAAAGTGTCTCCCGTATTGTCCCCGGAATCTGTTTCGGCTGTTGCAAAATCATCGGGGTAAAGCTTCGCAAAATAGCAGTCAAATATGTCCTTTGCAACAGTCGCCGCATTTCTCGAAAGATCGCCATGCTCCAATATTACCGTTACAACTATCTCCGGATCATCATATGGCGCAAATCCGACAAATATTACATTGTCAGATCCGTTTGATACCTGTGCCGTACCTGTTTTTCCCCCTACGGGATACTTGTAGTTTATAAAGGTAGACGATGCTGTACCGTCATCAACAACTCGTCTCATGGCTTCTTTGAGTGCATTCACCGTTGTTTCCGGTATAACCGTCTCGGAAAGCACCGCAGGCTCATATCCTTCTATCATCTCATCAGAGGCGTAATCCCTTGCGCTGTCAAAAATATGTGCACGATAACGCTTTCCGCCGTTGAGGAAGGTGGAGATGTAGGATGTTATCTGTATCGGTGTGAAAAGGTGCTGCTGACCTATCGCCGCCTGAAGAACATAGCCGGGATTCCATGCAAGTCCGTTGGCATCCATGTACTGAGGGCTTACAAGTATTCCTACCGATTCGCCCGTCTCGATACCCGTCTTTACGCCCAGTCCCAGGGAGCTTGCAAATTTATTTATGTTGTCTATACCAAGCCTCTTGCCCATCTCAAAGAAAAAGTAGTTGCAGGAGTTCATGATGGCATCGACTATGTTCTGATCTCCGTGCGTCTTTCCCTGAGCATCGTATATCCAGCAGTGCGGCTTGTAGGTCTCATGAAAATCATATTCGCCTTCATCGCGTATTATCTCTTCAAGGTCTGTAACGCCATAATGAAGTGCAGCTGCGGCTGTTGCTATTTTGAAGGTAGAACCGGGCTCGTATATACCACCTGTGGCTCTGTTGAGAAGCGGAGTATTCTTCTCGTCCTTCGCAAGGGTGCTTATATCCTCGGAAAATGTATTAAGATTGTACGTGGGATATGATGCAAGTACTCTCACAGCTCCGTCGCGGGGATCCATTACTACCACTGTACCCGCATTTGCGTCCTCGCCGTCGTTCTTTTGCGGAGACAGCTTGCCTTTTGCTGCCTGTGTGGTTATCACTTTTTCCAGAGACTTCTCGGCTGTTGCCTGCATTTCGGCATCTATCGTAAGTCTTACGGTATATCCCGGCTTTGAGGGAACTATCACCTTCTCATCCAAGATCGTCTCGCCGTCCTCGCTGTAGGTAACTGCCTTTTTGCCGTTTATTCCGCGAAGATGCTCCTCAAAAGCGTATTCCGCACCCTCTTTGCCGACAATGGCGTTGAGGCTGTATCCTTTTTCCCTGTAGTAATCCGCATCCTCCGCATAGATCGGACCTGTCCTTCCGAGAACATGGGAAGCAAGTCTGTCTATATTGTAGTATCTTTTTGACGTGGCGCTTATCTGCGCGCCGGGGAAATTATGAAGGGAATCGGATATCATTCCGATCGTCAGAGCATCCGCGTTTTCCACAAGCACACACGGAGTTCCCACATCGTATGCATTTACATCAAGGGTGAATCGTATGCCGCAGATGATCCGCTTTTCGCTGTCGCTGTACTTTTTATCAGCTTCTTCACCGTAAAGTCCGTATCTTTCGATGAGAGTATCGTAAAGGGCGGTATCGGAGCTTATCATATCCTCATATTCAAGTCCCATGTAGCGCGAATAGCTCTTTACATACTTCTGCTTGTCCGCCTGCGTAAAGAAATCCGAATCAAGAACGCAGGGCGAGCCTTTTGTCACAGGCAGGATATCTCTGTATGCAATACCATTGGAATCGAGAAAAAGTGCAAGCTCAAGGACAGAATCGTTCTCCTTTCCCACAGGTATCCTGTTCTTATCGACGGTGATATTGTTTGTCATTTTGTTTGAGGCAAGCACAGTACCGTTTATATCGGTTATCTCGCCTCTGAATGTGGGAATGTCTACGGTAAGGGTATTCGGAGATGAAAATCCCGTGTCGTAAACATCCTTTGAAGCAAACTGTAAATTGAACAGCCTGCCGAAAAATACCGCACAGGCGGCAACAAGAATCAAAAGCAGTACCGCAAGCCTGCCTGTCGGGGGGCGTATACTGCGCATTGTACGGGTCTTTAGTCGCATATTAATCCTTTCATATCGAAAAAAACGAGCAGATGCACAGAAACAAATCCGTACTGCCCTTTTGCATCCGCCGCAATATCATCATTCAAACCACAGCTCAACCTTGGATGTCGAGATGGCACTTGCACCTGCGGACAATGCACTTATGACATCATCCTTGGTCTCTATAAGTCCGCCTGCAATAACGGGAATATCCGTGGAATCGGCAAAATAGGTTATCTGTCTTGTCATAAGCCCAGGCATTATCTCTATCATATCAGGATGTGCACTCTTTATGGATTCGAAGGCTGTGGAGATGGAGCGTGAATCAAGTATAAAGAAACGCTGTACCGTCATAAGTCCCTTTTCGCGGGCGGCTTTTATGAGGTTGCCTCTTGTGGAGATTATGCCGTCAACACCGAGATATGCAAGGTATTCGAGTCCCGCACTGTCCTTTCCGATACCGTCAGCCATGTCTATATGAACGAATATCTTCTTGTCGTCACCGTTTGGGAGAGCGCGTGCCTTTGCAAGATCCGACTTGAGTGTCATGATGCTCGGCGAGAGCCAGAATATTATATCGCATGGGGATCTTAACGCTTCAAGGAAATCTTCGCTGTGCCTTGCCGCGGCTATTATCGGAAAATCCTCTATGTTTATCATGGCGTACCTCCGTGGGCTTTTTATCCATTATATAACATATATGCGGATTTTGCAATACGATAATGTAATTTTTTTCGCTATCTTTAAAATTTTCGGAAAGGCATCACATTTCACCGCCGTATTTTTCAAAAAAACCCACAGCACCCAGCGCAAGTGCCGCACAACCATGTATCATGGCTTTTTCATCAAAGGCGACCTTCGGGTGATGAAGAGGATATATATAACCGTCATCACTTCTTCCTGCACACAAAGCTATCATGGCGGAAGGTATCCTTTGGGTGATATAAGAAAAATCCTCCGAGCCGTATGTGCCGCTGCTCTGCAATGCATTCGCTACATACTCTTTACCGAGTGCCGACCGATAAACTTCGTGAAGGATGTTGCAAAGCTCCCCGTCATTTATAAGCGAGGGACATCCGCTTGTAAATTCGACATCGGCATTTGTCCCGAAAGAGCTTGCCGTATTCTTTGCTATCTCGCATATGCGTTTTTTGAGATATTCACGTTTGTCGTTTCCGAAGCACCTCATACTTCCGCACATCACAGCCTTATCGGGTATTACATTTGCCGAAGTTCCGGCATTTATACTTCCGACGGTTATCCCGACACGGTCATTTATCGAAAGCTCTCTTGAAGAAATATGCGAAAGAGCCGTAACGATACCGCAAGCGGAATATATCGGATCTTTTCCCATATTGGGACTTGATCCGTGACAGCCCTTTCCGTGTACCGTTATTTTGAAAAAATCCGCCGCAGGTGCACTCTCGCCGCTTTGAGGGATAATGAGTGTTCCTGTCTTTTCCTTTGTTCCCGTCATTATGTGTATCATCATGCCCGCAGTAGGCTTCGGATCGTCAAGAATACCGTTTTTTATCATATCATCCGCACCGCAAAGGGTTTCCTCCGCAGACTGAAACATCAGCTTTACCGTACCCCGAAGCTCTCTTTCCCTCTCCTTCAGTATCATTGCCGCGCCGCAAAGCTGTGCCGTATGGATGTCATGTCCGCAAAGATGTGCATTTCCGTTTTTTGATGCAAAGGAAAGCTCTGTTTTTTCCTCTGTCGGAAGTCCGTCTGTATCCGCACGCAGAAGGAAGCACGGTTCTCCGTTCCCGATAATTGCGGAAAGTCCGCATTTTCCGACATATTGCGACGGGATTCCAAGCTCGTCAAGCTTTTCCTTTATATAGTCTATAGTCACACGGTTATCAAAGCCCGTTCCCGGGTGGGCATGAATATGACGTCTTATCTCTGTCATATACTCAAAAATCTCGGTTGATCTTTTTTTAATATACTCGTTCATCTTCGTACTCCCGTATATAATTTTTTGCTATCATACAATTTTTATTGTTCCTTGTTTATTGCATTTTGATGCTCCGGGATTCATTATTTTGTTGTTTTTGATGCACATCTTCAAATATGAATCATAAGTTGGCAACAAATATTTTTTTCGGCTTGCGTGAGATTTTTTGACGGTGCCTCGTTCTGTATGACAAAGACATGATAAGGAGGCTTTAATATGAGAAAATATATCGGAAACATACTGGTGATGGTTGGATTCATACTTCTTTTGTCTGCCGCAAGGGTAGATGCACGAAGGGATGTTGCCGTGGTTATTCCGGAATACCCGACGGTGATCGCGGGGATGGATATTTATAATCCCGCACTTGAATATCCGGTTTTTACTTATAATGATATCTGCTATATCCCCATGACATACGACCTTTGTGAGAGGCTCAGCCTTTCTGTGGGATTTGATGAGAGGAAAGGGCTTTTTATTACAAATTATACAAAACCCTACCCGGAAGAATGCGACACCGCACCGTTCGGAAGGACAGATTTTGAAAATATCCCCAAGAAAATATACAACGCACAAGTTGCAGAGTACCCGATATATCTCAACGGACTTCTTCTTGACAATATCAATGCGGAATATCCTGTGCTGAATATCCGCGATATAACTTATTTCCCGCTGACATATGATATGGCTGTAAATGAGTTGAAGCTGGATGTGAAATGGACTGCAGAGCATGGTCTTGTCGTACGGCGTGACGATAATGCCAACGAATATATCGACCGCACCTCTGTTCCGAGAATCGAAGTAATACACGAAGAAGCCGACGGAAGTATATATATTCTTCTGCAAAAATGGATGAGCATCGCAAATTACAATGAGTTCGGAGATCAGCAGCCTTACAGCTATCATTGGTGGGAGGAATATCTGCTGTCTCCCGATATGAAGATAATAAATAAAACAGTTTATGCCGATTACAATGACATACCGTCGATACCATATCCGTCAGACAAGTCTTATTCGAAAAATATACGTTCCGAGAACGGTATTGTGTATTATGCGGATAAAGAGATACTGGATCTTACAGACAGCCCGGATTTTCTTTCGGCAACCGCTTCATACGAATACAACTTCGTTGATGTTACAATCTTCAGCGTACAGGCATCATTCGGAGACAGGACAATACCTGTGCTGAGATATCCGAAACGCGAAGAATACCTTTTTATAAAGGACAAAAACGGCATAAGACAGATCTGTGAATGGAATGTCCGTGACAATATAAATAATGTCATCGCCGACGGTATGGGGGGATACTATATCTGCTCAAATATCACCTACCCCGGTGAGACATCTTATTCTGTAAGACGATTCGGAACGATAATGCATTATACCGGAGACGGAAACACGGAATTTGTATCGGTTCCCGACACCAACAGCGTTTCTGCAATAGGTGTACACGGAGGAAAGCTCTATGTTTGTGCGATGTATTATAAGAACGGCAAAAGTGAATTTACCGAAGGCGGGATAAGCCCCATAAATAGCGGGTATTATGAGATAGATATCGCAAGCGGAAACAGCACTCTCCTCTGTCCGTGGTTTGAGGCAGGAATATTTATGACGACAGACGGCAGGCTTTACGGTTTGTCCGAGAACAGACTTACAACAAGAGTGGTTGATCTTAAAAATAAAAAAGCTGTCACTTTACAATGACATGGAAAGGAAAGGGTAGCATGAAAAAATCTTTATTCGCGGTATTTACGGCTGTATTCTGCTTTGCTGCGTTGTCCGTTTTTTCCGTCACAGCTTCGGCTCGGGAAAATGTATCGGTACAGATAGCTCCATATTATACCGAGATAGACTACATGAGTGTCTATAATCCGGCGGTGGAATTTCCGCTCATAACCTATAAGGATATCACATATTTTCCCATGACATACAATCTTTGTGCAAGGCTCGGACTTGCGACAGGCTTCCATGAAAGCGCAGGTCTATACATCACAAGACATGATGTACCGACAGACGGAAGTGTCACAGGATTATTCGGTGGCGAGGCAAACAATTCTTACGGAACATACTACGATGCGGTGATCCCCGAATACCCCATATACCTCAACGGCATCCGCATTGACAATACAAAGGAAGAATACCCTCTCATAAACTTCAGAGGTATCACATATTTCCCGATGACATGGCATTTCGCAGTGGAAGAGCTGGGATTTACCACCGAATGGTCCGCGGAAAAGGGATTTAAGCTTTACAGGCAAAACGATATCGGCTCGGAAGTAAGATTCGGAAAGAGCGAAAAGGACGGCGTAAATATTGTAATATCAAAACACTATCCCGAAGCGGTGGAGGATGCCAACGGCAATATCATATATCATACAAGGTTTTGGAATGAAAGATACAAGCTCCTTTACGACTACGGCTACGCAAAACCCCTTGAAGGAGGTACAGAACCAAAGGAAAGCGACTACCGCGAAATAAGGGTAGCTCCCGAATGTGATAAAATATTCCTTGAGGACGGCTATCTTCGTTATATGAGCACAAGGATACTTGACCTTACAGACATGGATGCGACAAGTCAGTTTTCAAGAGAGCACTCCTTTGGCGGTATTTCATTCATACACACCATAGTTGAGTTTGGAAATGCTCCCGCGCCCTATAACAGACACAGCGAGTATATATTTGTCCGCGAGAACGGCAGTATAAAAAGGCTTGAAGCATGGGACGAGAAGAACAACCTTACAAGCATCTTCCCGGACGGATACGGCGGATACTATCTCTGTTCCGACCGTTATTCACCCTTGAACAGTTCAAGATGGAACACCGAATTCGCCTGCGTTTACAGATATACATCCGACGGTGAGTTTTATGAGGTGACCGTTCCCGATACAAACAGCCTGACAGGTATCGGGACATACGAAGGTAAGCTGTATGTCAAAGCTATGTACTATGCGGGCAACAAGTCCATGGCTGTGAACAATCCGCTTCCGATAAGCACGATAAACAGCGGATACTATGAGATAGATACAAGAACGGGCGATATAAAAAAGCTGTATCCTTACGTTCCCGGAAATGCGTTCCTTTCGGATGACGGTGTTCTTTATCTTGCATCCCAACCGGGAAGCATACCGAGGATCGTTGATCTTTCAGCAGGGAAGCTCATAGCTCTCGAATAACGCCGATAGCAGCATAATAACAGCAAAAAATTCTCCGACGTCTATAGTCTGACGCCGGAGATGTTTTTATATGATTTATTCTTATCAGAATGCAATCTTTGCTTCTATATAAGCCTTGAGGTCTTCGATCTTGATTCTTTCCTGAGTCATTGTGTCTCTGTCACGAACAGTTACGCAACCGTCGTTTTCGGAATCAAAGTCGTATGTGATACAAAGAGGAGTACCGATCTCGTCTTCTCTTCTGTATCTCTTACCGATAGAGCCTGCATCGTCAAAGTCACACATGAAGTACTTGCAGAGTTCGTCGTATACTTCGCCTGCCTTTTCGGAGAGTTTCTTGGAGAGAGGAAGCACAGCTGCCTTGAAGGGAGCAAGTGTGGGATGGAGTCTGAGGACTGTTCTTACATCGCCGCCTTCAAGCTCTTCTTCGTCGTATGCATCGATAAGGAACGCAAGTGTAACTCTGTCTGCACCGAGAGAGGGCTCAACAACGTAGGGAACGTACTTGTTGTTTGCTTCCTGATCGAAGTATTCGAGTCCTTCGCCGGAATGCTTGATATGCTGTGTAAGGTCGTAGTCTGTTCTGTCGGCAACGCCCCAGAGTTCACCCCATCCGAAGGGGAAGAGGAATTCGAAGTCTGTTGTAGCCTTGGAATAGAAGCTGAGTTCTTCAGGATCGTGGTCACGAAGTCTGAGGTTTTCTTCCTTCATACCGAGGTTTACAAGCCAGTCACGGCAGAAGCCTCTCCAGTATGCGAACCATTCAAGGTCTGTGCCGGGCTCGCAGAAGAATTCAAGCTCCATCTGTTCGAATTCTCTTGTTCTGAATGTAAAGTTACCGGGAGTGATCTCATTTCTGAAGGACTTACCTATCTGGCATACACCGAAGGGAACCTTCTTTCTTGTTGTTCTCTGGATATTCTTGAAGTTTACAAAGATACCCTGAGCTGTTTCCGGTCTGAGGTAAAGAGTGTTTGTGGAATCTTCCGTTACACCCTGGAATGTCTTGAACATGAGGTTGAACTTACGGATATCGGTGAAATCGTCGCTTCCGCAATCGGGACAAACGATACCGTGTTCCTTGATGTAGGTCATCATTTCCTCATCGGACATACCTGCGGGGTTGTCGGAGAGGTTATTTGCCGCTACATACTCTTCAATGAGCTTGTCCGCTCTGTGTCTTGTCTTACACTTCTTACAGTCCATAAGAGGATCGGAGAAGCCGCCGAGATGTCCGGAAGCTACCCATGTCTGGGGGTTCATGATGATGGCACTGTCAAGACCTACGTTGTACTTGGATTCCTGAACGAACTTCTTCCACCAAGCCTTCTTTACGTTGTTCTTGAGTTCAACGCCCAAAGGACCGTAGTCCCAGCTGTTTGCAAGACCGCCGTATATTTCGGAGCCTGCATAAACGAAGCCTCTGCCTTTACAGTAGGCAACGATCTTTTCCATTGTCTTTTCTGAATTCTGCATTTTTATTTCATCCTTTACAAAAATAATAACAAATTTCACCGCAATGGCAATACCCATACGATTCTTACCCTATATAATAACATATAATTCCGCATTTTTCAAGTCTTTTTTAAGGAATAATAGTCTTAATTGTTAATTTTTTACCGAAAAGATGGAACCCGGCGCAAAATTGTTTTACGAAAAAAATTCGTATTTCCGATTCCTTATTGACTTTCATAAAAAAATGATATATACTTTCCTTACACAACAAGATCGCATCATATAAAAAGGAGACACTATCATGACAGAGCTTAATATCGACCTCGCCCTTCGCGGCGGCAGTATGAAACCGATGAATGCGGTAAATAACGGACCTTCAAGTCCCGGCGTCAGAGATTCCTATTCTTCCTACGAGCCTTATAAGGCGGCACATATCCCTTATGCAAGAAACCATGATGCTTCCTTCTTCACAGGCTACGGCGGTGAGCATACGGTAGATGTACACCGTATATTTAAGAATTTTGATGCAGATGAAAACGATCCCGCAAACTATATTTTCGAGCCTACCGATGATTACCTTCTGAGAATAAACGAAGTCGGAACAAAGATATTCTACAGACTCGGTGCATCCATCGAGCACGGCTACAAGTACGGCACGAGAGTACCAAAGGATTTTGCAAAGTGGGCAAGGATATGCGAACATATTATCCGCCACTACAACGAAGGCTGGGCAAACGGCTATAAACTCGGTATAGAATATTGGGAGATATGGAACGAGCCTGATTGCAGAAATGCCGACGGATCAAACCCGTGCTGGCAGGGTACTGACGACGAATTTATTGAATTTTATTCGGTAGCATCAAAGTATCTTAAAGAGAAATTCCCGAAGCTTAAAATAGGCGGTCCCGCATTCTGTCACCCATGGGTACATGGCGATAACGACATAAAGTCAAAGCTGCTTGATACCGTTGCACAGGGCAAAGCTCACATGGACTTCTACTCCTTCCACTGGTACGGAAGAAAGGTCGAGAATATAGTCAGCACCTTCCGCGAGGGCAGACGTCAGCTCGACGAGCGCGGACTTACAAGCATCCCCACCATACTTAATGAATGGAATTATATCAAGGGTTGGCTTTCCGACGACTGGAAATACTCAATGAATGTCGAAAAGAGCCTCAAGGGATCGGCATTCATCGCAAGTATAATGTGTGCCGGACAGCACGAGCCGATAGATATGCTTATGTATTATGATGCAAGGCCCTCCACCGTTATGAACGGAATGTTCGCCTGGGAGACCTACAAATGTCTTAAAGGTTATTATCCCTTTATCATGTTTGACGCTCTTTCGCAGCTCGGAACACATATCCCCACCGAATATGCAAAGGATAATATATACAGCTGTGCCGCAACAAACGGCAAAGACTATGCTGTCATGCTCTCCCACTTTGACGATGACGACAACGCCGCAACAAGCAAATTAAAAGTGACCTTCGAAAACGGAGAAGGCACATACAAGGCATCATATTTCATCCTTGACGAGGATCACGATCTTGAGCTTTTCCGCGAAGAAACTTTTGCGGCGGATAACTTTGCGATATATCTTGATATGCCGAATTTCACTTCTGTGCTTGTAAAGCTTGAAAAAATATAACGCAAGCAATCCCCTTATTGAATAAAAATGACGATCACCGAAGCTGTACCTGCTTTGTAACGGTGATCGTCTTTGTATTATTTCAGCATTATTCTTTCGGCATCGTGACATCTTCCGTCTGAGGTCGAAACGGTAAACAGACAGCCGCAGATGATCGCATCTCCTTCCGCTTCTTCAAAACGGGCAGGCATCTTTGAAAGGAACTTTCTTATAATGATGTCATTTTTGACTCCGAGTATCGAATCCGCAGGTCCGCACATTCCGAGGTCTGTTATGTATCCGGTACCGCCCTTAAGCACGCACTCATCGGCAGTCTGCACATGGGTATGCGTTCCGACAACGACACTCACTCGTCCGTCAAGATATTTTGCAAATGCCATCTTCTCGCTTGTAGCCTCTGCGTGTATGTCCGCAACGGCGATATCAAAATTCCCTTCTTCACGTCTGAGAATCTTGTCCGCTGTCTCAAAGGGTGAATCAAGGCTCTCCATATATACCGTACCGAGAACATTTATAACCAGCACCCGATAAGAATACATATCAAAGATACAATAGCCGCTTCCGGGACATTCACCGGGATAATTTGCAGGTCTTAGAACATACTCATTATTCTCCAGAAGCGAATGTACCGAGCTTTTTTTCCAGATATGATTTCCGCTTGTTATAACATCAACCCCCGCAGAAAACAGCTCATCCGCACTTTCCCTGTCAAGTCCGTTTCCGACAGCCGCATTCTCTCCGTTGGCTATCACCATGTCAATGCCGTGTTCCTTGCGCAAGCTCCACAGCTTCTTTTTTACAGCCTGTACTCCGATGCTTCCGCATACGTCTCCGAGTACCAGAATCTTAGCTTTGCCGTTTGTCATAACAGTTCCTTTCCGATTTATGTTCAGGTTATCTCAGCCTTCTTGACCGTCTGTCGTTTCCGCCTCAAATCTTGAGACCTCACCATTGTCCGTTTTAATCTTCTCGTTCCACATTGATGCAGGTCTTACCCAGATATCTCCGTCTCCGTACAGAGCCTTGTAAACTACCATTTCCTCAAGAGTCTCCGAATGGAAAGCGGTGTAAAGCACCTCGTACAGATTTCCTTTGTAGTGTCGGTATACGCCGGGAGCTATGGTATATTTCTTTTCCATGATCATACTTGTTCCTTTCACGCTATGTTGATATCTTTTATTTTTGTATTAATCTCACCGTTGAAAAAATACTTTAATCTGTTCTTCTGCCCTGTGGAAAACTTTTTAAGCATAGGATTTTCCACCGCTTGAAGTACAGATATAGTGTGATGGAATATAATCCCGATTGTTGAAAACCGTCCCAAATGTGGAAAAAACGGTGGAAAATGTGGATAACCTCTGTATAAAAAACAAAAAGTGGAAATCTTTTGCCAAACAAACGCAAGTCTGACAGCCAAAAGCCGAAAAAACGATATCTTACGCCATTTTCCGACGGTTTTTATGTGGAAAAGCCTGTGGAAAATGTGGAAAAATCAAAATCGGGATTCTGCATTTTATGCGGAAAAGTATGCGAATATGCATAATATCCCGCTGTATTTTCCCACATTTTTCCAAAATCATCAATGTACAATATATAGTACCGTGTGTTTTCCACATTGTTATTCACAGGGTGTGGAAAAGTCGCATTTTCAGACAAAAGTTCAAAGTATTCGCAGCATATTATCAATGTATAATCTCAACATGACGACAACGAACAACGGTCATCTTTTTTTGATGTGCGGAATCTGCAAGAGCTTTATCACGGTGGATACAGAGATGATGCCCAGTGCTATTGCGACAGCTATTCCGAGGGTGATGTTTCCCTGAACAAGGAATCTTTCCCACTCGCCTATGACGGCATATCGCATCGTGTAATACAGCGCCCCTCCCGGAATAAGAGGAAGTACAGCCACCGCAAAAATATTTATCGCCGGTGTCTTAAGCACCCTTGCAAGTATCTCCGCATAGACTCCCACCACCGCGGAAGCCGCAAAGTAGCAGATCGGGTCCGAGCTTACAAATTGCGCGCATACAAGATAAGCAACCCACGAAACTGCACCGCCAAGTGCGATAGGAAGTATATGTTCTCTTTTTGAACGGAAGACCACGGTAAAGCCGAGAGTTCCGAGGAATGCCGTTATTATCTGAATTATCTCTGTCATTTGAAACCTCGTTTGGTATATGATTTAGGGGATTTTTTATTGCTGACCGTATTTGATCAAATAATCATCATCGCAGCAAAATAGCCGCCCGCGATACCTATTGCCACAAGACAAGCCTCGCAGAATCGCAGAACACCGGACATGATATCTCCGCCTATAAGGTCACGAAGGGATGTTGTAAGAGCAAGTCCGGGAATGAGAAGCATTATGTTGCCTATGATGATCTTGTCCGCGCTTATGCCTATGCCCGCAAAGACCGAAAGATGGGCTGACACCGTTACAAAAAATGAGCATATGAGGTTTGAAAATATCTTATTTATGCCTGTACCTTCGACAAATTCAACACAAAGCATGAGCAGAAATCCGATGACCGCCGATATGAGTCCGTCTGTCGGTACGCCTCCGAAAAAAACAGTAAATGCACCCGCAGTGATCGCCCAGAAAATAAGACGCATCCATTTCGGATAATCCTTTTTTGCAAGGATGGTCTTTACCTTTTCCTCTATATAGTCCTCATCAGGTCTGTATTTGCAGATGTATCTTGAAAGATCGTTCAGCTTATCAAGCATATCGAAATCCGTGCGATAATTCAGTATTCTTCTGGTCTGAGTGTATGTCTTGCCTTCAAAAACCACAGAGACAACTATGCTTGATGTTATGGTAAAGACATCCACACGTTCCGCACCGTAAGCACTGCATATCCTTATTATACTGTCCTCAACTCTTGATACCTCCGCGCCGCTGCAAAGCATCTTTTCGCCGATAGTGAGAGTATCCGACAAAAATCTTGCGTATTTCATATTTTGAATCCATCTTCCTTTAAAAACTATTCCATTATAATAATACATGATTACTGCAAAAAAATCAATACCAAAAAGTAATTTTTTGTAAAATCATCCGCACAGGGTTTGACAAATTGACAATTATCTGCTAAAGTATACAGATGAATAAAAACTATTTTTCCCGGTGCATCCGTGGAAACTTCGTAAAATTAAGGAACGGTGATATTATTTGTTTAAATATGAAATGCATCTTCACTCTGCCATGACAAGCAAATGTGCAAGCTCGGAATCGACGGAATATATTGCAAGAGCTATAGAGACAGGATTTGCGGGTATGGTGTTCACAAACCACTTCCACAGAGGAAACACAGCCATAGACAGAGACATTCCCTGGAAAGAATTTGTTGAATACTACAAGCGAGACTGGCTTCTTGCAAAAGAAGAGGGAGATAAGCACGACATCGACGTACTATTCGGCATTGAAGAGCATTACGGCAAAGGAAAGGAATGTCTGATCTACGGCGTAACTCCCGAAGCTTTAGCCGAATGTACGGATTTCCCCAAAATGCCGATAGCGGAGATATCCTCCTTTGTTCGCTCCTGCGGCGGTTTTATTGTATGTGCGCATCCTTTCAGGGAAAGAGGCTACATCACAGATCCCGACGAAGAGCCGGATATGAGGTATTTCGACGCAGTAGAAGTCTGGAATCGGGGAAACGATCCGAAAGCGAACGATAAAGCAGCGGAATTTGTGAAAAAACACAATCTTGCAGTCATTGCCGGCGGCGATATACACAGTGTCAGCGGATTCGGACATTCGGGCATCGCCCTTCCCGAACGTGTGCGTAACGGAAGTGAGCTTGCGGCAGCATTGAAAGCCGGAAAGCAAAGGATAATTACACAATAAAAAACTCAATATGCAAAAAGGAGAAACATAATGATCATAAGACCAAATCTTTTTCCCGAAGGAAGAAAAAAAGCGATAACCATGAGCTATGATGATGCACCGAAATATGACAGAGAGCTTATTTCGATATTCAATGAGTACGGCTTCAAGGGAACCTTCCATGCAAACTCCAACAGAATCGGAGAAGGCAAGAATTTCACAGATGCCGAAGCAAAAGAGCTTTACAAGGGACATGAGCTTTCAGTACATACACTCACCCATCCCTGCCTTTACGGTCTTCTCGACGAGGAGCTTCACGATGAGATAATGCTTGACAAAAAAAGGCTGGAGGAGATCTGCGGCTACACCGTCAGAGGTATGTCCTATCCTTACGGACACTTTGACGAAAAGATAGTCGCAACGGCAAAGCACTGCGGAATGAAGTATGCAAGGACAACAAGAAGCACGAATGACTT
>SVQR01000029.1 GCA_015065225.1 Oscillospiraceae bacterium | reverse complement strand
CTCTTTGATGTGAGAGTACGGAGGGAGTAAAGATCTCGGGACGGTTTCCGCAAAAAAAGTCGTCATTTATGGCAGAAACAAGACGCTTGTCTTTTTTAGCGACCTCGAATATTTCTTCCATTGTAGATGCGTCAACATCTCCGTCACCTCTGCCACCCGCACCAAGAAGCGATAGACTCAGCTTGTCCATCACACCCTTTTCATCCTTTATGAGAGGATCTGTGGCATAATTGAGATCCCTGTCCGTGCCCATCTTCATGCGGCACAATTTTTTTACACCGTAGAATTCGAGCCCTTCCAACGGTGTCATGGTATTAACGCCGGGAAGTCTGTAGTAGGGATTTGCATGATGCGATCCGGGCGTTTCGCCCAGAAGCCATATTTTATCAATAAGACCTGACACTTCAATACCTCCGTTATTTAAGTGCCTCTATCCACTCTTTTGTTATCTCCGTTGCGGAAAGTCCCAGATCCATATTACAGCTCGAATGGAGCATCGCGCCCTCTATCTCGCCCTTTACAAGCTTTTCGTATGTAAAGTCAAGCTGACGCTTCATTCTGTCGTCGGAAATGGGGCAGCTGTTGCCGTAATCGTACATATAAACGCCAAGGATAACTCTGCCATCCTTTGTGAGAGTTTTACTCCAGTCAAGGTGGTTCTGAAGCTCTGCGACATTTTCGCTGTACCATACCCAGAAGGTCGTAAGGTCGTATTCCATTGTGAAGGGAAGCACATCCGTACCTTTAAGGTGATCACGCTCATATATTACAGACCAGAATTCGATAGGCTTTTCAAACCATGTGTGAAGCTCCTCACGTTGCTGTCTGAGGATATCGGGAGTATATATCTCCGAACGGTTACCCGCGAAGAAGTCATCGTTTATTGCCGCCATAAATCTCTTGTCGCGCTTTGCGATCTCAAGAAGCTCGTCCATGTCGTCACGACAGCCCTCCTTGGGACGCCACGCCGCAGAGCCAACAAGCGTAAGGCAGAGCTTTTCCATAACGCCCTTATCATCAACTATATACGGGTCGTCCATATATGTCATTCCCATGTCGCTTCTCATCTTCATACGGCAAAGATTCTTTATGCCGAAATATTCAAGTCCCTCCATGGGTGTCATTTTGTTTTCACCGGGCATATTGTAGCCCTTTACCTTGTGATGTGATCCGGGCGTCTCGCCGAGAAGCCACAGCTTGTCCATCAAACTTGCCATTTTTATATCCTCCTTTTTGTGTTGAAGTATATCAGTCAAATTTTACATTATATGTAGGCTTGCCCTTTGCAGGATAATTTCCCGCAAGAACATTAAATGCAGCGTCTATCCCCATAAGACAGGATGTACCGAATATCTTTCTCGGAATATGTGCAAGATCGGAAAGAACATACGGGCTTCCGAAATGAACTATCGAAGATACTCTGTTATCGACCTGCAGTGCATCTATAAGTGAAACTACTCTTGAAGTAAGACACTCTTTTCCGATATAAGCCTGAGCATCGAAATATGTAATAAAGATGATATCATCATAACCGAGAGTCTGTTCAAGCACAAGCTGATTCTCATATCCTGTCGGGAACACTCTCAGTGCACGGGACTCGGAATTCGGGAACAGCTTTCTGAGCTTCTCCATAATGCCCTTGGGATTGTACCATCCGCCGAACCATCCGCCGTTGAAGGTGTCAACCTCAACTTTGCCGTCGTGACTTATGTCCGTCTCGTTACTGCAAAGTACAACAAAATAGTGCCTTCCGTCCCTTGATATTGATGTGGGAAGTCCTTCGTCCACTATTGCATAAACGGAATCCGTGTTGAGCCTTTCAAATGTGGCTTTGTCTTCATTGGTTATTTCGGTAAACTTCGGCTGCATGGTAAATACTTTATGCTGTGCTTCCAGAACTGTTTTTGTTGCCTCGTCCAGTCTTTCGTCGGAAAGTATGCCCTTGTCGTAGCAGTCGTACATTGCCTTGAAGCCTTCGATATTGCCCGGATCCCATATAAGTGCTATATCGTTGCCGTTTTCAACAGCCAAGCCTTTGGAATCCGACCAACCGAATTTTGCTACAACGCCCATCATTGACAGCGCGTCTGTTATAGCAAATCCCTTAAAGCCCATCTCACGTATTATACCGATGACTTTCTTTGAAAGACTTGCCGGATATTCATCATCAATATTTGGAAGTCTGCAATGACCTGTCATGATTCCGTCAAGGAGATCCTCCTTCATAAGCTCATTATAGGCATAGAGTGATGTCTCGATAAGTTCTTCCCTTGTTTCATATGACTTTGTTTCCGCCATATGAGAATCAATCGCTCTGCCGTTCACCTTTGTTTTTTTGTTCGCGCTCGGATAATGCTTTCCGACCGTAAGTACACCGCCGTCATGCATACCTCTCGCCATAGCTTTTCCCAGTGCCGCTATCCTGTGTTTGTCCGATCCCATGGAACGGATATTACTGCCGGCAACGCCCTCGGACAGAGAAATATCCAGAATAGGATTACAAACCACGTTGTATCCCATCTTCACGGCATTTACCGCAGTCACCTTGCCGAACACATAAGCAAGCTCCTCGCTGTCGGTAACGCCGAGGGCATTGTGCTTGCCTATGGTATAATCACCGAGACCGCTCTCCGCATCGGTAAATATAAGTATCGGATAATCCGCCGCTTGCTTTACCTTTGCCATTATCTCTTCAAAATGGTGTGCCCTGGGGTTTACCCATACAGAGCCGAGAGCGTGTTCCTTTATAAGCTGAAGAACAAACTCGTCACCTTCATCGGTATGGTTTGTGCCTATAAGTCCGCAGGTGACCATACCTATCTTCTGTTTTACGGATAATTCTTCAAATTTAAGCTCTTTCATGATAAATTACCTCACTTTATTCCGACATATCCCGATAATGTACTATAATTCCATATAAATTATAACATCGCCCGTTTTTCAAAGCAATGGTGAAATCGGATAAATTATTGGCGTTTTGAAGTTTTTGCAAAAAATCCCCGGACCGCATTAACGATCCGGGAACGTAACAGCTTATTATTTTGTGTAAGAAATAACTTCTACGGGATTGTAGCCGTGAGTCTTGTTCTGAATAAAGGTGAGAGTCTTGTCGGAAGTTATTGCCTTGTAAAGCACCGTAATGCCGGAAGGAGGACAGATGTAGTCACCGAGTCCTGCCGTAATTTTTACGGGAGCTTTTACTCTCTTTGCGAAGTTGACTGTATCGTAGTAGCGAAGATCATCACAGTAAGACGGTCTCCAGCCGTTTATTCTGCCCTTTGTTTCCGCACCCGCATCACACATCCACGGGATCTGGATATCAAGCTTTGTTGCCTCATCGCCGAGAAGTGCCGCAATAGCGGTTGCCTGGAATGCACCCATGCTTCCGCCCTGTATCTCAAGGTCTACTCCGTTCCAGAGGTCTGCATATGTGCTCTTGAGGTAACGAACGCCCTGAAGGTCACGGAGCAACATATTGCGGAAATAAGAGTTCTCCGCAGGAGTGTTGCCGGAGAATCCGAAGCCTGAAAGCTCGCCTGCCTTGAGGTCTGCATAATACTGTGCTTCTCTGTTGTTCTCTATACCGTGGGGGTTCATATAGAATGTGATATATCCCGCATTGCATGTAATGTATGCCGTATCAACGCCGTAGCCCTGATATACTGCTTTCAGCTTGAGGCTTCCCGCTGCCGCATTTTTCGGAACGCTTATATATCCCGATACGGGACGTGAGCCGTCAACGCAGGTAATCTTTACGTCATATACATCAAAGTCCGCATGATTGTGACCGGAAACGAGTTTGCTTTCCGTTGCAACGGGGGTTACATCGTCGAGGAGTGCCACCTGTTCAGCCCAGAACTCATCAAAGTCTTCCGGCTCTGTCATGCTCTGTTCTATACCGTCGAAGTCCGCACAGGCACCGCCTTCAAATATGCTGATGTTGGAAGCGGAGATGAAATTCTTTTCCGCATCGCAGGGCATCACTTTAAGTCTTACATAGCCCGATGTCGAACATGACGCCTCGATGGTCGCCTTTCCGAGAGGAGCTTCAACGTAGCCCTGTGACGACTGTCCGTCATCTGCTGTTATTTCGTACTTGAAGTAAGGAGCGGATATCACTTCGCCGTCACCGTAAAGCTTTACTTCAAAGACCATCTTTTCGTCTTTTTTGTATTCAAGAGGATTCTTGTCTGTATCACCAAGGAAGTACACCTTTGAAAATGTATCTTCTATAGACTTTGTAACGGGAGCTTCCGTTTCGGGATAGTACACCGTTCCGCTAACCTTGCTTCCGAAATTGGATTTGATTATCGCAAGGTCGCTTACATTTACCACTCTGTCTTCGTTTACGTCAACAGCACTGCGTACAGAGGCGTCTACATCGGAGGAGAATCCGCGAAGTATTCTTATAAAGTCGTCAATATCAACGATACCGTCACCGTGGAAATCGGATGTATTGCCTTTGATATCACCGGGTATCATCTTTATCTCTCCGAAGGATGCACCTTCATCGCCGATGGTAAGAACGCCGTTATGCTGGAGATATCCGTTCTTGACTATGCAGTAATCATATTCGCCAAGGGGAAGCTCTATTGTAAATTCCGGAGCGGATGCTGTTGTGGAGCTTTCAAGAGTTTTCTGAACAAGTACGTCCTTTGTACCCTTTGCAAATACCGTGAGAAGTGCGAAGTTGTCCGAATAGGGAAGATTTCCGTCTTCTCTTTCAAGTATTATGCTACCTGTGATCTTTTCCGATGTTACGGGAACACCGTATGCTTCTATCTCAAAGATGGACATACCGTATACTGTACCGGATATTGCAATACATTCTTCGGCAAGTATCTTTATGTATCTGCCCGTACCGTCTATCTCATATTCGTTCCAGCCGCTCTTGGGAGTGTCGAATGTACTTACAGTTGTGAAGTTTTCGCCGTCAAGGGATGTCTGAACATGGAATTTTACAGGTCTTGCCGCTTCAAATTTTATACGGAGACTGCTTACTTTGTAGATCTCTTCCATATCAACACAGATCCAAGGACTATTGATATCATAATAAGGAGAGCGATATTGGGAGCCCCAACGAGTGGACTCGTCGCCGTCAACCGCATTTTCCTTAGGCTGATTGTTGCTTGCGTTGGTGCTAAGGCTTTCAGTACTTACGGTTACCGTTTTACCTGTTGTGACGTTCGCGGGAACGGCGGGTTCTTCTTCCTCTTCCGTAGGATCTCCCCAGATGTACCATTCAAAGATGGAGATACTGTAGTTGGTTGCACATCCGAGAGCCTGTATCTTTACGTATCTTGCCGTAGCATCAAAGTCGATCTTCTGACCGTTCTTTACAACTGCATCAACTGTTGCTACAGTTTCAAAGTCAACGCCGTCGTTTGATACCTGAATTTCATATGCTGTAGGCATAGCTGTTTCCCATTCAACCTGGGAACGAAGGAGCTTATAAGGCTTTCCGAGGTCGATGCAGATCCACGGAGTTTCCGTATCGCTTATGGGTTCTCTGTACTGACCGCCCCAACGTGTGCTTGTGTCACCGTCGACCGCATATTCCTTGGGGTTGCCGTTGCCTGGGCTCTCCGAGCTTACAGTTACTGTCTTGCCCTGGGAGATGCTTGTGTCTGTGCTTCTTGCAGCAGCATCATAGGATACTGTTCTGAGTGAATATACCTCTTCACCGTCAAGAGTGTAGCTTGCCTTGACATCAATCTTTGCACCGTCTTCAAGAAGTCCTATGGGAAGCACATAATCGAAGGTATCCTTTACGATATCCTCGCCTGTTGTACCTGCTTCCTTGAGTGAATACTTTCTTGTTTCTGTGTGGATTGTCTTGTCTCCGCTTGTAACCGTGAAAGTTACGGGGAGATCTGTTATATCGTGGTTATAGTCATTTACAAGAACTATCGGATACTTGCCCGCACCGGGTCCCATATCAAGATTGTACTTTGCAAGGATGATACCGAGAGGAGCAAAGGAACTCTTGAGTCTGTCCTTGATAAGAGGACGGATCTGCGGATTTGAAAGGTCGGGCATAAGGATATCGCCTGTTGCACCTTCCTGACCGGGCTTTGCGTAGCTGAGACCTACGAAGTGCTGGATTGCCGCAATGTTTCTGCCTGAACGGTAGAATTCCGTAAGCCATGCTGTGGATGTTGTGTAAAGCTCAAAGCGTTCCTCTGTTGTGGAATTTGGGATGAGCTTGTCGTAATTCTTTGCCGAGATGGAGGTAGGCTCACCGACACGGTTGAGCCAGAGTGATGCGTATTCGTTTACTATCTTGGGGTTTACATTGTTGGAACCGTTTGCACCTGCGTTCCAGGGCTGTGTGTTATCCTGTGTATTGAGGCAGTCGATGTTCGCGCCGCTGATAAAGGGATAAGGATGATATTCAACAGGCTGAGTATCGTCAACAGGATTTGACCAGCCGTTATCCCAATGTCTTTCCGCAATATCAACTCTTTCGGAAATAAGCTGACGAATTGCGTTACCGGTTACGGGCCAGTCTACCTTTGTGCTTCCATCAACCGAGTTTGCTTCGTTCTGAGCATCCCAGTAGAGTACACAGGCGTTGGTCTGCTTTTCTTCAACCATTGCTCTGTATTCGGGAAGCAGCATCTCCTCCGTACACTTGGAGCACTTGCCCCAGATAGCGTACTCGTCTACCATCATCATACCGATCTCATCGCAGATCTCAAGCCACATTGAGGGCATAGGACCGTTGTGAGTTCTGAATATTTCCCAGTTGGTATCCTTGAATTCTGCGAGGACCTGTCTTGCCCAATCCTCCTGCCAGGGGTATGAGCCTCTCTGGGGATCTTCAAAGAATCTGTAGGGAGCGATATTTGTACCTCTCAGGTAATATACCTTACCGTTGAGCATCGGGAGCTTTGTTTCCGCATCAAAGTGGAATTCCTTCATACCGAAACGCTTTGAGAATGTGTCATTGGGAAGAACGACTTCTATCTCATAGAGGTAGGGATTCTTAGGCTCCCAGCACTTTGTCTTTGCAAAGTTTGCAATTTCAATATCTGTCTTTTCGATAAGTGTCTGTGTACCTGCTGTGATATTTGCGGTTGTTGTGTATGTGCCTACCTTAACTCTGCCTGCAGAGCCTGTGCCGTTGCTTATTGTACCGAGCTCATAGAAGTTGACGGTCACGGGAACATTTGATGCGTTTTCCGTACCTTCGAGCTTCACCTGTATCTCGACCTTGCCGTTTTCAATGTCGGGAGCGACCTGAACAGCCTTTGTATAAGCCTTGCCTGTGAGGATGAGGTTTACGTTATCGGTAATACCCGGCTGATAAACCTTTCTTTCGGCATCCGAGCCTGTGTGAACGTGTTCTGCGATGGCATTCTGTCCGGAATAGCTTCCGAGCATGATGACGATGTCATTTTCACCGGGCTTGAGGTATTCGGTAATATCTGTATGAGAATATGTGTAGTTATAACGGTAGCTGTCAACATATGTACCGTTGATGTATACGTGTCTGCTGTAAAGAGCACGCATGATCTGAAGTCTTACGACAACATCGCCTTCCGGATCAAAGTCCTCGGGCATTGTAACTACCTTCTTGTACCAGAGGCTCTTACCCGGGTAGCTGCCGAGAGATACCGATGCCATATCCCAGAGACCGGGAACGGGGATGGTATTGTCAAATGCATCCGGAACTGTCGCTGTTGCAGCATATTCCGAAAGATCCGCACCGCTTACGCAGTTCCATGTACCGTTAAGGCTTACGGTAAGTCTTTCATTTCCTTCCGGAAGCTTTTCTACGGCCTGTGACTGTGCCGGTGTAAGATATCCGAGTTTTATGTAGTCAAGCTTTACGCCTTCGGTTGCAGTATTGAAAACTATATTCTGACCTGCGGCAAAATTACTTGTGAATGCGACGGTCGTTGTCTTGTATTCAACGGTGTCGCTGGTTTCAAACTTCATTTCCTTGCCGGCGATGGTTGCAGTGCCCTCATTTTCCGAATGGTACGCAACAATAAGTGTATTGTATGTTCCGGAAAGAGTCGAGGGAAGTGTAAATGTATAATCCTTATTTGCGGAAACATTTACGGATGTACCGACAAGTGCCATGATATCGGAAACCGTCGCACCTTGTGCATCGGGAAGATTCTTTGCGAGAAGGTAAGTTTCGTCAAGCTCATCCTCTGTCTTTGCAGTCTTTTTGAGAAATTCAAAATCGTCAATTATGAGCTTGCAGTTTGCGGTAATTCTGACAGCCGCACCTTCGGGAATGTATATGACATCGGAATATACCTCTGTAAGCGCACCTACAGTTTCCTCCATCATGGTAGCAAAGGGGATATTGCCCTTGTTTACCCATTCGCCGTTTTCCATAACTTCAACGGTAACAGAGCCGTTTTCAGCACTTGCGTATATCATCTTGATGCTGTTAGCCTCTGCGATGTTTACATATTCAACGGATGTGCCGCTTGTGAGGGAGATATACTTGCCGCCGCTTGCGCCTTCCGCTTCAACAGTTTCAAAACTGCCGACAGAAGCCGCACCGTCTTCAGCTTCAACAGCGGAAACAGTGTCATACTGCACCATGTAGAAATCAAGATAGTCAATGTTTACACCGTGACCGATCCTGAGGCTGACGGTAGATCCTGCGGGGAAGTAGTAACCGTCAATAGTATGGAATCTTGCGGTATTCATGTACCAGCCGCCGTTGTTGAGATGGGTTATCTGAGGAAGCACCGCTTCTGCTCCGGTGGGAGTCTTGACACTTACGGTGACTATGGAATCCGCCTGACATGATACGGGGATTATAAGTCTGTTAAATTCCGGAACATTCTTGTATGTAAATGTCTTGCCGCCTGTGTTTCCGACCATAGTGCCGCCGGAAGCGTTGGCATCGTTCTGGATGTTTCAGCCGTATGTAGCCATATCCTCAACGCAGGTCTCGGCTTCAATTCTGCCTGTTTTCACTTCCTTGGGCTCCTCGTATGAAAATTCTATGAAGTCATAGTTTATGCCCGACGGTGAATAGTGGGCAAAGGATGAGCCTTCCGGAATATCCACGCTGAAGGTAAGATCTCTGTGATCAAGCATATTCCACGAAGTCGTAGGTTCAAAAGACACAGAACCTACCGTTGTCCATGCGTCTTCACCGGGCTTTTTGAGCTTAAATGTGACGGTAGCGGTGAATGTTATCTTTGCGGAACTCCTGAGTGTTATAACATTAGACTTCGGAACATTGTCGTATACGAATGTAACACCATTTGTGCTTGATGCGTATACTCCGCCGCTTGCATTATTTGCATCCGTTTCTGTTTTGTAGGTCTTATCACCTTCAACGGATGCCGTTTCGCACTCGTATCTTGTTGCCGCAAGGGCGAACATGGAAAAGAGAGTTGCGAACATGATGGTAAGAAGTGTAAATCTTAGTGTTTTCTGCATAAATTTTACTCCTTTTTACTTTAATTTATTATATAATTAGATTATCATATCAATCAAAAGATGTAAATGGACTTTTTCGCCATAAATATGGACTTTTTACAATTGATGTATTGAATATACATACTTACCGGTATATAATCTGATTTGAAGGAGTGAACACTTATGAGAACATCTGCGATCTGGGACGGACGTGACGATATTCCCTACCGCACCGACAATGACAATTATCTTCATATAAACAGCTGCTCGCTGGACAGCTACAGGCATCAGCAAGCAGACGACAGCTATCTTGACAGAACACGTAATGACTGGTATCTGATGTACTTCACGGGCGGTAAAGCCACAGCCACCTTTGACGGCAAGGATTATACTGTCGGCAAGGGCGATCTTTTGCTTTTTGAGCCGGGGTATCCTCAAAAGATGTACAAACGTCGCGAAGACGGTTCTTCGGATTATTATGTTCACTTCACCGGATATGCGGTACGGGAGATGCTTTGTGAGTGCGGACTTACCAAAAGCGGTGTTTACAGGCTCGGCGAAGATCCGCTGGTAAAAGATTCCTTTGTGCATCTGATAGTAGCCTTTACTCTCGGCAACGATATCCCCTATGTAAACTATCTTTTCACAAAAATACTTATGCACATAGGCGCACACAGAGAAGAAGCAAAGGAGCGTATTCCCCTTACAGAAGCCTATGACACAAAGGTAATAATGGGGCTTATGCGCCTTGACTGGGAAGCGGAGCGTCAGGAGAGACAAGGAACCAAGCGGTATGCTAATATGAGCGGCTACGGAATGTCCCAGTTTGTCCGAAGCTTCAAGCATACCACAGGCAGGACACCGACAAAATATATAATAGATTCAAAGATAGCAAAAGCCCGGGAGCTGCTCCTGACGACATCACTTCCAATGAATCAGGTGGCATCCCTTTGCGGATACAATGATCCATTGTATTTCAGCAGGATATTCAAAAAAAGAGTGGGGGTATCTCCGAGAGAGTACAGAAAGCTTCATGGTAAATGATCTACTACCCATAACATACAAAGACGCAGTGCCGACAAAAACGACACCGCGTCTTATTTTTAATTCTTATTATTTCTTAAGTCCCAATATCTCCGCGGATTCATCACGCATCTTATACTTGAGTATCTTACCTGCCGCATTCATGGGGAATTCCTTGACGAACAGGAAGTATCTGGGAACTTTGTGGCGTGCTATTGACGCATTACCGAATTCCTTCATTTCTTCCTCCGTCGCCTCTTCGCCTTTGTGGAGGATCACCCATGCACAACATTCCTCACCGTAGCGTTCATCCGGAACACCGACTACCTGAACGTCACGAACCTTGGGATTTGTAAGGTAGAATTCCTCTATCTCTCTCGGATACAGATTTTCACCGCCGCGGATGATCATATCCTTGAGACGTCCCGTTACTTTGTAGTAACCATCCTCTGTCATACAGCAGATATCGCCCGAATGAAGCCATCCGTCAGCATCTATTGCCTGTGCGGTTGCTTCCGGCATTTTGTAGTAGCCCTTCATGATATTGAAGCCGCGTGCCACAAATTCGCCGCTCTCGCCTGCGGGAAGCTCCTCGCCTGTTTCGGGATCTATGATCTTACATTCAACGCCGGGGAACGGGCTTCCGACAGTTTCCACTCTGTGGTCAATGTCTTCATTTACCTCGCCCATGGTACATCCGGGAGAAGCCTCCGTCTGACCGTAAACCGAGATTATCTCACGCATATTCATCTCATCTGCAGCACGACGCATCAGGTCTGCGGGACAGTTCGCACCTGCCATGATGCCGGTACGCATATACGAGAAGTCTGTCTTTGCAAAGTCCGCATGATTGAACATCGCAATAAACATCGTAGGTACACCGTTAAAGCAGGTGATATGCTCATCATTGACACAGGCAAGGGATGACTTCGGTGAGAAGTAAGGTATCGGGCAAAGAGTTCCGCCATGTGTCATGGTGGATGTCATGGACAGTACCATTCCGAAACAATGGAACATGGGAACCTGGATCATCATTCTGTCTGCCGTGGAAAGATCCATTCTGTCGCCGATGGTCTTGCCGTTGTTGACGATATTTCTGTGTGTAAGCATTACGCCCTTGGGGAAGCCTGTTGTGCCGGATGTATACTGCATATTACATACATCCTCGGGCTTTACAAGGGATGCACGTCTTCTCACTTCCTCTCTCGGAACAAGGCTTGAACGTGAAAGCATCTGCTCCCATGTAAGACAGCCGTTCATGGAGAATCCGCAGGTAACAACATTGCGAAGGAAAGGCAGATTCTTGGAATAAAGAGGCTTGCCGGGCGTAAGATTTTCAAGTTCGGGACAAAGCTCCTGAACTATCTCCTTATAGTTGATATCCTTGCAGTACTCGATCATCACAAGTGTATGTGTATCAGACTGCTTGAGCAGATACTCTATCTCATGGATCTTATAAGCGGTATTTACCGTAACAAGAACTGCGCCTATCTTTGTTGTTGCCCAGAAGGTGATATACCATTCGGGTACATTTGTCGCCCAAACCGCAACATGATCGCCCGCCTTTACACCCAGGGATATGAGAGCTGCGGCACATTCGTCAACGTCACGCCTGAACTGTGAGTATGTTCTTGTATAATCAAGTGTGGGATATTTGAAGGCGTACTGGTCGGGATATCTTTCCACCATGGTATCGAGCACATCCGAGAATGTAGCCTCGATAATATCGTACTTCTTCCATACAAAAGTACCTGTCTTTGCTCTGTTGTAGTATACCTTGTCGTATTCCTTCTTTTCTCGGTTTATGGATGCAATATAGTTTGCAAAATGTGTAAGAACGATATCCGCATCGTTTATCTCATCGTTCCATGCGGCACAGATAAAGCCGTCATAGTTAAGGGAGGACAGCGCACCGATAAACTTTTCAACGGGAAGCTCACCTTCACCGATAAGTGCAGTCTTTCCGTCCTTCATGTCACCCAGACGAACGTATTTTATGTATGCACCCAGGCTCTTGATTGTGGTCTCCGCACTCTCGCCTGCGCTGAAATATGTGCCTCTTACATTCCAGGAAGCACCTATTGCCGCAGAGGAGAAGTGGTTGATTATCTCTATTATGTTTTCGGTATTTGCAAGATAGCCGATAGTTTCAAAAAGTATACGGACATCCGCATTCTCCGCGCGATTTAAAGCCTCGCCGAGCTTTGCATCAAGGATATCAAAGGACACCTTTTCCTCGTTGCGTACTATAATATCGGTAATACCTGCATTTGCCGCCATATCAACATATTTAACTATAGCATCCGCTGTAGCTTCGTCCGATTCAAGCGGATAAGGATAACTGAGTGCCGCAACGGACAGACCTCTGTTTATGAGCTTTCTCTTTGCATCTGCCATTCTGTCACGGCGAAGTATGCTGTCCGGGTGATGTATGCGTTCGTTTATTGCGTCATATATTTCGAATCCGGTAAAGCCGTAATCATAAGCGAAACGGCAAGTGTCCAGAAACGAGGAACGCTTTACGTTTTTGGTTGAAAATACGATATTCATCATATCATTCCTCCTCAAACACTATCTTGTTGAGTGCGTTGATGTATGCTCTGATGCTTGCGGCAACGATATCCGCACTTGTTCCGTTACCTGCATAGAGCTTACCGTTTGAACGAAGTCTTACAAGTGCAGAGCCGAGAGCTTCCTTGCCTTCCGTTACGGACTGTACCTGGAAATCGTCAAGTTCATAGTGGTGACCGATGCACTGCTCGATGGCACGGAATGCGGAGTCGATGGGACCGTCACCGATGCTTACGCCGCAAAGTATCTCGCCGCCTGCCTTGAGCGTTATCTGAGACATGGAGCTTGATACGTTACTGCTGCTTGTGGTGTAGCTTTCAAGGTGATATGTCGAGGGTGCCTGCATTGCGGAGCTTGCGATGAGTGCTTCCAATTCCTTTGCTCCTACTGCGTCCTTCTTTTCGCACACCTGCATAAGAGCCTTGTGTACGTTGCCGCAGTCGGAATCGGAAAGATCGTAGCCGAGAACAGCTGCCGCATTTGCAACCTGAGCGATGGTACTGTCGGAATCAAGGAGAATCTTCTTCTTTTCGCTGACAATCTCATCCGCTTCATATGCTTCGTGATTGAGCTTTGAAAGCATATCGTCTATACTTGCGTGAATCTTTGTATGGTTTATGCCTGTTTCCGCATCGATCTGTGTACCGCAGGCTGTCATTGCATCGGAGAATTCTCCCGCAAGAAGCGCATCCTTACCTGCCATTGCGCACTTTACGCCGTCCGCACCGTTTTCTATTGCCGCAACAGCACAAGCAACAGCCATATTGATCTTGTCGGAAAGCTGAACATATACGGGAACCTTCACAGCCGCCTTTACCTTTGCGGTAAGAGCACCGATAGCCGAGGGAAGAGACGCACCCGCATCGTCACAAATACTTATGACGGAAGCACCGCAAGCCTCCGCTTCTTTTGCGGCTGTTATAAGGAAATCCTCATCGGCACGTGTTGCATCAAGAGCTGCGAATTCAACATCCTCACACACTTCCTTTGCCGCCTTGATAAGAGTGCATATCTTTTCAAGCATCTTTTCCGCTTTTACATGATATGTATACTCCATCTGTACGGTGGAAACGGGAATCTCTATCTGAAGTCTTGCATTTTTTGCATCCTTTACACATTCCCATGCGTTTGCAACATCCGCCACATCCGCGCCTACGGGAATAACGAGAGTTGCATTTGCCGTATTCTTTGCGATTGTCTTATATATAATGGTATCCTCACGGAGATTCTTCACGGGGGCAAGCTCTATGGCATCCGCACCGAGAGAATCGGCATATGCTGCGATCGCTGTTTTTTCACGGAACAGAAGAGCTACTCCGCGATTCTTTGAAAGCTCCTTGAGTGTAATGTCGGTAGTGATGATTCTTTTCATGATTTCTTTACCCCTTTCGATTTTGGATGAATTTACGGTATCGTGATGTATGAAACAAAAAAACGTCTCCGCCTCCTTGTTTCTTCAAAGAGACGAAAACGTAGATAAAAAACTATGTCTCCGCGGTACCACTCTTCTTCACCCTTTTAAGGATGCACTTTAGATGCCGTCACATCTTTGCTCTGTTACGGGAGTACCCGTCTGCCCTTACTGATATTTCACGGCAGCCGCTCTGCGGTGAGTTCTGCGAATCTTTCCCAATGCCTCACTCCTGCCGGCATCTCTCACGGGGCGAAAGTTTTCCGCATACTATTCCGCTTCATTGCGTTTTATTGGAATGAAGTATACCACAATTTGAGTCGTCTGTCAATAGAGATTTTCGACTTTTTCGGAATTTTGTTTAAAAACACAAACCGCAGCAATCCAAACGGCATCCTTTCGTGCAAATCATTCAAAACGGTATGTTCCCTTTGCAAAAAGCTCCGTCTCCCCAAAAAGAGAGACGGAGACATCAATATAAATCTATAAAACTCAGTCAAGTGTTCTGAGGTATTCGATACAACGACCAACCTCTTCAAGACCTGTGGGATCAAGACCTTCGGACTCGATAACCATAAGTACGTTGTTTGCATTTGCCCATGCAACGATCTCGGGGATGATGTTCTTGCCGCTACCTACGGAAAGTCCCTTTACGCCGTCATGAACATGATCGAAGTTCTTGCATTCGGGAGCGGAAGGAATACCGTCCTTGAGGTGGATAACTCTTATTCTTGCCTTGTTCTCTTCAAGGAACTTTATTACATCAAGACCTGCATTGAATGCCCACCATGTATCTATTTCAAGCTCAACGGTGGTTTCTGCCTTTACCTTATCCTCGAAAACTATACCGCACGCATTGGGGAAGAATTCTCTGGAATGGTTGTGATAGCCGAGTCTGATTCCGTTCTCTGCGAGCTTCTTCTGAGCAAAGTTAAGTCCGTCGATAACGCCCTGTGCCTTTTCGGGAGTAGACCAGTCACAGCCGGGAACTATAAGATTGTCACAGCCGATGATCTTGTGATATCTGATGGTCTCGTCGATAGCTTCGGGAGTGATCGCCCCCATACCTGTGTGTGTACCGGAGCAGATAAGTCCGAATTCATCGAGCCAGAGCTTGATCTGTTCGGGCATATAATCAAAGAAGCCTGCGAACTCTACATATTTGTAACCCATAGCGGCAACCTTTTCAAGTGCCATTCTCATGGAGTCCTTTGTGATGTCACGAAGAGAGTACATCTGAAGGCCGTATTCTGTTCTTGCCATTTTAATTTACCTCATTTCCTTTTTTTGTCATAAGACTTGAATATAGTATAGCAGATATTTTCACCTTTGTCAACACAAACAATCGGGATTTTACATAAAAATCAACCACATTTCTGTGAGTGAGAGCTGTTTGTTATTTTTCACTTGCAACCCATGCGAAAAAGGCGAGATATACGAGTGCCATCGGACCACCGAATAATCCGCTGAATATTGATAAGAACATCATAGGTCCATGTTGTTTTTTAAACGCTAGTAAAAAGCAAAGTATTGTACAAATAAAAACGATAATATCCATTGTTGTTATTGCCTCCGGAAAATCTATCAATTTCCATTAAAGTATACCATACCTGCTGACCTCTATGTTACCTCAAAAGAGTTAGCATTAAAGTTTCAAAAAGGCTAAAATGTTATATAAATACTCTCCCGGAGGATGTCATGAATATAGGGAACGCAACACGCCTGAGAATAATTGAACTATGTTGTGAACGAAACATCACATTAAACAAACTGTCAATCATCAGCGGCATAACCCAATCCACACTCAACAATATAATCAGCGGAAGAAACAACAGTACGACCATTTCCACCATCAAAAAGATATGCGACGGGCTGGAGATAACCATACAGGAATTCTTCTCTTCCGAATTATTCAACGACCTTGAACAGGAAATAAAATAAACAAGAAAACGTGCACCGTCAAAGATGCACGCTGTTTTTGCATTTTCAGATATTATTCCCGCGCAGTTTCAATCCGTCGCAAAGGAGGATGGAGAAACACCGTATCTTTTCTTGAACTCCCTGCAGAAATACGGCAATGCCGAAAATCCGGATAGAGTCGAGACATCCGTCACGGAATACATTCCCGTTGAAAGAAGATCCTTTGCATGGGCAAGTCTTAAAGAGTTTATATATTTTACAGGAGATGTCCCGTATTTCTTTTTGAACAGCATTCTGAAGTATTCGGGAGATACCGAACAAAGACGTGCAAGCTCACTTACCGACGGTGTGTCCGACATATATGTCTGATGTATCATCTCTATCGCAGGGATTATCACCGAGTAGTTGCTGCCGGATATATATCCCAGAGCGTATTCGTGCTGTATCGCACTTATTACGGAGCACAGCTTTGATTTCAGATTCATGTATGCGCCTGCCTGCGTGAGCCTTGACAGCTTGTTCGCCTCTCTGAAGGTATCGAGGAAGAACTGCGAACGGCGCGGTGTCATGGTAAAAGGTTCACATTCAAAGGGGGTTGCAAGGTCAAATGATATACTGTAACAGTCCCTGGATTCGTTCACTTCAATATCGTATACAGCCCCACTGGGATTAAACAGCAGCGAATTCTTTCCCATACGAAGTGACACTCCGTTATGAAAATGGAAGGTATAGCCGCCCTCCGGATAAAAAACCAGAGTATAATCGGTACGTACTTTGTTATATGAATTTTTGGAGCATCCCTTTATAAAAAGTGCAAACACATTGGTAATATCAAATTTATGATTCATGAAACAATCCATATCCAAAGTCCTTCACCTCCGTTGCAATAAGTATACCATAGCAAAATGTAAAGGTCAATAGCTGCAACGAAAAATCATTTTTGAAAAATGCAAACATATTTGTTTTCGTTAGTTGAATCTTCAAGCAGTACCGACGTATTTGTCGAAACAGACAAAGATACGGTTTTCTTTTTGTGCAAACAGCAAAAGTCAAAAGCATCATGACATACAAAGACGGTATGCTGTGCCGCTGTTTGCAAAAGCGTAAGACCTTTCCTTATCGTATGTTTTTTTATTACAAAACAATAAATTTTTTCTCTGTGTATGAAAATATGTTTGACATTTTGCGTTTTTATGGTATAATCTAAATGGAGTTTTATAAACTTAACAGAGAATTAACATATATATGTTTGTATACCGATACTTCGGTGAAAGGAAAGATAAATGGGAGAAAGAAAGAAACCGCTTGTGGTCATAGACTACGTTGAGGCGGGAATAGGACATATAGTCACCGCGCAGGCGATCTCGGATGCATTGCACGAAAAGTACTCCGATGACTTTGAGATAATGGACAACTATTCCTTGCGTGACAGCGGAGTACCCACCCTTGAAAAATACGAGGAGTTCCTTGTGAATCAGGTTAAGATGCATTCCTCCATTCCAAGCTACGGAAAGATACAGATGAGTGCCATGCATATCGGCGGATCGAAAAATTCCCTGAAGCTCATACACGAATCCATATTCAGAAAACAGACTCACGCCGTGATAGAGGAATTCAAGCGTCTCGATCCGGACCTTCTTGTTTTCACACATTACTTCACGCTCTATGCCGGCATAGAATACAGAAACAATTATAAGCCTTCCTGTAAGGTGGTACTGTACTGTCCGGACAACAATGTCCACGGCTGGTGGGACAACAGAGTCGACAGGCTGTACACCAACAATCCCCTTGCGACAAAGGATGCTCTGCATTACAAATTTCCGGAAGATAAGATTGTAGAAACATTCTACCCGGCAAGAAAGGCAGTTACCGATTCCGACGGAACAAAGGAAGAATACAGAGAGCTGTTCGGCATTCCGAAGGACAAATTTGCGGTGGTCATCGCTGACGGTGCATATGCAAAGGCAAAGGCAAAGAAGGTTACATACGAGCTTTTAAAGTCGGATATCCCCCTGACGATCTGCACCATTGCAGGTAAGAATGAGGAGCTTTATACGGAGCTTTGCGAGATGAAGGACAAAACAAAACCGAATATCACTCTCATCCCCTTCAGATTTGTAACGGAAGCTCCGAAGCTTTACGGTGCGTGCGACCTGTTCATCACAAAAGCAGGCCCCAATGCGGTGCTTGAGAGCGTTATGATGGGTACTCCCGTAATAATCGACTATGCGGGAACATCCATAGAATCCGCCACAAGACGACTTTTCATAAACTCCAAAAAGTGCGGATACTTCCTTAGAAGCCCGAAAAAGATTCGCGAAGCAGTGGAAAGACTCAGCAATGCCCCGGAAGAAATAAAGACATTGCAGGAAGCCTTGAAATTCTTTGACAAGCGCAGGAACGGTGCCGAAATGATAGCGGACGACCTTGCAAAGCTGATGGATGTGGAAGTGAAGCCAACACTTCAGAAGGTATAAATATAAAAAGGACATACTCACAAGGATAAAATCCCGAGTATGTCCATATTTTTATGCCTGTGTTTATTCCGCAAGTGCCGAGGAAAAAGTGTCATTCCTGAGGGCATCAAGCATGATGGTGCCGCTGCTGATATTAGTTGCAAGCGGTATGTTCTGAACATCGCAGAGTCTGAGAAGTGCGGAGACATCCGGCTCATGAGGCTGTGCGGTCAGAGGATCGCGAAGGAAGATTATAAGATCCAGTTCACCGTTTGCGAGCATTGCCCCTATCTGCTGATCACCACCCAGAGGACCGCTTTTCAGTCTGTGGATATCCAGCTTTGTCTCACCCATTATCATTGTGCCCGTTGTGCCTGTCGCATAAAGCTCGTGCTCGGCAAGTACGTCCTTGAATCTCTTTGCAAGTTCGATTATCTCCGGTTTTTTCTTGTCATGTGCTATAAGTGCTATTTTCATTTTATACCTCTTTTTATAATATATGAGTTTTAGCTTTTTTGTTTCTGCATTTTCATTATATCATACTTTTTTTACGGAAGCAAGTCTTTTAGATAAAAAGTAAGTAAAATTTATGTAATGAATATATATTTTCCGCAGAAAAATAATACACAAAGAAATCCTCACAAAGTTTTGATATGAATTTTGTTGAATACGCTGAAAAGTCAAGTATTTCGCAGGAATGATTTTTTTACTATTGACAAAATTCGATAAATTTAGTATATTAGTTAGAGGGTAAAATAAAATTTCCAAAAAAGGAAAGCCCGCAAGGAGGATTTATTTATGAAACTAATCTACGGCGTGAAAGACAAACCGAAATCCGGTCAGCTGCTCGTATTTGCTATCCAGCAGCTTCTTGCCATCATGGCAGCTACCATCGCAGTTCCCGCAATAGTAGGAAACGGTATGTCTGCTTCGGCAGCACTTTTCGGTGCAGGTATCGGTACGATAGTATACCAGCTCTTTACAAAGTTCAGAAGCCCTGTGTTCCTCGGCTCGTCTTTCGCATTCATCGGCTCAATGGTAACTGCATTTGCAGGTGCTGTCTCCGCTCAGGCGGGATTCCTCGGACTTATCATCGGTGCATTGTTTGCAGGTCTTGTTTATGTCGTTATTTCCGCGATAATCAAGCTTGTGGGCGTAAACTGGATAAATAAGCTCATGCCTCCCGTTGTTATAGGCCCGACAGTTGCACTTATAGGTCTCTCCCTTGCAGGTGCTGCAATAAATGACGTATTCTCCTACGGTCCCAAAGACGGCAACGGAGCTTTCATCATGACAGGCAATATCTGGGCATCCTTCGCTTGTGCAATTCTTACACTTCTCGTTGTTATCGCTTGCTCCGTATACGGCAAGAAGATGACACGTCTTATTCCCTTCATCATCGGTATCCTCGCAGGATATGCACTTGCACTTGTATTTACGATCATCGGTGAGACAGCAGGTATTGATTCCCTCAAGGTAATTGATTTTGCACCCTTTAAGGCACTGGTTGCCGACGGTGTAACGTTAAAAACATTCCTTTCCGTTCCGGAATTCACCTTCCTTGAAGCAATCAAGGGCGTTAAGGATATAGATGCTTCCTACATCGCTACTGTTGCGGTTGCATTCGTTCCCGTAGCATTCGTTGTATTCGCAGAACATATCGCAGACCACAAGAACCTTTCTTCTATCATAGAGCACGACCTTCTCGAAGAACCCGGTCTTCACAGAACACTTCTCGGTGACGGTGTGGGCTCTGTTGTCGGTGCTATATTCGGCGGTTGTCCCAACACAACATACGGCGAGTCGGTAGGATGTGTTGCCATCACAAAGAACGCTTCCGTATGTACCATCACAACAACAGCGATCATCGCTCTGCTCATCTCCTTCGTATCTCCCTTCGTTGCATTCCTTGATTCCATTCCCGGATGCGTAATGGGCGGCGTTTGTATCACCCTTTACGGCTTCATAGCAGTATCCGGTCTTAAGATGATCCAGAAGGTAGATCTTGAAGATAACGCAAACCTTTTCACCGTTGCAGCTATCCTCATCCCCGGTATCGGCGGTATGGCAATGGCTATCGGCAAGGTAACAATCACATCCATCGCTTGCGCTCTTATTCTCGGTATCATCGTTAATATCTTTGTTTCCAAGGGAAGAGGAAAGCAGTAAAAGACAAATAGCAAAACTACAAATAAAGGAGCAAAAATGAAAAACGTAACCATACTCGATCATCCGCTTATAACCCACAAGACCACCATTCTCAGAATGACAGAGACCACAAATAAGGAATTCCGTGAGCTTGTTGAGGAGATAACCACTCTTATGTGCTTTGAAGCACTTCGTGATCTTCCTCTTGAAGACGTAGATATCGAGACTCCCATCTGCAAAACAACACAGAAAATGATAAAGGGCAAAAAGCTCGCTGTCGTGCCTATACTCAGAGCAGGTCTCGGCATGGTAAACGGAATGCTCAGCCTCGTTCCCAATGCAAAGGTCGGACACATCGGTATGTACCGTGATGAAGAGACACTTCAGCCTCATGAATACTACTGCAAGCTCCCTCCGGATATTCAGGACAGGCTCATAGTTGTTGTTGACCCGATGCTTGCAACAGGCGGATCTTCCATTGATGCCATATCTCAGATAAAATCCTACGGCGGAAAGCATATAAAATTCCTCTGCGTTATCGCAGCCCCCGAAGGAATTGAAGCTCTGACAAAGGCACATCCCGATGTTGAAGTATACTGCGCAAACGTTGACGAAAAGCTCAATGAAAATGCGTATATCGTTCCCGGTCTCGGAGATGCGGGAGACAGAATATTCGGTACAAAGTGATCTTCACGGCGGCACGACCGCATAAGCGATCCTTTTGTGACATATAACAGACCGAAAAAAACGGACACAGCTTGGTATCATCCGGCCGTGTCCGTATTTTTTGTCACTTTACTTTTGAAAGATTCTATGCTTTATATAAAAACCGGACACAGCGGGAAATATATCCGCCATGTCCGGAATCTTTATGCCGTATTATTGATCTTTGCCGATCTTACTTGATAATTTCAACCACTGTGTCGGCAGGTACATAATAGAGCTTAGGATTCTTTTCGCCGATGATCTCTGTGAGACTCTTTTCGGCTGTGCTGTCCATCATGTACTGTGTAGCACCGCTTGCTCCGAGCTTTGTGAGAGTGTTGCCGAGCTTCTGGATGT
>SVQR01000228.1 GCA_015065225.1 Oscillospiraceae bacterium | reverse complement strand
CACGGTTGTAAAGAACGGATACCTTGAAGAAACAATATCCTTCAACGTAACAGACGGCGACCTCGATATCGGCGAGATCACACCCGTTCCCGGTGACATCAGAGGTAACGAAGCTGACGCACAGGGTGACGGTAAGATCGACCTTGCTGACTTTGTAAGAGTTATAAGAGGCTTCGAGTACGAAGAAGAACTCAAGGCTCACGTTGATATCAACGAAGACGGTTCTGTTAATGTAACAGACCTCGGTTATGTCAAGGCTAACTTCAATGCTGTAAAGTAATTTACGGTCATATGTAAAATATCAATATCCTTTGATATCTCCCCCATCGATGATGAACCGCCCCAAATTGTGCGGACAGTACAAAAAGCCCCTTGTGGGTAGTATATTTAATGATTAAGCAACGAACTGACATCGCTTTTCAAGTGGTGTCAGTTTTGTTTTGAATTGAATACGTTCATTGTTGTAGAAGTGGATGTATTCAGCTATGAGGAGTCGCGCCTCTTCATAGGTTTTGAGTTTGGTTCGGTATATACACTCGGTTTTGAGAACAGAAAGATACAAGAACCCTTGTCCTGTTCGAATATATGATATATCCGTAACCCATTTTTGATTAGGACGGTCCGCATGAAAATCTCTTGCCAAATGATTATCGTATTTATATATTCCATTAGTATAATTGTGATACTTCTTTCTTCTAATCTCTGACAGTAAATTATACTTCTGCATAACACGAAGTACAGTTTTAGGATTCCTATGTATTCCTTGCCTTTCAAGCCATATATGTACTCTACGATAACCGTATGTGCTATGGCTATGCTCCTGACACTCTCGGATCTTTTCAGCAACAGGCAGATCACATGCAGGCACGTCCATTCTCTTGACATAGTCATAGTAACCGCTTCTCAACACTTCAAAGAACCGGCACATCTCACTGATCGAATATTTATCCTTGTGGCGATATATCACCATATATTTTACGCTTGTTCTCACTTCCTTTCTGTAAGCGAGAGAAAATCCCGCATCAATTCGTTTTCCATCTCTAATTGCTTGATCCGGGCATCTTTTCGAGCCAACTTGTAGCGCAGAGCGGCAAGTTTATCTTCTTCTGTTACTATGCTATCCTTGGCCGGTCTACCTTTCTTCTTGAGTGCTATTCCTGCCGCTATCTTATCTTGACGGCGGTTATACCTTGCGATAAATCCTTCTATTTGCTTTTTACTAAATCCAAATTTCTCACATATTTCTCGCCTTGTTTTACCTTTTGCTCGTAGTTCCAATATTTCTTTTTCGTATTCCTGTATGTGTCGATATTCTCTGGACATAAAAATTCCTCCTATGGTAGATGTTTATATTCTACCATAGGAGGCTCTTTTTTTCTATTGTCCGTTTTCAACGGACTTGTGCATTTACACACCGCCGTAATTCTTATGATACCGGATAACATTTGAAGACACGGAACTTTACACTGTGCTAAACAAATGTAAATACTCCAATATTACTTTGCCACAGCAAATCCGCCTGCTATCGCAAGGAAACTCTTCATATCCTCATTGGATACCGAACCGTCATTGTCAAGGTCTGCGGCTATGAGGTATGTTTTTGCTGCTTCCTCCTCGGCAAGCTGTGCGTTTGCCTCTTCAGCTTCCTTAAGGACTCTTATCTCCTTTGATGCCGCATTGACGTCTGCAAGATTGACGACTCCGTCTCCGTTTACGTCACCTTCAACTACAAGCAGGACTTCCTGAACGACATTGTTAGCATCGTCCACTGCCTTGACCTTGTATCCCGTCTTTACGCCGATCTCTGTATTTTCTATCTCGTTTCCGCTTTCGTCTGTCACAATAAGCTTCTGTGATTCAGCGGGAGATAAAAGATCGTTAAGTACCTCCGAACAGAGAACGCCCTCTTCTATGCCCTTGACAGCGCCTACAAATTCGTTATTGACGTTTTCAAATACTATTGCAAGGTTGTTTACTGCTGCTGCCTTGATTCTTATCATACCGTTCATGATTACATACGGTATGCTGTATGCAACCGCGTATTTGTGAGCTGTAGAGCCTGTATAGCACCAGATGGTCACATTTGCGCTGTTGTTGAATGCATTTGCATCAATAGTGGAAACGCTCGTGGGGATGATCACCTGATCGAGAGAAGTACAGTAAGCAAATGTGCTGTCACCGATAGATGTCGTTTTTGAAGGTATGGATATCGCCTTAAGCGCCGAGCATCCGTAGAAGCTGTATGTTCCGAGGAATTCCAGGTCTTTTCCGAGTACAACGGACGTAAGAGCTGTACATCTGAAGAATGCTTGCATTCCGACAGCCTTGATACCGGGAAGATTTACAGCTCTGAGCTTTGACTGTGCAAATGCCCATTCGCTTACCTTTTCAACGCTTTCGGGTGCATGGTATATAAGCTTTGTGCATCCTGCGGGGTAGAGAACAAGCTCTGTCTTGTCCTTGCTCATAAGAGCTCCGTATTCTTCACCTTTTGTTTTGGAGAAGTTATCAACGGAGTAGGTTGCATTGTTTTCACTGACATAATACTTTTCAATGGCTGTTGCGCCGTTGAATGCAAGACTGCCGATGTATCCAAGACTGTCACCTATGTGTACCGTCTTTATAGCATCACAGCTCCAGAATGCCGCATTGCCTATAGTTGTTACCTTGTTTCCGATGGTAAGCTTGTTTATCATGGACGCGTACATATACCACGGAGCTTCGGAAAAACCGTAATCATACATTTCACCGTAGCCTGCTATCTCAAGCTCTCCGTCTTCGTACAGATACCATACAAGGTTTTCACCGCACTTGCCCTGATCTATAAGCTCGCGGTTGGGATCCGGCGGATCTATAGGCTTTATGATCGGTATAACGACATCGTTTGTTGCACCGCATCCTTCTGCTGTACATGTGTAACGCATGATGCCTGTTTCGGTCTCTGTTGCCGGCTTTATTACCTTGCCTGCATCCCACGTGTGCGTGTGTTTCGGAGCAATTGCGACCTGCTTTGTTGCACCGCAGTTTTTACAAGTGTAAAGCATAAAGCCCGCATTAAATTCGGTAGGTTCCTTTATTACCTTGCCTTCGTCCCAGTCATGGGGATAACATCCGCCGTTGAGCCACTTGATCATCTCGTTAAGATCATCAAAGACTCTTGTTTCCTTGCCCGCGATACCTATGTCTGCAAGGTCGAGGATAAGATTTCCGTTGCTGTCCTCGAGGTTCGCACCGATGGTTGCGTAATTGCTGTATTTCCAGATTCCGTCTCCGCCCTTTGAGAGAGGGAAGTTGTTGATCATGGGAGAATTGAGTCCGGAATATTTTATCTGTGCATCATTTGCAAGGTATGGAACAAATATTGCACTTGTGATATTGCTTCCCTTTGCGGCAATACATCTTCTCCACATTGTGCCGTCCTGGATAAGGTATACAGCTACCTTGTCGAATTTCGCTCCGTCGTTGTGGTGGAGGTATGCACCGTATTCATCAACGGGAGACTCACCGTAAGCGGAACGCAGCTCATCAAATACAAAGTACAGGCTGTATCGTGATGCTCCCGCGGAAGGCCCTATGATATCTATATAGTATATTCCACATCTTGTACAGATACCGTTGACAAAATTATGTCCGAGAGCCTTTATGCCAAATTCTTCTGTTGTGCCGCATACGGTACATGTGCAGACCTTTGTGCCGGGCTCGGTACATGTGGGAACAAGAGTTTCAATAC
>SVQR01000028.1 GCA_015065225.1 Oscillospiraceae bacterium | reverse complement strand
AATTATTGTTTTTCATTATAAACTTCCTTTCATCTTACTTCGAACATGGTATTTACTGTGGCAAGATAGAATCTGTCTCCGCGTCTGAGCGCAGCGGGCTGACCGTAGTAGACTCTTTTACCGTTTGCAAGAAATGTTCCGCCGCTTGAATTTCTGTCGTTGAGAACGAACATACCTGAAACAGCGTTATAAGTAAGATAACAATGTGTTCTGCTTACTTTTGTTTGTGCTGACGGAATAACGACCTGACAGCTTACCGGGTCTCTTCCTATCAGAAGTCCCCCGGATGTCACGGGATAAGCTACACCTGCAAGACTGCCGGATACTCCAATGAGCTGAGGCTGACCGCCATATGCATTATATCCTGCTGTGCCGTAAACGGGATTTCCGTTATATACATGACCATGGGGGATCTCTGTATATACATATGTCTTTGCGAGCATATCATGGAGACATTGTTTTCTTGAATCAAAGAATCCCATAATGTATCCAATACCCAACATAAGAGAGGACAGGATCCTTCCGATATAACGCAGGATCGCCACGGAATAATTAATACCTCTTCCGTGTGCATCTCCGACATAAAGCCCCATTATCTTTTTTCCGACGGTAGCATGCCAGCCGCCACCTTCCATCAGCATAAAATAGAATAAAGATATCAACGGAAATACTATCGATACAAAAGGTACCCACTTATACCAACTGTACCAGAAATAGCCGAACGGCCAATATGTCAGATATGCATATACATAAAACACTATCGAATATACAAAGCTGAGAATAAGTCCGTCAAAAATGAATGCAACGATTCTTTTGCCTAAATCACCGTAGTGCATTTCTTCACCTCGTTACTTATTAATATATACTGCGGTATTGGTGATCCTGTCTTCAAGAAGATCATTACCGTCCCATGAGAGCAGGATAAACACCCCCAGCATCTTCAACGCATTTCTAAGAAACAGCATCCCGGGATCTGCAAATCCGCCTTTTTTGTTCATGACGATAAGTCCCAGCATCAGCATTCCAAGAGTTCTGTTCATTAAGACCTCAAAAAGAGAATTGATAAGAAAGCTGAATATCGGATAAAGCATCAGAACAAGCAAACCTGCGAGCCATCCGCCCCACACAAAAACAGGAATAAGTATACAAAGGTACACTGTTCCGAAAATAGCAGAATCAATGAGATTTGCAAGAACTCGGCTTGATAAAGGAGCTCTTCCCCCGCTTGACGCATGAGGCGATGCAGGTCTTACTCGATCAGGATATCTTACGTCACCGCGATCGGAGCGTGATATCGGCTGCGGAGGATACGGAGGATACGGAGGATTTGGTGGGTATGGAGGTCTTGAGGAATAAGGTTCCGCATGATCCAGTATTCTCCTCATCTCACCAATATCCTGAACTCTGCCGGTCTTTGAAACGACCATACATCTTTCAAGACAGAATTTCAGATTATCCGGAAGGTCGGGCCGAAGCTGAGACAGAGGCACGAGCTTATCTTCCGAAACGCGCTGCGTTGATTCAAGTGGCATACGACCTGTAAACAAGTGATAAAAGGTTGCACCGAGGGCATAGATATCGGTAAAATGTCCCTGTTTTCCCTTTCCGCCGTACTGTTCTATGGGAGCATATCCCACCTTGATTATTACAGACAGTTCTCTGTACAGCTGATCCATCTCACTTCTCGCCGAGCCAAAGTCAAGTATCTTCACAGTCCTGTTGGACGTAATATATATATTATCGGGAGCGATATCTCTGTGGAGTATACCTCTGGCGTGAACATATTCAAGACCATCCATTACCTGTCTGAGAATGTTCATTCCTTCATCTTTATCAAGTCTCCTTGAGAAGTTATTGGTATATCTGCGAAGGTCTATACCGTCACAGTATTCCATGACATAGTACGCTGTACTGTTTTCGAAAAAGCTGTCGTAGCTTGTAATTACGTTTTTGTGACGAAGAGTTTTCAAAAGATTTGCCTCATTTGCAAAGCTCCTCATCATTTTGTTAAACCTTTCGAGATATCCGTCCTGAACAAATACGTTGCATTCGCCCGTTCTCCGTCCGGAGATGTTTGCGGGCAAGTACTCCTTGATCGCACAGACGCCGCCAATCTGAAGATCAAGACATTTGTAAGTTATTCCGAATCCGCCTATGCCTATAGGATTGCCGATAACGTATCTTTTGTTTTTGAGCATAGTTCCCGGTACAAGGCAGTTTTTCGGAAGATTGTTCGGATTATGATTGTATCCGCACTTCGGGCAGGGTCTATCGCTGAAAGGTTTCTCACAAAAGCAATTAAAACAAATATTGCTGTTATACACGTTCTTTTACCGATCCGTTATCAGAATCTGATCTCGAATGTATTATCGGGGCTTGCAAGATAGAATTTATCACCGCTTCTGAGCATTACGGGAACATCTTTTTTAAGCTTCACACCTGCAGAAGTAAATGTACCGTATGAAGATCCAAGGTCCTTGACGTAACAAACATTGCCGTCAAATGTTACTTCACAGTGAACACCGGATACGCCCTGAGTGGATGTAGGATAAGAAACACCGCAAACGGCAGCATTTCTGCCTATTCTTACAGAGCCTGCAAGATTATACTTTTTACCGTTGAGATAACCGCCGATGGCAATAAGTCTTGCTGTGGGAGCAGCGGGTGTCATCGGAGCTGCACCTGTGCCTGCGGGATCGGGCTCAAGAGGCATTGTTACGGGGCCGGGATTGACAGCCGGAGCCTTCTTGCCCTTACGAAGGATAAGTACAATAACAAGAACGATAACAGCAACAAGGAGTACTCCACCTACGATGATAACGATAAGCCAGGGGAATCCTGCACCTACCTTGATATCGATACCGTTTTTCTCGCACATATCGATTATGTGTTCTGCGGAAAGAACAAACTGATTGGGAGAAGAAGGAACATTAACGCCGATAACCTGACCATCCGTATTAACAACAGGTCCGCCGACAGTACTTGATGGATTGAGTGTAGCAGTATACTGATGAACAGTTCTCATAATGGGCTTTGTCGCGCTTGTTCCGCTTGTGGGAGCATAAGCATTAATGATATCAACGGGATAAGGGCAGATAGAAGACGGAGTAAGAGTCGGGCTGATAGCAGGATATCCGATTATAAACGCACTGTCACCCTTTGACACTGAATCGAGATCTGCAAATGTAACGGGAACAAGCTCGTTATATTCTCCCGAAATTCCTTCCGGCAACCGAAGAAGAGCAAGATCAAGATCAGGATCGTAGTCTACTATAGTGGAAAGATAACCGCCGGGGTTTGTAGCAAGGTTGAGATACACGTAAGCCTGGCTGGTTGTATTGGGAGCGACCGCCGAATAGGCAGTGATAATGTAATCTACACCGTTTCTCGTTCCGATGGCAAATCCGGATCCGGCAGCTCCCCCACTAACGGCGCTTACCATAACAACGCTCTGTCTTCCTATCTCGGAAACATTACTGCTCTGCGCAGATGCTGTGAAAGCGAACATTGAAACTAACAATGCAACAAGTGCAAAGAAGCTCCAGATTCTTTTAAAACTCATTGTTTTTTTCATGACAGGTAATTCCTTTCAAGTAAATTAAATTAATTATGATTGTCGCACTTTATGACCATTACAGTCATATTGTCCTGACTCGGAAGATTTCTCGCGACAACACTTGAGACTATGGTTTCACATGCGGCCTGTGCACCCTGCTCTGTAGCTGCCTTTCGAATGGCTTCCGTTGAAATTCCGTTATATATTCCGTCCGAGCAAAGGACAAATATATCATTGGGTCTTATCCTGTATCCCTTATAGCTTACATCAAAATAAGGAATATCCTTTTTGCCGATATAACAGACAAGGCTGTCTTTTTGTCTTTCCTTCTCTATTGCGGCAAGATCTCCACCGTTTTTGATATAATCGCGGAACAGGCGGTTTTTGTAATCATGGTCTTCATTCATCTGAAGCATATTACCGTTTCTTATACAATACAGCCTGCTGTCACCGGCACATACCCAGTAGATACGGTTTTTATAGATATATGCAAGCACCAGCGTTGCGCCCGAGCTCTGAGCCGTATACCGTTCGCATATCTTTTGGTTAACAAACTTTGCGATATTTACAAGCTGTTCGCTGATGTTCATTGCGGGATTTACAGAATCAAAAAGCTCTATTGCAGCCTTGACCGTGAAATCCGCGACCTCTTTTCCGTTGGCAAGTCCGCCCATTCCGTCTGAAAGGATAGCAAACATGCCTTTTTCGGATAACAGCTTGCTGTCTGTGATATTGGAATATCCGAAGGAATCTTCCTGATAGGGACGAGCTCCTTGATCCTGACTGTTGCCTGTATGTATATACATCGAAGCAGAAGAGGTAAGTCTGAGCCTTACGCCATCACCTGCAGGTTCTCTTACTTCGGTAAGAACTCCGGGAATTGCTTTGGACGGATCTGTTATTTTTTTTGGCATCACATCACCACTTTCGAATTAATGTTTTCTGTCTGACAGTCACGAAACCCATGAAATGTGAAAATCAAACGATACCCATAAACTGATTGTCACGAAGCGTGACCTCCACGGTTTCCGGGCTGATTAGGCATACCGCCGGGAGGAGGTCCGCCGGGAACTCCATACGGTCCGGGAGGAGGGCCGGGAACTCCATACGGTCCCGGTGGTGGCGGAGGAGGCGGATAACCACCCGGTACCGGCTGATAATTCATTCCCTGCTGTTGATCCGAATTATCGTTATCACCGTTTCCGGTGATCATCAAAACTGCAATTATGGCAATCAGCACAACAGCGAGTATTGCAAGTCCGATCATGATGCCCTTGAACATACCGTTGCTCTCGGACTTCTTTTTTTCCGCTGCGATAACCAGGTTTGATGCAGGATAATATGACTGATTGGAAGTCATAACCTGCGACTGTGAATTCGGAATTTGGCCTGCAAGAGGATTATAGCCTTCCGTTTGCTGATTGACAGGTCCGGGGTCAGGCTGCATAAATGAGATATTCTGCCCCTGGAGATCTACCACCGAGTTATAGTTGTATACCGGATTTACGTATTCTCTGCCGCCGACAGTTATTATTCCTGTACCAAGAGCATTGATATCATTGAAAAGCTCGACGGCACTCTGATATCTTTCTTCGATCTTTACTCTCAGACACCGGTCAATTATCCTTACAAGTCCGGGAGTTATTCCGTAGGCGGGATCTATATTGATGTTGGGATTATCAACTCTGCTCATGGCATCCGGAGGAACGTGTCCCGTAAGTGCATAATACATTGTAGCACCGACAGCGTAAAGGTCAGTCCAAACGCCCTGCTTGCCTTTTGATGTATACTGCTCTGCAGGTGCGAAGCCCTGCTTTACAACGACCGAATAATTTCTCTTCGCTTCCTCACTTACCACCTGCTTTGCAGAGCCGAAGTCGATGAGCTTAATCTCGCCGTTTGTACAGATAAAAATATTATCGGGAGAGATATCTCTATGCAGTATCTGAGCACTGTGGACTGTCATAAGCGCTTCGCAGACACCCTTGACGATCGCAACTACCTCCTGCTCGGTAAGCCTTCCGCCCTTCTTTGTTATATAGTTCTTGAGATCTATACCGTCAAGATACTCCATTGAGAAATAAACCGTTGAATTCGCATAGAAAAATTCATATACGGATACTATGTTTTTGCAGGCCTTGAATTTGAAGATGGTCTTGGCTTCCTCATACATTTTGGAAGCACCCTTCTTATAAACATCCTGCTTGTCGGGGGAAAGAACGGAAACTCTTTCCTCATCCTTGGCTCGTGTGGCAATACCCGTAGGGAAATATTCTTTAATTGCCACAACGGAATTACGTTCACTTGAGTATGCAAGATAAGTAGCTCCGAAGCCTCCTCTTCCCAACAGTCGTCCTATTATGTATTTTCCGTTCAGATTTGTTCCGGGTGGAAGAAGTCCCGCTTCAAGTCTGTATGTCTCATGGCTTAATCCGCAATGAGGGCATACTCCGACCCCTTCTGCTATCTGAGTAAAACAGAAATCACACAAGTTCATGCCTTGATACTGCATTTCGCTCCTCCTTTTATTATATCAGTTCTTAAACAAATTGCCGAGAAATTATCACAGAATTCTGTTGCTCTTTGGTTGTGGAGCTTCATCATTTCCGTGAGCCACTCCTCCGATGACGAGGTTTTATATAGCAACTCAAGCATATCATCCTCATCAACATATTCCCAGAAGCCATCGGAACATATAAGCACAGCTGTCTTGCTCCTGAGAGAAGTAGTATATATATCGGGTGATCGGATCTTTCCGCCGCCGAGAGCCGCACTGAGTATGTGTCTGTTCGGATTCTTTCTTATATCATCAAGCGTTCCGTCACCGAGAAAAGCGGAAAGATATGCTTCACTGTCATCACGTGATATGTAGTCTATATCACCGTTCCTGAAAATATATATCCTTGTATCGCCTATATGTGACGCGCAGATCCTGTGATTTCTGACAGTTATAAGTGCAAGAGTTGTTTTCATCTTGACTTCTTCACTCTGTTTTTCAATGATCTTAAGGTCTATTCTTTCATAGAGATCATCAAGTGAGCGTGGAGTCATAGCACGTAACGACGCGATGTTATCATTGATGATCTCGGATGCAGTTTCCGAAGCGATATCTCCGCCTCCGTGTCCGCCAAGACCATCGGCAACCATTGCATAGAATGTACCGTCTTTAAGACCAACTGCAAGAGAATCCTCATTGACCTCTCTCTTCCCCACATCACTGAGAAATGCGGCATCAATACTAACATTATCCGATTCAAATCTTTCGTTACTTATCACGACGCCTTTTTCCTTTTCTTTCTTACTACCGAGCCGATTATCAATACTGCAGCATTAAGTATGACCGCGGCACTTGCAGTAATAATAATATTTGTCGTTGTCCACGGTGTGGAACGCGGATGAACGGGCTTTATATCATCATTTATGAGATCCACAGGCTCCGGAATATTATTCATTATCATAAAAAGCCTGTACAGTATGACAGCTGCATCCTTTCTGGTAATACTTCTTCCAAGATCAAGCTGCATACTGCGGGAATAAATTCCTTCTCTTATTGAAAGAGCGATCTCTTCCTTTGCCCAATCGCTTATATCTCCTTTGAGATTCACAAGATACTCGTCGGTTTTTTCCGGATATGTATATCCGTTTTTATTATTTATCGTTCTTGAAGCAAGCGCAAGCACCTGCTCGACCGTTACATTGCTTTCTCCTCTGAAAGTTCCGTCTCCGAAGCCTTCCGCAATCCCTTTCTCTGCGGCAGAAGCAACAAAACTGTAATACTCGCTGTCTGTATCAACATCTGTAAAGCTACATACAGCATCATCATCCTGAGCAAAGAAGATCCTTACCAGAGACTCCGCAAAGTCGTATCTTGTAAGAAGATAATCCGGTTTGAATCTTCCGCCGTCGGCATCAAAATAACCGCGAGCTACCATAAACCTTATCGCCTGCTGTTCAAAATCCGTAAGCGAGCCGATATCATTTACGACTATATCGGGAGATGAAACATTATACTCTCCGCTATATCTTGTTGCTATCTCAATACTGCCGGAATACTTGTTGAACTGTCCTCCCCAGTTTTCATGGGAATCATCTTTGTAGAGATATACAGTCTGTTTATCATGCTCCGCAGGTATCCCCAGCCTTATGTCCACAGGATACTTAGGGATTATGTGGGAGCCATTATCAAGGAATCTTACCGAATAAGTTCCATAGACCTCCTTTATCTGAAGTCTGAACACATCTACGCTGTCAGCCAATGCCGAAAGAGCAGAATTTCCAATCGTTATATATGTATCCTGATCGCCGAATACGAATCGCAGATTTGAGACATTGCGCAGTTTGTTCAGCTCTTCATATCCGATGGCGACCTCTGTATACTCCGAAAGATCTGCCTCTTTTACCATAACAGTAACACTGTTGCGAAGCTCTCTTGTAAGATACATTCCGTTATCTTCAAGCTTATCGATATAATCCTTCATTGAGGCTTTTGCACTCAGATCGAGCTTTGCAACCTTTTCAACATCAAAGCTTACAACACCGTCGGTCAATGATGCATAAATAACAGATCCGTCATTCACTATCGATTCTATCTTGTCAGCTTCTTCATTCGGAGAAAAATCGGTTGATCCGGGAACATTATAGATATATGCGCCTGCCGACTGAAAGAGCGATACCGACATAAAAGCAGTCGCAAATGTAAGAACAGCGGCTCTTAACGGATTATTCTTCATTACTGTCTCCTTGTTTTGTACGTGCAGATACATCGTACAAGATTTATTCATGTAAAAAGTTGTTCAATAAGGGGCTTGCTCACGTTATAATCTTTAACGGCGGTCACTTCTTTACAATGAACGACCGCTGTCAGTCATCAAAGTTAAACCCACATCGTGGACACTTACCGTTGTTGACGGAAATATCGGATCCGCATCTTATACAGTAATTTCTGTATGCACGCTGAAGTCCGGGATACCGCTTCTCGCTGAACGATTCGGACTCGGCACGATCACCGATGGTTTCAAAGATGTTGTATTGTTCAAAATCATCATAAAAAGTTGAAAGAAACTGACAGGCTATGCCAACGACAGTCGCAAGAGCACATATCACCAAAGCATATATTAACATCTCATCGCTCACAGACTTCTCGCCCATGAGAGCGAATGCCGAGAACACAATAACCACCGAGCCGAAAACAGACGATGATATAACAGTTCCGATCTTATAACAGAATAGTGTAAAAATACCTGTCGTAATACCGATAACCGTTCCCACTATCATATTGGAAAAAAGCAGTGAACCTGAAACCATGCCGAAGCATATCGCGATAACTATTATCCCGAAAGCATTCCAAAGATACGCGCCGATCCCAAATATTCCTCCGAGAAGAGCGCCGATCACCATAACTGCAATAACACTTGAGGAAATGATCCCGACCGCACACCCGACAGATACACCGGCAATGATCCCGATCAGACATGGGAACGACTTTATTGATCTGTATCCTACGAAGCATTCCATCGCGCCTATGATTATTGTAACTGCGGCAAAAATTCTGATCAATACATCCATGTGTGACTCCGTTTCAATTAAAGCGCCTTTCCGCACTTGGCACAGAATACGGCATTACTTCGATTCCTGTAACCGCATCTGCATCTGATATATTCATCGGGAATTGGCTCCATACCGTATGGAAGAGTTACCTTTAACCTTTCGGCACTGCTTCCTCTGCGAGAGCTTCTGACGCGTCCTCTGTGACTGCTTCTGTACGCGGATATGTGCCCGAACAGAGCAGGCTCCAGCCTTAGCTCACTTCCGCCTCTGACTTTCACGGCATCCTGTGAGACATTATCTACGATCAAACCGGAATCATCCGATTCGCTCACAATACTTCCCTTTTTATATAAAACATTTCCGTCATATCCTTGAGTACCCCCGTGATCTCGAAGCGAGGCTATTGTCAGGTTCAGCTGCTTTATATTCTCACAGACCGAAGAAACGTGCGCGTCTGTGATCTTTCCGTCTATATAAAGACTGAAGCATAAACATCCCAATTCGAGAAGTTCATTGCGAAGTCTCTCTTCATATTTATAGGTCAGATCAGGTGATCTCATTTGATATCTTGCAACAAGAAGCTTATCCGCTGCTGTGCGTATATTATAATATGCATCTTTAAAATACGGAGACCTTATAACACCGTCCGAATATCTGTTATAGCAGACAAAGCCCAATTCACTGAGTTTTTCCTGCCTGGTACTCTCATATTTGCGGATCAAATCTTCTCACCTCGATGAATTTATCAATATCTTCTCTTATACAGACATACACATGTTATTACTGCCGCAAGCAACAATGTACATAACAAAGCCGCCCCTACAGCAGATCCATCAATTTCTTTGTCAACCGATTCAGATATGGGAGACATCATTCCCGGAGGCGGAGGCGGAGGCGGCATATTACCGTCCGCTTCTCCAAACATCGGAGGCGGAGGCATCATATGTGACCTGTCACCATTCTGCCCCGGTGGTGGTGGAGGCATTTGTCCTTGCTGCCCCATCGGAGGCATACCGGGAGGAGGCATTCCGCCGGGACCGCCCATCGATCCCATATCATTAATAGAAAACTCGGTAACACTTACAAAAGAGGCATTCTTACCGTCTTTGATCTGATTGTTGATGCTCTCACTTCTGAGATCAAGGAACTTCAGAAGCACATCAAAGGCTTTCACATGAGCGTCAGGTGAATAAAATGCTATGCTGCTGTCCTCCTTGAGAATATACGGATAGATCACATTTTCCTTGATGCTGAGTTTTGTTTGGAAATCTCCGGTTACATATGAAGTAAGCTCTGTCAGATATTCATAGTATTTCTGCTTATATTCGGGTATTGAAAGCAGAACGTTGACAAGAGGTCTTGATTCCATTGATACAAACACAGGCTCATCTACGGAATGATTTACAACCTGCTCTGTGGCATTCCCTTTGCCCGAAGACATTCCCGGTCCGGGACCTCCGAAGCTTCCGAACGACAGGTTATAATCCCAAGGAAGTATGGTGATTTTTCCATTCTGCTCGGCAAGAGCGTAATTCTGCATCATATTTCCTGTATAACTGTCCGAGTTTACCATAAATGCATGGACAGCAAGATATCTCAATGCAGCATCAACATCCCAGTACTTCTCAAGCTCGGCGTTTGTTACGTTATCCTTGTTGAGATAATATATTGCTCTGATCACTCTGCCGAATTCCTCGGCTGAGGCATCGTTGGATACAGCGTTACCGAATATATTGGAATAGTTCTCGGTATTACCGTCGGTGTAAACAAGATCGCCGCCACCACCGTTTCCGCCGGGAGGAGGAGGAGGCATACCACCATCAAACGGAGGCATCATTGCGCCTTGCCCGAAAGGTGTTTCTTCCTCATCTGCTATCGGAGGTACAGGTCTGTTTTTATCGGTAGTACCCGATCCGTTTTCATTATTTCCGGGTACATCACCACGGGGAGGTACATTATTGCCGTTTTGCTGCAAGGCTTCATCAAGCCATCCTCCAACTTTCTCTCCCTCGGACAAAGCTGCATCCTGCTCAGAACTACCTTTCACGGGAACATTGTCCGTCAGCACCTGATCGTGGTGAGATGCATCAGGCATATTGGGCATTTGTCCGGGTGGCGGCATCATGCCGAATGATCCGTTCGGCGGCGGTGGTGGTCCGCCGGGGCCTCCGAAATGCGAAAGCTCTGTCACCCCATCCGTTGAAAGAACGCGTCCCGTTTCGGGATCGATCTCGGCTTTTACAAACTGTTCAATTCCCGAGGTCTTGACATTATATATATTGACCGAAGGGTCGTTGAACGCACGCAGAGCATAATCTGTATCATATACTTCCACGGCAAGATACATACCGAGAGGCTTACCGTTAAGATTTACAAAAGCAAAAGTATGAAGCGGTGCTTTGACCTGCATATATTCCATAAGGTCATAGGCTATATAATCCTTCATATATGTTGCATCTGCCTGAAGATTATTAATGACCATCTGCTCAAGTCCGTAGAGGGTTTGTCCGCCTATGTAATGGTTAAAATCAAACCTGAAGCTGAGCTTATCTCCGTGTATGCTTGTAAGGCTTGAATTACCTTTTGGTCTTATTCCGACCTTATCAAAAAGCTTGCCGTCTATCTCAACATCACACTCGATATATGGCTTTGACATCTTATTGTTTATCATAGTCTGCCATTCTTCACTGTCTGCGGTAATATTTATGCATATTATATCTTTGCCGAAGACCGTGGTACTGTAGCCGGACTTTGATTCACGTGCCGCAAAGGAGCATCCCTTCGGGAAAAATGTCAGAAATACAGCAAATATCAATACCGCCGAGATAAGACACAATGCTATTTTTTCTATGTATTTTGAAGTTACCATGCTATCTCCGTTTATGACATATACTCGCCGTTATAACTTACAAGTACAGCGTTTGTAACGCCTTCAACAGACATAAGCTTATTTACAGCATGAGCTTCCTTGTCTCTGAGCTTTACTTCATATGTAAGCTCAAGTCCGTTTGCCGTCACCGTCTTAGACTTAAGAAGATGCCTTAAAGTTCCATTTTTTATAATATTTAAAACATAAGGCTCGGATTTATATGCACAGCTTACTATAAGAATATAGGGAACTGCGCCGACAGTCTTGAAATTTGCAAAAATAAGCATAATGATACCAATAATGACAGATCCGATTATAGCAAGAGGAATAAGACCTGCACCGAGTACTATACCGGAAGCAATGGACCAGAAAAGGAAAGCAATATCCATCGGTTCTTTTATCGCGGTACGGAATCTTACGATAGAGAGTGCACCGACCATACCGAGAGAAAGAACAATATTTGATGTTACCGCAAGTATTACAAGAGTTGTGATCATGGACATTGCGATAAGAGATGCACCGAAGGATGCGGAATACATGACGCCCTTATATGTCTTTTTATAAATAAGGAAGATAAACAGTCCCAATACAAAAGAAAGACAAAAAGCGAGAAGTGTATCCAGAACCGAAAAAGAAGAAAGACTTGTTGAACTGAGAAAATCCGATTTAAAAATATCATTGAATGTCATAATAATCTCCATTTGCCTTTATACGGCCGTAAAATAATAATTTAATGCATACACCGAACAGGATCAGAATGCGTCAAATCTTGTGGCGGCATATTTTGAAAAGTTTCTTGTTTTTATATTGTCCAGCTGCACAACATCACGAATGATCTGCGGAAGGAAATCATTCCATTTGATCTCAAGAATGCTCATATTGAACAGCCTGATCCCGTCGATGCGATGATCGAGAAAATTTACGATATTGCTCTCCCCTCTTATATCGGAGTCAATTGTTACACGAACATTTCCCGGAGCATATGTAAATGCTTCTCTTCTGTAGCTGACTATGCTTTTTGGCCGCAGCAGCTGATACTGCATTTTTGACCAAAGCTCCAAAACAAGCGTCTTTGATGAAGCTTTCATCCAATCGAAATCATAATTCAAAATACGAACGACCTCATCGACGGTCATATTACAGCTGTCTTTAAGACACAGTCCGTTCACCTTGCTTTTTTTCTCAAGCCTTATGAAACTGTGATCCTGATTATAATATCTTATTCTGAATTTCTCATGTGTATTATAACCTGCCTGTTTCTCATTAAGAGCCTTATCATAGCAATTATCAAAATAAAGACTGTGAACCATATATGTACCATCCCGGGTCGCGTATTCATCCGGATGGGCAATATGCTTGAGTCGTTGACGGATCAACACAGCCTCGTATTCGGTAATATGATGCTTACACTCATTTCTGAATTTCACCTTTTAACCTCCATTCTGTTCAACATTTGCGTAACGAAACAGAATGCTCCACAGGTACTGCAACAGTTTTACCGAAAATGTGTATGATTCGTGTATCATATACGTATAAAGTCATTATATAACAATTTCCATCAATTGTCAATGATTTATTACAAAAAAATGCATTTTTATCCTTAATAACATTTTGGATCGACATTTGTTTGTTCACGAATAAATTTCTTGTATTCACATTGTGTTCTTTTTTATATATTTCAACCGCGTTTATCAACCGAAAAAACAGATATAACGTGAGCAAGATGTCCCACGCCTCTAAGAGCAGCTTTGCTGCAAGAAAAAATTCACATAGTGAATTTATTTCATGGAAGAATCCGCATAGCGGATTTTCCGCGGCGGCGGGTTCCATTTCCTCACTCGGTGGGGGATCCAATCCCCCACCGAGTGACAGGCAGCTTTGCTGCGAGAAAAAATTCGCAAAGCGAATTTGTTTTTATCTTGCCACGTTGAATGACGGGGCAAGCCCCTTATTGAATGTAGATAACAATAAACAGTCGGGAGATCCAAAATCACATATAGTAATATATTTTCAAAAAAAAGACACAGATCAAAAAGATCCATGTCTGAAGATAAAACTATATTGTTTATTACATTCTTTCCATTGAAAGCAAGCTGTCGGAGGAGAAAGAAAAGTTGGTCGTAGGAACGGGTTCATTGCAGGAGATCCTGAGGTAATCCGCAACAAGAGCTATAAATTCGGAATTGGTAGGCTTTCCCTTGGAACTCTTTACGGTGTATCCGAACATTTCATCCAGAACATCACAGTCTCCCCTGTCCCACGCAAGCTCGATAGCGTGTCTTATCGCACGCTCAACTCTTGAGCTTGTGGTATCATACTTCTGTGCGATGGACGGATAAAGCTTTTTGGTCACGGAATTTATAAGATCTGCGTCGTTGTATGTCATAAGTATTGCAGTTCTCAGATACTTGTAGCCCTTTATATGAGCGGGTACTCCGACTTTATGTATAAGCCTTGTCACGTGTCCTTCAAGAGCCATCTTGGCAGAATCCACGGTATTTGCAAGCAGTATGCGATTGTCTCCCATACACACCATCTTATAGATCCTTTGCGCTATCTGTGAAATATCACAGGGCTTTCTGTAACAAAAAGCTGCTCCCGCTTCTATAGCTTCTTCAAGCACATTGTTATTCGTAATAGCCGTACATACAAGGAATGTAGGAGGATTCTTCATTGTTTTCCTTATTTCCCTGATAAGCTGAGCACCGTCCATCTCTTTGAGCCATAGGTCAATGATAACAAAATCCGGCTGGAGTGCCAGTATATCATCATATGCCTTCTTGCCGTCGTCGCTGTCTCCCGCTATGATTATATCCGAGCAAAGAAAATATTCGTAAATGCTCCTTTTGAACTCATAGCTTTGATCTGCCACATAAACACGTATATTCATGTCTGTGTCTTCCTTTCATTTTTATATTTTCAAGTAGAAGATATACTGTTTTCAATTACTTACCGACGAGGACAATTATGTAAAACACCTCATTCGTCATCATATTCCGACGGGAAGCTATCCGAAACAATGTATATTTCGTTGAACACATATATAATACCACGAATACAGTAAAAATGCAATGGTATTTTGCCGTATAATGCCGGTTAATGAAATTTCGTACAATACAATAAAGTTGATTTTGTTATTTTGTGCATTATCAAATAATTTTTGTCGAACAGTGTCAAAGCGATAATTTTCCCGCTGTCGTTAAGGCACGTCGAAAAACGAACATAGGCGAAATTAAGATGGCAGCCATAATGTAGATTCTCCCAAAAAACTTTCGCCAAAAGGCTACTGTTCACAAAAAATTAAAACTCTCCACGGTTTTTGCAGAGAGTAATAATTCTGTTCAGTCACTTGTCTTTACCGAAGCAAGTCTGAAAGCAATGAACAGTATCATTGAAATGAATATTCCGTTCAAAATATAAGTATCCTCGGGTTTAAGCATCCAGAACGCCTGCAAATATGTTGTGGACAGATGATAAACGGTAAATGATACAACGGATGCAAATCCTGATGCAAGATACAAAATCGAACTTTTTGAAGATCCTGATGTATTTTCTGCATCCTTCGCAGGGATCCATCTCTTCGCATCCTGAACAAAGAAGATGATGGCAAATACAAGAGATAAGATGAAGAGCTTTCTTCCCGCAAGATTTACGTGAGCAGATGTTGACATAAAGTAAAAAACAAGTCTCAGCGAAAGCCATATCACCGGGAATACGGAAAGTATACACATATTCTTATTCTGTGTGAACCTGTGCTGAGTAGCTATCAGAAGGAAATACACAGCACACGGAACAGATACGATTATGCCTGCTACAAACAATACTTTGAGCATTGGTGCCATGACGTTAAAATCAGGTCCCGGGAGCTTCACGGTCGTCCAGAAAGGACGCAGAGGAATAAGTATGAAATTAACAACATAACCCGCAAAAAGGAAACCGAGAAGCGATGATGCAAAAACCGTGAAAATACTGTTCGGTACTTCAGCTTTCACATCACATTTCATCGTCAACGCAGGAATCAACATTGACAGTACGACCGATATGGCACAAACAATACAAAAAACCGTTACCACAGAATTGTCATCAAAATATGTCATTATCTTTATAGGCAAAGACTGCTCATCCGTAAATGACAAGATGTTGGCAGTTCCGTATCGTATTTCGGCAAGCTGAGTATGTCTGATCTGACAATATCCCATAAAGAATGAAAGTACAATACCTACCGCGCCGAAAAAAGCAAGGTAAAAATATAACTTCTTTTTTGAATTACTGAGCTTCTTTTCGCTCCCCGTCAAAGGCTGATTAATCATATTGCAATAATCCTTTCAGATATCATTATGTTCGTATATGTCAGTAAGTGCAACTGTTATTAAAACCACTTACTGTATTTTTGTATATCCGCATCTTTCATAAAGAAATCATAACACCGCGGTGTCGCGGCAATAACGGAATATCTGCCGTTGAATCTTAGTTTATTTCCGTTCATATCGGAAACTATTGCCCCCGCCTCAGAGGCAATTATACCTGCCGCCGCATGATCCCACGGTGACAATCTGAGTTCGCAGAAAATATCTGACCTGCCGCAGGCTACATTGAGAATATCTATCACTGCCGAACCGAATCTTCGGATATCCATAGATTTTTCAAATAGGATCCGAATGATACCGAATGTAGGCTCGGAATAGACTTCTTTATTGTAAGGAGTTGTACCTACGGAAGCGAGACTGTGCTCTATCGGAGTATCGGAACATTTTACGGGAATGCCGTTAAGAAAAGCTCCCTTCCCTTTTTCCGCTGTAAACAGTTCATCGTTATATGGGATATAGCAGCATCCGTATATGACCTCGCCATTCTCTGCAAGAGCGATGGAAACGGCACTTGTACGCAGATTTCTCACAAAATTTGTTGTACCGTCTATCGGGTCAATTATAAATGCTCTGCCGCGAAGTATCTCGTCCGGATCGCGTTTGCTGTCACCCTCTTCTCCGAGAAAATCCGCATCGGGATAAAGCTTTGACAGTTCCTTTGTGAGATAATCCTGGATCTTTATATCGTATTCCGTAACAATATCGGAATTGGATGTCTTTTCGTGTATACTCCCGATCCTTCCGAATGCTTCAAGCATCATTTCGCCGGCGTTTTTCGCAAGGATCTCAATATTTTTGTACATAATAATTACCTGACATTAAAATTCAATAAGGGGCTTGCCCCGTCATTCAACGTGGCAAGAGGCAGCAAAGCTGCCTGTCACTCGGTGGGGGATTGGATCCCCCACCGAGTGAGGAAATGGAACCCGCCGCCTATAGAGGCGGGGGACATCTTGCTCACGTTATATCAGTATTATACATTATCATATGTAATTTTGACTTACCAAAGTGTAAACATTCATTATAAATTTATAAAAAAGCATTACAGGACACTTTTCGAGGAATTATATATCTCTAAATTTACATATTTTTACAGAAAAATACTCTGCAGTTTAAATAAATATCGTATAATTCTATCATAAGGAGGGATGAACAATGGATTTTTACATCCCCGAAGAAATTCACAGTGCGATGAAGCTGATGACGAAGAAAGGCTTCACTCCGTATCTTGTCGGAGGCTGTGTTCGTGATATCATTATGGGCAGAATCCCGCATGATTATGATATCACCGTAAATGCACTTCCCGATGAGATAGCTTCTCTGTTCGGCAACGAAGGCTATAAGACTATTGCCAAAGGTCACAAGTTCGGTACTGTGGGTGTATATATAAATAATGAAATGATAGAAATAACGCCTCACAGAACAGAGGGCGAATACAATGATGCGAGACACCCCGATAAAGTGCAATTTGTAAAGGATATAACACTTGATCTTTCACGTCGGGATTTTACCGTCAACGCAATTGCGATGGATATATCGGGAAATATTGTTGACATTTTCGGAGGATGCGACGATATCAAGAACGGTATAATTAAATGTGTAGGTGACCCTATGGTCAGATTCGGAGAAGATTCTTTGAGGATACTTCGTGCTATGCGTTTTGCTTCAAGATTCGGATTTTCAATTGATGAAGCAACAAGGATTGCTATGGTCAGGCACAGCGATCTTGTTACGCTTATTTCTGCGGAAAGAACAGGAAGTGAGCTTCTGGAAACACTCTCGTATCCGCATTTCTATTTTATATCCGGAGAATGCATTGATGTGATACGAAAGATAATTCCTTGTTTTATTCCTCATGAATATCTGCTTTCGGCAAGTGATGATGTCATATCAAAGCTGTATTCGTGTATTTGCACCGGCAGCGGTCGTGAGGTCTCCGATGTATGCAGTTCGCTAAAGCTAAAAAGCTCTGAATCGGATAAGATCAGAAATATGCATGAGCTTTACAGCAAAATTCTTACAAGAGACGGAGAAAAAGTCATATTTGATGATAAAACGAGAATGGCTTTATGCGACTTTAAAAGGGATCATGTTTTGTCTGTGTTTGATTTTTCCGGATCCGCAAACGATGAATTCTGCAATTTTCTTCAAAATGGAATATACACCAATACCGATCTTGCTGTTTCGGGAGGAGATATTATCTCATGCGGTTTGTTCCCGAAAGAAATGACTTCAAGGGTACTTCACGCCATACTTTATGAAGTTGCCTGCGGCAGATTAAACAACAACAAAGATGATATCTTAAACTATCTTTTCACACCCGATTTGGAAATATCCGAATAAAGAAAACAAAACGGTGCATAATAGAGACACCGCAGAAAAGCGGAAATTCTTTTATGTAAAGGGAGAACTATTATGCCAAATATCGGTTGTGATGTTGTAAAATGTGTTTTTAATACCCACGGCGGCTGTTCAAGAGACTACATTGAAGTTGACGAGAGCTGCGAAGCACATGAGGCTTGCGAGACTTACTGTGACAGCTTTTCCGACAAGATATCCGAAATGAAAAGCTGTGCCTGCACAAACGGTTGCCCCTGCAGTGATACCGAGATAGAATGTGACGTTACAAGCTGTATTTATAACGAAAATGAGTATTGTACCGCCGACAAGGTACAGATCGGTACTGCTCATGCTAAGAGCAATATCGAAACGGAATGTGATACTTTCCAAAAGAAGCAATAAAAAAACACGGAAACTGTATCAAAACGATTTGATATCTGCATCCGCAAAAATCCAAAGGGACGGTGTCATTCCACATCGTCCCCATATTTTATGTATTATGCGAATTTTGCTGCACTCCCTGCATTCTATTGATATATTATTTTTTCAATTGTTCCCTTCCCCACTGCCGTGCCGTCTCCATATATATCATCGAAAGAAATCTCTTTTATATATTCGGAAGGATCATTCATCCTTTCTCCGTTTATACAGATATCTTTAAGATAAAGCTCTTTAACATAGCTTGAAAGCCCGGGATCAAAAGTTTCATGTATTCCATTGCCGCCACGATTTGTTTTGGGACCTATACAAAGGAAATATGCTGTCGGATACTCATTTCTGTCAAGTTTAATTTTTATATTTTCAAAATAAAGACATCCGATTTTTGAGCCAAGCTCAAAGCCTGCAAATGTACCCTTCTGTATATCCTTCGCCTGATATACCCCAAAATTGTCTATCGGTGCGTCAAGAAACACTTCAATATCCTCAAAATAGATGTTATCGGCAGAGCCGACATCTCCCTTCTCAGGTGCTTCATCAATTCTATAGGATGGAGTCTGATAGTAAAGCTTGAAGGTTTTTATACCACGAATGTTTTTGAATACGGCATTTTCTATACTGCAATCCACAGACGAACCATCTGCATAATAATAAGTTCCCGGTTCTATTCGCATAGCCTTATATGCACCGTCCGAAGAAAGAGTTACATTCTCACAAAGAATATTTTTAGAAGGTCCGAAGTCCACGGATGAGTTCTGCCAGTCATACATATTGAAAGCGACAATATCATCCCCCACTTTTCCATATATGTTTCTTACAATTATGTTTTCGCAGCCTCCGTTTATATGAAGACCGTCTGCAAAGCATTCATCAAAACAAATATTTTCAAAATGTGCATTTTTATTGTCACCGGTCTGAACGGCAAAACCCGCACAATGTCGAAATACTGCATTTTTTATCGTAAGGTTCTCAATATTATTGAAAAACATACACGCAGACACACCGAAAAATGATCTTTCCTTGTCGTATTTTCCGGAAACACCGTATCCGGCTCTTGATGTGCGTGACTCCTCCCAGACACCACCCTCAATATGTATATTGCTGTCCTTGTGGAGATTAGAAACAGGAAAACTTGTGCCGTCAGCGGTTGAGCTGTTTCTGAGCATAATAACATCCATATCGGGAGTGGCCTTTATAACTGCTTCCCTGTCTGCCAAAATCATTCTGTTTGAAGGAATAACAATTGTATTATCTATATAATACGGAGTTTCTTTTTTCGGGAGCGTAACAATTTCATGCTCTAAAAGTGCAGTCTGCAAGGCATTGCTCCATATCTCATTGGCGCTCTTGTCCGCAAAAACAAGCTCTGCATAATCATTTATACTGCACGCATCTGAAAGGGCATTCTTTCCCGCGGAAAGCTCTCCCTCGAGCCTTAAAAGAGTATTTCTAATCTCATTCTTTGTCATAAAGATCCTTTATAGTTATCTGTATCCGTCTGTAATTGCTATTTATTATCTTATATTCTTATACATAGGACCGTAAGCAGCGCAGGCTCTGTAGTCCTGTCCTTCTTTATCCATGCCAAATGCATTCCATGCGGCAGGTCTGAAGATCTTTTCTTCGGGGACATTATGCATACATACGGGGATTCTGAGGATGGAGCAGAGTGTGATGATATCAGCACCGATATGACCGTAAGAGATAGCACCGTGGTTTGCACCCCAGTTGTTCATTACGTCATATGCTGTCTTGAATGCACCCTCACCTGTTATTCTGGGAGCAAACCATGTGCAAGGCCAGGTGTAGTCTGTTCTCTTCCAGAGGATATCGGAAACCTCATCGGGAAGATTTACAGTCCAGCCTTCTGCAATCTGCATAACGGGACCGAGACCTTTAACCATGTTAAGTCTTATCATAGTACAGGGCATTTCGCTTCTTGTGAGGAATCTTGAGGAGAATCCGCCGCCTCTGAAGTATCCGAGGTCTGCCATGTTCCATGTGGTTGCCTTCATGACTGTATCGCAGTCGGCTTCAGTCATTTCATACCAGGGTTTCATTACTCCGTTGCCGTTTTCATCCTTTACTTCGCCGCAGGCATCAAGGCAGCATGCACCGGAGTTGATAAGGTGGATAAAACCGTCTGCTTCCTTTGCAACGCCTGTGATATCGTAGTTTGCCGCCTTCTTTACGGCATCACCGCTCCAGTATGTACGAACGTCTGCGAACATCTGAGGTCTGTTTGTAAGGAGCTTGCCGAAAAGCATACAAACCGCATTAAGTGTATCGTTTTCCGTTGCAAGAATATAAGGCTCTCTTGCACCGTTCCAGTCGAAGGATGTGTTGAGCATTGCTTCCGGGAAGTCGCAGTTGGGATAGAAGTCTGTCCACTGTCTCTGTCCCTGGAAACCGCCTGCAATCGCATTATGTCCGACCATTTCTTCCTCGCATCCTGCGGGAAGGTTTTCGTTACCGTTGAAGAGGTCCTTTATGATGCACATCATCTTAACAACAAATGCGAACTGTTCTTCCTTTTCCGCATCCGATCTCTGCATATCTTCGGGGTTTTTATCAAAGCCGATATTGCACTTTTCCTTTGCCCAGGAGAGAGCCTTCTGATATTCAGCTTCGTCATAGATGCCCTCCGTCATTCTTCTGATGACTTCAACCTCGTCTACCGATTCGACTCTCATGCCGAGATATTCTTCAAAGAGCTCTGTGGAGATAATGGAGCCGCCGATACCCATGCAGATAGAGCCGATCTGGAGATAGGACTTTCCTCTCATTGTTGCCGCTGCAACAGCAGCTCTTGCAAAACGAAGGAGCTTTTCCTTTACATCGCAAGGAATTTCAGTAGCATCCGCATCCTGAACGTCATGTCCGTAGATACCGAATGCGGGAAGTCCCTTCTGTGCGTGGGAAGCGAGAACTGATGCAAGATATACTGCACCGGGTCTTTCCGTTCCGTTGAATCCCCAAACGCCCTTGATT
>SVQR01000227.1 GCA_015065225.1 Oscillospiraceae bacterium | reverse complement strand
ATAGCTTAGAATATTTTTTTATATAGGATGAAACCTCGTCCAAGATTATTGTTTCATCATCGCATATCGCTATTCTCATGTTTCCACCTTACTTTCTTACCAACCTTAAAAACCATTCATCTTCCGGCAGAGCAATATTGTTTTTATTACACGATACAATTATATTGCAGGCTGTGCGAAAGAACAGTGCATATAGAATACCCGGATGTCCATCTTTAACCTCACCATTTTTCTGTCCGATGCGAAGTGCATCTGCAACAGGTGTTTTTTCAAGTTCTTTCACAGATTCTTCCAAATAACAAGGTGGAGTATCCTTACTGTTTGCAATAGTGGAGGTAAAGGCTATTCGTTTTTTTATTTCCTCATCATTCATGGATGATTTGAAATATTGAAGCAATCCGATTAAGTATTCTTTCCACGATTTATTTTCACCTATGCTGTTAAACACCTTATGCAAGTTATCATACCCATCACGAACAACCGCCATAAAAAGGTCCTGCTTGCTGCCGAAATTCTGACCAATAAGTCCAATAGATATTCCGGCAATCTTTGACATATAGGAGAGCTGTGCTCTTTCATATCCATATTCTGCGAACACTTCAACTGCTGCAGCCTTTATTCTATTATCTGTGTCTATTCGTCTTTGCTTTTTTAGTGTTGCCATAATATCATCTCCAAAGCTATAAAATAATTCACTAAAATATATTTCATTATAACAGAAGAAAGTGATTTTGTAAATATGTTTAGTATTTTTTTGATTTGATGAGATTATTTTTTTCTTTCACCAAAGAGTATCAAAGCATTGACATTAATTATTTTTTGCAAAACAAAATGCAATACCCGTTCGTAATTATAATTTATATACTCAAAAATATAAATCAAACAAACAAGTATTGCATTTCACTTTACAATTGAGGAGTTTGTGACTTTTCCGATGAGTATATAAAAATACCCGGCAACCTTTTTGGCTGCCGGGATGAGATCCGTATTTACTTTGAGAGCTTCTGAAGTCCCCAGATGAGGATGAATATTACTGCCATTACAATGAATATTCCTATCATACCTTCAAGAAGAAGGGGAAGAGATGCTACAAAAGCCTTGGGATGGAAGAAATTTATAACGGCATTGCCGAGATTGTAAAGAAAATCGTACATAGCTTGTTACCTCCTTTATCAGCCGCCCTGTACAAGGGTAAGTATTAGACCGCCAGCAACAACAGATGCGATCTGACCGGATACGTTTACACCGATGGAGTGCATGAGAATGAAGTTCTGAGGATCTTCCTTGAGTGCCATCTTGTGAACGATTCTTGCGGACATCGGGAATGCGGAAATACCTGCCGCACCGATCATGGGGTTGATCTTCTTCTTTGAGAAAATGTTGATGAGCTTTGCGAACATTACACCGCCCGCTGTATCAAAGATGAATGCGAAAAGTCCGAGGAGAAGGATGATGATCGTGTCAAGTGCGACGAACTGCTCAGCCTGCATCTGGGAAGCAACGGTGATGCCGAGGAATATTGTAATAAGGTTCGCAAGAACATTCTGAGCTGTCTGAGAGAGAGAATCAAGAACTCCGCATTCACGGATAAGGTTACCGAACATGAGGAAACCTACAAGAGCTGCCGCCGTGGGAGCTGCGATACCAACTATAACCGTAACGATTATGGGGAAAAGAATTCTTGTGAGCTTTGAAACATTGCCCGTCTCATAAGGCATTTTTATCATACGCTCTTTCTTTGTGGTGAGTGCCTTGATGATAGGAGGCTGTACGATCGGAACGAGAGCCATATAAGAGTATGCCGCTACCATTATCGCACCGAGATACTTTGAACCGAGCGTCTGAGCAACGAAGATAGAAGTAGGACCGTCAGCAGCACCGATGATGGCGATGGAAGCCGCATCGTTGAGCTCGTATCCGAAAAGGCTTGCAAGTGAAAGTGTCATAAAAATACCGAACTGAGCCGCAGCACCGAAAAGAAGAAGCTTCGGATTTGAAAGCAACGGACCGAAGTCTATCATCGCACCTATACCGATAAAGAGTATCAGCGGGAACAACTCATTTGCGATACCTGCATCAAACAGAACAGATAATGGACCGTGAATAAGCTCGCCCGTTTCTTCCGAGATCTGGTTGATAGCACCCGAGAAGGGAAGGTTTACGAGAATGGCACCGAAACCCATGGGAAGAAGAAGCGTAGGCTCCATTTCCTTTTTGATAGCGAGGAATATCAGGATAGCTCCGATTACCCACATTACTACCATTTTCCAAGTGATTCCGTCAAAATTTTTGGCGAGTTCTTCGAAGATTTGCAGATTCATTTCTACCTCCGTATGTTTAAAAAAATTGAACATCCCATTATATACCTTTTTGGCGGGATTTGCAATTGCCAAGTGAAGGAATTTGCAGTTTGTTAACAAGCTCTGTCGATTCTTAACAGTATTTTAATTTGTGCTGTTGCAGTTGTGATATTTATGTACAAAACAAAATGCAACAAAAAGGTGGAGTACCTCGACGTTTTGGTTTTTTTCTGAAAAACTCTTGACAAATTAAAAAAACGGTGCTAAAATACGTCACAAGAAAAATAATCCAAAACAGCGTTTGAGCAGAAGAAAGTAGGATGGGGGATAACTCCAGAGAGCTGTCGTGTGGTGCGAGACAGTGTTTGAAGCCGTTTGAAGTTCCTTCCGTGAGCCGTGTGCTGAATTACCTTTTCGGGTACATTAGGCGCAACGTGGGATGCACGTTACAGCATCAAAGACTTTTAGCCTATTAAGATCATTGCCGTAAGGCGTGTGATAAAGCAGAGTGGTACCGCGATTTTATTCGTCCCTGTATATTTAGGGGCGTTTTTTTTCGCCCAAAATCGGTATTTCTCCGTTCGGTACGATCGACGAACGGGTAAATCATATTAAACACTATTCAAATTATTTTTGGAGGAAATCAAAATGAAAAAGATCTTATCTCTTGTACTTGCGGGTATTCTTTCCGCAACAATGTGTCTCTCCCTCGGTTCATGCGGAGAAAAAGAAGCAGAAGGCGTAAGTGATGAACAGAAGCAGCAGGAACAGGAAGCCGCTGCAGAAAAGACAGAATATACTGTCGGTATCTGTCAGCTCATGAAGCACGAATCCCTTGATAAGGCTACTCAGGGCTTTGTGGATGCTCTTACCGAAAAGATAGAAGAGGCAGGCAAAAAGGTAACATTTGATGAACAGGTAGCAGGTGAGGCAAACCTTTGTGCAACAGTTATCAATACATTCACATCCAAGAATGTTGACCTTATCATGGCGAACGCAACTCCCGCACTTCTTGCGGCTGCAACCGCTACAGAAGAGATTCCCGTTCTCGGTACATCCGTAACCGACTACGAAGATACCTTCAGCGGCAATATTCCCGCAAATGTTTCCGGTACATCCGATGCAGTTCCTTTTGACGAACAGGCTTCAATGATGATCGAGACTCTCGGTCTCAAGGCCGGTGACAAGGTTGGCGTTATCTACTGTACAAACGAATCCAACTCCGTTATCCAGTATGAAGCGGTAAAGGCACTCTTTGAGGCTGAGAGCATCACTGTTGAAGCGTATACCTTCTCCGAAACAACAGAGCTTCAGGCTATCGTAACAGCTGCAGCATCCGAATGTAAGGCTATCTACGTTCCTTCAGATAACACCGTTGCAACAAATGACACAATCGTCGGTACTATCTGCTCGGAAAACAAGGTTCCCGTATACACAAGCTACGGCGGAAAAATCTGCTATGCAAGCCTTGCGATAGACTACTATGA
>SVQR01000226.1 GCA_015065225.1 Oscillospiraceae bacterium | reverse complement strand
AAAAGGCACAGCAGATGCTTGCCGACGAGCGATTGGAGATCCAGGAGATCGGAAAACATTGCGGCTTTGAAAGTGCCTCCTACTTCGCACGCGCCTTTCGCCATTATATCGGAATGAGCCCGACAGAATATCGAACTTTGCTGCTGAAAAACCAAAAAACAACAAATCATAGTTAAAAAAGAGAAAGACCTTATCGATAAAGTCATTGCTCAAATTCAATAAAAAGAAGCAAAAACAAGGTGCTGTCTCAAATGCTTTTTATCGCATTTGAAACAGCACCCTTTTGAATTTACCCAAAAATATCGTATAGAAAGTGGTCTGCCCAACTTACATATCAACTTACATATTAAGGAGCATTAGTATATCATATTGATGAGCGCTTGTCAAGGAGAATTTTGTCGAGAATTACCCATCCTTTTTGGCAAGAAAAAACGGAGCAGACACCTGCCCCGTATCACACTATTTTATCATACATCACTGCATCTTAACATAAAACGTACTCTTCCCAACCCCATGTTTTGCAATAAAGCCGGTCGCCGTAAGCTTTTTAAGATGCCTTTCGACAGTAGACGCACTCAGCGACGGACAAAGCTCCAGGATCTCCTTTTTTGTGAACTTGCCCAATTTGTTGTCAACGGCGTTTTTTACCGTATCTATGGACGTCGAGCCGACAAGATTTATCCTGTCATCAAGGTCACGGTATGCCGAAATTACGGTGCTGAGCAGGTACTTTATGAAAGCGGTCGGATCGTCGTTCCCCTCGTGCCATCCCGTTTGAGAGTCCTCCAATGCCGCATAATATGCCTCTTTGTTGCCTGCGATCTTAGCTTCGAGCGAAATATACTTGCCTATCTCGTATCCGCTTCTGTACAGAAGCAATGTGGTCAGCAGTCTTGACATTCTGCCGTTGCCGTCAAGGAAAGGATGGATACACAGAAAATCATGGACAAAGACCGGTATTATCAGAAGCGGATCTATTTTTCCTCCTCCCAACGTGCGGTTGAACTCGTCGCAGATCGCCCCGACTGCCTCCGGTGTTTCATAAGGTGCCGTCGGCGTAAAAAGATTGTACCGTTTGCCGGATCTATCCGTTGCGCTGATATAGTTTTGCACACTTTTAAAGGAGCCGCCGAAGCCGGAATCGGTATGGCTCAAAAGTATCTTATGCAGCTGCAGAATATAATTCGGTGTCAGCGGGATATATTCAAAATTCTCATGAACAACATTCAGCGCATCACGATACCCGGCGATCTCCTTTTCGTCACGGTTGCGGGGTGCTGTTTTTTCGTCCATCAGCCTGCGCAGACGTGTCTCTGTCGTACGGATACCCTCAATGGAGTTTGAAGCCTCCGTACTTTGAATCTTTGCTATCTCCACAAGCTTCTCAAGCTCAGACGGCTTTTGGCGGATATATGAGGCCTGCCTGCCCTTGTATTCGTGGATAAGCGACAGGTAATTTATAACTTCGTTATCCCACTTTTTGTTTATAAGCTCCGCATAGTCAAAGCGACGCATTTTCTCACCCCCTTTTTATCTTGCTCGTCAATTATAACACTTTTGACGAGAAAAGTCAATACAGTGAGGAGAAAAAAGTGTGTTGGTAATATTTGTTATATTAAAATGATATTGCACCCCAATCAGATTACGTCTCTGTTTGCGGAAGAAAACCGTCCCGAGCGCCCCTGCGGAAACGCCGATAATAATTTATATGCTATGTAATGTTTGGCGACAATTGGAGCTCTTTATCCGACATTTCCGCATTGACGACCGAAGTACCCTGTGTCGGGATCTTCGCTCATATGTTATCCCCGGCACAGCAGCCGTCCGTATTTCAAGGTCCGTTTATCATGTTGTTTTCCTCCGCTATCTTATAGTACAAAACAGGATCGGAACTGTTCTCCAACCCTGTCTTGCCTATATTAAGTATGAGGGATAACATCCGTTGTTAAATTACGGATACTTGATTTTTCTCCGAAATTGTCTTTGACAATATTTGTCCGTTTTACATTTAACGGTTTCATAACATAGTTGTAAGAAGAAATCTATCGTCAACAAAAAGAAAGATACGGTACGGTAAATGATCGGTGTAAAGCCACCCACTTGACAAACCGCTACAGTTGTGATAAAATGTAATTGCCAAACAATCTAAATATTACTATACAAGCGAAGTGTGTAATTTTTTTTCGTAAAAATACACGCTCTTTTCAGCACACTATTTTTGTATAGTAATTCTGAAAGATTGTTTGGCGACAGTTGGAGCGATGTGTTTTTGTGCATTGCTCTTTGCAGCAGTGCACTTTTTTTGTGCCGCCGCGTTCCGACTGACGACCAAACAATTTCAGGAGGACAAACACATGAAATCACAACTCAAAGGACTCATCATCGGAATGCTCTCGGGAGCAGTTGTCGCTACCGGAATCGCAGCGATCGCATCCGAACCGGAACAGATTGCAACGCTCGAGACAAAGACAGAGCTTGAAACGCTCTACAATGTAAAGACAAACGGCATAAACATCGTCATCGACGGCAAGGAATTTACCTGTACCGATGCAAACGGCGCCGTTGTAAACCCCATGATCTATAACGGTACTACCTACATTCCCGTAAGAGCGGTATCTTCCGCATTCGGCAAGGCGGTATATTGGGACGGCGATACAAGTACGGTATATCTCGGAGATATGGACGGCGCACTTGAAAAGCCAACCGCAAAATTTGCGGATCTTGAGAACATAGCACATGGAAAGTGGACACTTGACAAGTTGAGTGGTATCTATGACAACTATGGTAACTATTATACCGAATCATATTTCTGTAATGTAATAGGTTACAAAGATGAAGTATCCGATTGCTGCGAATTCCTTCTTGACGGAAAATACAGCAAGTTCAAGGCAACACTGTTTGTACGTGAAGGCGTAAAGGTTCCCGACACAGCCGTAATGAAGATAATTGCCGACGGCAAAGAGGTATACAGATCACCGGAGATCGTAAAGGTATCCAAGCCCATCGACATAGAAGTTGACCTTACCGGCGCAAATCACGTAAAGTTCGAATTTGACAGATCGGATATCATTCATATCGCAAACGAGGGATTTTATCAATAAAACAAAGTTAAAAACAGCGGCACAGAGCATCCCGTTTCCTGCGGGGTGCTTTTTCCGTATGGCTTTTCGTCATACTTCCCACACGTCAAAATCGGAGTCGTCATCATTATCATTTTCACCAATATCATCCCACTTTTTAAACACCGCAAGCTCTTGCTCCAATTTGCGATTCTTCTCATTCAAAGCCGCAATTTCTTTATTATTTTTTTCAATTTCCGCAAGTCTTAACAGGCCGTCAAAGCCCTGCGCCTGACTTACTCCGTTTTCCTCGCAAAACCGGCGGAATTTTTTCGTGGATTCTTTTGATAATCTGAAGCTCTGTGATTTTATTTCTGACATAATGATCCTTTCTGTCATACAGGTGTGTGACACGTAATTTATGGTATTACAAGTGTGAAAGAAAGGAATAACAAAAAGTGCCGCATATCAAAGTGTACAGAAAAATATTTCACCGAAACACATTGCATTTTTATAGTTGTAATGTATACTGTATTAAAACAAATTCGTGAGGTGATCCCGCAATATGAAAATACTTGCCGTTTCGGATATAGAAAGCGACCTTTTGCTGAAGTATCATAAGGAAAACCACATTGACGACATCGACCTCATTCTGTCGGCGGGAGATCTGCCGTACGACTATTTGCAAAATGTCAAAGCCAATATTCAAGCTCCTTTGTTTTGGGTCAGAGGAAACCATGACGGATTCAAGCCCAAATTGTTT
>SVQR01000225.1 GCA_015065225.1 Oscillospiraceae bacterium | reverse complement strand
AAATTCAGCATTTGGCTGATGCTCTCTTACTATTGCCATAAGCTCGTCAAGTTTTTCGTAGTTTGAATAATTATCCGATGACCATGAGCCTTGTTGGAATGTGATAATATCGTACTGTGTTGCCTCCAGAACAGCCTTCATGGTTACCTTTTCGCTGACGTATTTTGTCATGTTGCGATAGAAGGTATATTCTGCACTGTTGTTGTTATAGAAATTATAATGTTGTGCTATTGTGCATCCGCCGTAATAGAGGTTGTAGAATTCAGCCTTGATGCCGAGGCTTTCGGCGAGCTTTGAAATGTAAGTCTGCGCATCGTTGGAATAGCTGTTACCTATGGAAAGCAGACGTATGACGCCGTCTTCGGCTTCCGGAATTGTTACGGTTACCTCGGAATCGGGTTCTTCTTCGTCACCGGACGAGGTGTTCTCCGGATGCATTATCTTTGTTCCGTCGGGGAGAGTAATATTGAAGTGGGATGCTACCTCAAGATAGTTTTCGGAAATGTCGCCCTGTTCATTTGTGGAAATGTTAAAGCCTCTGTATGTCCAGTCTCCCCACCAATCCTCTGTGACAGTGACACTCGCTGTTGAAACGTTACCGGGCTTTGTCGAGTGCGTGTTCTTTGTGTTAAGGTCGATCCAGCCGTCGGGACGGTACTTGTAGCCGCTGTCAATGGTTATAACAGAGCCTACGGGGAGAGTTTCCTTTGTGAACATCTGAGATGAAACAAAGCACCTTGCAAGGTCGCCAGATGTCGAGCGTGTCGTGCCGGATGTGGAATCCCAGAAGCCCAGAGTCCATTCAAACATCGGAGGTGCGGCTTCTTCCGGAACATAGATTCTGAAGTGAGATTTTACATCGGCAAGCTTTTCCGTAAGGTCTACCTGCGGATTGCCCGAAATATTGAAGGCTCTGTAATTGAAATCTCCCCACCATTCTTCGGTAACCGTAACCTTGGTGGTTGTTACATTGTCAGGTCGCGGAGATGTTGCAACACCAAGCTGTGTCCAACCCTCCGGTCTGTACTTGTAGCCGCTGTCCACCTCGATGACAGAACCGACCGGAAGAGTTTCCTTTGTAAACATCTGTGTCGCCCAGAACTGATTTGAGATGCTTGAGCTTGTGTTTATCTCGTAAGATGTACCTTCCGAGCTGTAGAAGCCGAGATTAAGATCAAGGTTAAGTTTTACAAGATTTACATAAGGATCAACACCTTTTGTTCCGTTTGGAACATAGATGCGGAATTTGTTCTTTGCCTTGTCAAAGTTTGCGCGAAGGTCGTATGAGTAGCTGCCTCCGTCAGAAGCGGTGTATCTCTTGGAATTTTCGTTATTTTGTATATGAAATGCACGAATAGTATAGTTGTCCCACCATTCTTCCGTTACTTCAACACAAGGCGTTGAAACATAGCCGGGACGTGTATTGCTGTTTTTGTCCGTTGTATTCTGCCATCCTTCGGGGCGGTACTGATAGCCGCTGTCAACAAAGATGTAGCTTCCCACGGGCAGCATTTCTTTTGTGAACTTTATTCCCGATGCCATGTACTGATTGTTAAAAGGGGTATCAGCCGTGCTCATATACTGCGAGCTTGTGGAATTCCAGTATGAGCCTGCGGTCGGCTTCCAGTCGATTTGAAAATGAGTGTCTTTAAGGCTTTCTTCCGTAACAGCTGCGGATGCCGCAAAGGAGAATGCACAGCCGACAAGAAGCACAAGCATTGAAAGACACAGTCTTGTGATTTTTTTCATTTGTTTACCTCCGATTATTCATTTGAAGTGCTTCAAAATCATTATATATATCAATTATACAATATATAAAATACGTTGTAAATATAAAATCAAGAAGTAAATATGCAAATTTCAAGAAAATTAACATCGGATTTTCCCATAGTTGAATAATAAGGTTTATAATGAATATACGAACTTACAAAGGAGCACACCTATGAAAAGAAGGATAACCCTAACTCCGAGATTCAATGACAGACGAATATATCTTAACCGAAATGTTATCAATGAGCTGTTTTATCTTAACGCAGGCGGTATATCATATCCGGATAAGGATTTTTATGTTGAAGAGCATTATAATAAGCATTACTCAGTACAGTACATCCTTTCCGGCAAAGGCTTTATAGATTATGGCGGCAAACGGCACGATATGAAAGCCGGTGATATGTTTTACATTAACGCCGAGAACGGCATATCATACGGCACAAATCCGAGCGATCCCTTTACAAAGATATGGGTGAACGGTTTGGGGCTTTTCTGGAAAAAGACGACAGAAATATTTTCTTTTACAGATCCCTTCGGTATCATCCCCGCAAACGACAGTGTTATGGAATATTTTCACAGAATTTTCGATATTGCCGCGGCTTCCGAAGAAAAACGGGAACTTGGCATGAACGCCGTAACCGCATTGTACAATTGTATGTATGACTTTAAAAACAGAAATATCCCTGCGGAAGCACAGACACCTCTTGATATGTCGGTGGAGATAAAAAGATATATAGATCTTCACCTGTGCGATGTCAAAAAACTGTCCGAGATAGCGGAGAGATTTGAGCTGTCACAGCGTACTGTATATTCAAAATTCAAACAAAGCTACGGCATGACTCCTGCCGAGTACATCAGCGAATGCAGACTTGAGCTTGCAAAGGAGCTGCTTTCCGGCAAAGATGCAAATATCACTTTAATTGCCGAAAAAACAGGCTTTTCGGGAGCATCCTATTTCTGTAAGGTGTATAGGGATAAGTATGGGATGACTCCGCAGCAATACAGAAAGAGCATTGAATCCGGTAAAAGAACAAAGGATAATTAAGAATTCAAGTAGCCGTCACATCCATTTCACAATGACGGGGTATTATATAATTGATATATAATGAAAGGATCGGCTGAAAATGAGCAAGATACTTATAGTAGACGACGAAGATAAGATAAGAGACATAATCAAAAAATACGCTGCATTTGACGGATATGAGGTGGAAGAAGCCGCAGGCGGTCTCGAAGCGGTCACGAAGTGCAGAGAAAGGGAGTATGACATTATCATCCTTGATGTCATGATGCCGGATCTTGACGGCTTTTCCGTATGCCGTGAGATAAGAAAAAAGTCCAATACTCCCGTTATCATGCTTTCCGCAAGGGGAGAGGAATACGATAAAATACATGGCTTTGAGGTGGGGATAGATGACTATGTTGTTAAACCATTCTCTCCCAAGGAGCTTATGCTGAGAGTTGCGGCGGTACTCAAGCGCACATCAGCACAGGGCAACGAATGTATTGAGATAGGCGGTATAAAGATAGACTTCTCCGCAAGGATAGTTTATATTGACGGTGTAAAGACAGACCTTACACCAAAGGAATACGATCTTCTCTTTTATTTCGCAAAGAACAAGGGCATCGCATTGACCAGGGAAAAGCTCATCAGCAATGTATGGGGATATGATTTCTACGGTGATGACAGAACTCTCGACACGCATATAAAGCTCCTGAGAAAGAATCTCGGTCCGTACAGCAATTATATCGTAACACTCCGCGGTGTGGGATACAGATTTGACGGAAAATAATTTGAAAGGATGCCGCAGTATGGAAAAAGCTAAGAAGATGATGGGTGATGAAGCTGCTAAGTATACAAGCCAAATGAACAACCCAGAAAATACTTACAGACAACTTAGAAGAATGGAAAGAAAGTTCCTTGAAGAAATTAAGAAAATAAATGATGTAAACAACACAAGATCTCAATATTTACAAGCTCAAATAGAGGAACTTCGTAGAGTCAATAAAAACATGAAGAGATCTATAGCTAAAATCCGTAAGGGAGTAGATCCTGTAG
>SVQR01000027.1 GCA_015065225.1 Oscillospiraceae bacterium | reverse complement strand
AAGGTGTTATGCTTGATGACGGAAAGACCAAGCCCGTAGGACTTGAGATAACCGGGGATGCCCATGTTGCTTATATGACTCTCACCGAAGGAAGATTCCATGAGGTAAAGCGTATATGCCTCGCTCTTGATAATTTGTGTGTTGCGCTTGAGAGAGTAAAATTTGCAGGTCTTGAGCTTGATACCGAGCTTAACAGAGGTGAATGGAGGCTTCTTACGGAAGAAGAGATATCGTTGTTGTTATCCGTAAGTGCCGAAAAGTCCGCAGAATGACCCTTAATCGGGAGGAGTACATATGACAGCATTAATAACCGGCGCAAGCTCTGGACTTGGATATGAATTTGCAAAACAGTTATCCCGACTCGGATATGACATAATCGCAGTCGCACGAAGAAAAGACAGACTTGAAAAGCTGGAAGCCGAACTAAAGACAAAGGTAACCGTAATCTGTGCAGATCTTTCAAAAGAAGACGAATGTCGACGTGTTTTTGAAGAATCGGATAAGTTTGATATTGACATTGTGATAAACAATGCTGGGTTCGGTCTTATCGGTGAATTTTCCGATTCGGAGCTTTCCCGTGAACTTGAAATGATAGACGTCAACTGCCGAGCACCGCATATACTTACAAAGTTGTTTGTTGGAAGATTTATGTCGGAAAACAAGGGATACATTCTTAATATTTGCTCTGTCGGCGGAATGATGCCCGGACCGCTTGTTTCCGTTTATTATGCTACAAAGGCTTATCTTCTGAGTCTTACAAGAGCGATAGGCGAAGAGATACGCAGAAGCGGAAAGAAGGTTTACATCGGAGCTGTATGTCCCGGTCCTGTTGATACGGAATTCAACAAGGTGGCAAAAGGAAGCTCAAAGATAAAATCCCGTTCCGCAGAAAACATCGTAAAGTATTCGCTGAAAATGATGTTTAAACGTAAAAAAGTTATTATTCCCGGATTTGAAGTTAAATTCTCGGCTATTGCCGCAAAACTGTTGCCGACAAATCTTATGGCAAGGATAACATATAATATTCAGAAGAAAAAACTGTAAGAATTAAGACTGTCCCGAAGTGGACAGCCTTTTTTTATATAAGTATGGTTATTCGGGAATATCATCAAGCAGGTTTATCATAAGAAGATTCTGCACATTCCTGCGGGAAAGATTCCAGTAAAGGCAGCCTCTGAATCCGTATTCCGGAATGAGAGCAAGTCTTGCTCCGATGCTTCTTGCGTCTTCAAACCATACCTCATGGACAGTTCCGTCAAGGGTGTAATTGAAATAAGGAGCTGCGGAATATGTATCGTACATTATCTCGGCTCTGTTTTTTGCGGCAAGAAGAAGCGCATCGTCCGTTGACAGGGATGTCGCTCTTGTTTCGCCCTTGACATAAGGCAGTGACCAATCATAACCGTAGTTTGACATTCCCATGAATATTTTTTCGGGAGGTATTCTTGTTACTGCATAGTCAAGTACGCGTCTTACAGATTGGATGGGGGACACAGGCATCGGAGGTCCTGCGGTATATCCCCATTCGTACGTCATAAGCAGCACAGCATCAGCAGCTTCACCTATTTCACGATACAGATGCCCCTCATACAGTATCCCCTTCTGATCGTCCGATGTTTTCGGTGCAAGTGCAGCAAACACTTCGTAGCCGTAGGAGCTCAGCTTTTCTCTTGCTTCACGGATGAACAGAACGTAATTCTCCGCATTTTTTGCACCGATGAACTCAAAATCAATATCCAATCCGTCATAGCCTTTGCGTATCATTTCAGACAATGTGTTATCTATCAATTTTTCACGGAGCATCGGATCGGGCAATACCACGCTCGCCGCCGCATCGGAAAAAGTACCGTCCGGCATAAGAGTTGACAGATGCATGAACGCTTTCCTGCCGTATTTTTTTGCTGTACTTATGAACCTCTCATCGTCAAGTCCTGTAAGTGCTCCCGTCTGATCAAAGCCGTATGTAAAAGGCATAAGGTAGTTCATAAACGGCATTGATGAATCTATCAAAGGCACAGAAGTATCGGTATAGGTATATCCGCCTGTTTCAAAGCTGCCGATAATATCATTTTCAAGACGAATAACTATTTTTTCTCCCGGATACAGCACAGGAGATATCCTTGATAACTGTGGATTGTTTCTGTACAGTGCATTAATGCTTACACCGTATCGTTCTGCAAGAGTATAAAGTGTATCTCCGTAACTCACAGTATGTACAGTTTCGGGATAGACAATCACTATGCACTGCCCGACCGCAAGATCTTCCGGGTTCGGTATACCGTTGTACAGTATCAGCGATGAGACAGTAGTGTTATAGTCTCTTGCAATCGATGACAGAGTCTCGCCGCCTGCAACTTCATGGAATATCATATGATTCCTCCTTTCATATATTATATAATATGCAGATACTCTGTCAAAGCCATAAAAAAGCCGGATTTTCGCCCGACAAAACAAAAAGTCCGAAGGAATATCCAACGGACTTTGTCACTATTTATATCGTATAAAACTTATTCCATTACTCTAATGAATCTCGCACCGTCAATGGAAGAAACCTTTTCCTTCAGTGCGCGCTCGGTACCGAGGTTTGTGATGGCATAGAACTTGCCTCTCACTTCCACAGACTCTACTTCAAATACCTTTTCAATATCTTCAGCAGAATCAGCGCAGACCATAAATCTCATAACTGCGCTTTCATAATCGCAGTAGGCATCCGGGTCTTCGGGACCCCAGCCGATAGTCTTTCGACAGTCTCGGATAACGTCAAGAACATCAGCCATAACAGCACTTGCTGTTGGAAGTGCACCAGCACCTCTGCCGTAGAACATAACATCTCCGACAGCGTTGCCCATAACGGAAATACCGTTGTAGACGTCGTCAATATTCGCAATGGAAGCCTCATCCGGTACAAGGAAAGGAGCTGTAATGGCATACACTTTGCCGTTTACATCCGCACATCTTCCGAGAAGCTTTATTCTGTAATCAAATTCTTCTGCCGCCGCAACATCCGCTGCTGTTATTGCGGTAATACCTTCGCAATGAACCTTTGCGGGATCTATAGCCTTGCCGTATGCGAGGGATGCAAGGATGGATATCTTTCTGCAGGTATCCAGACCTTCGACATCAGCTGCGGGATTTCTTTCGGCATAGCCGAGCTCCTGAGCCTTTGCCAGAGCATCCTCAAATGACCAACCCTCTGCGAACATCTTTGTGAGTATGTAGTTTGTTGTACCGTTGAGGATACCGTCAACTGCAAGTATCTTATTTGCCGCAAGGCACTGCCACATGGGACGGATTATCGGTATACCTCCGCCGACACTTGCTTCAAAGAGATAGCTTACGCCCTTTTCACGGGCAATTGCGAGAAGCTCCGCACCGAAGTTTGCTACTACTTCCTTATTGGATGTAACGACGCTCTTGCCTGCTTCAAGTGCCTTCTTTGAAAAGTCATACGCAGGATGTGAACCACCCATTGTTTCAACTACAATAAGCACTTCCTCGTCATTGAGAATAGTATCGAAATCCTTTGTGACTCTGTCCCCAAGAGGATGATCCGGGAAATCACGGAGATCGAGAATATGTTTTACGTTAAGCTTTTCGCCGCAGAGACGCTCGGAGAGAGAATCGGCATTTTCGGCAATTACCTGCGCTACACCGCTTCCGACAACACCGAAGCCGAGGATAGCTATGTTTATCATAGTATACAGTCCTTTCAAAGATGATTTTTATGTCTTCCCGAATCAGTATATTCACCGGAGCATACCTACGTTCGGGAAATATTTATCTATTTTATCATATTATAACACATAATTGTGTATAATTCAAGCGGTTCGGACAAGATTTATCCAAACCGCCGGAAATTTTTCTTTTAATTTATGTAATTATTTCTTGTCGTTCTTGTTCTTGGCATTCTTTGCATTCTTAGCAACGAGCTTTGAAAGAGCGATAAGAGCGATCGCGTTGGGAAGCACCATGAGGTAGTTGAAGAAGTCTGTGAGTTCCCAAACGAGGTCGTTTGATGCGAGAGTTCCAAGGAAAATAAATACAATTGCAATTATGGAATATACAAGAGTTGCAATCTTGCTGTTCTTGAACATATACTGAACATTGATCTTACCGAAGAAGTTCCAGCTAATAACTGTTGAGAATGCAAAGAAGAGAAGGCAGATTGCAACAAAAATAGCACCGATATTGTCACCGAATACAGAGCCTGCAGCAAGCTGCATTGCATTTGTCTTGGAAATTCCTGCATCTGCAAGAAGCGCGGAATATGTATCACCTGTAGCACCTGCAAGAGGTCCGTTTACAAAGAGTGTGGAAATGACAACAAGAGCTGTCATTGTGAGAACTACGAATGTATCTATAAACACACCGATCATAGCAACAACACCCTGTTCGTGGGGTTTTTCAACATTAGCCTGTGCGTGTGCGTGAGGTGTTGAACCCATACCTGCTTCGTTGGAGAAAAGACCTCTTTTTGCACCCTGGCTGATAGCTGTTTTAAGAGCGTAACCGATACCACCACCAATAAGAGCTTCGGGTGTAAATGCGAACTTGAAGATCATAGCAAATGTGCCGGGGATAGCCTTGATATTAACTGCAAGAATTACAAGACCGCCGAGAAGGAAGAGACACGCCATGATGGGAACAAGCTTTTCCGTAACCGATGCAATTCTCTGAATACCGCCGAGGAAAATGAAAGCGGCAACAACTGCAAGGATTATACCAACAACCCATGTGGGAATACCGAATGCTGTGTTGCAGGATTCAGCAATGGAGTTGGACTGAACCATGGATCCCATAAAGCCAAGAGCAAGAATGGTAGCAATAGAGAAGAAGCCTGCAAGGAACTTACCGAAGTTGCCTGTAAATGCCTTTTTCATATAGTAAACGGGACCGCCGTGTACTTCGCCATTCTGATCTATAACCTTTGTTTCCTGAGCAAGAACTGCTTCGGCGTAGATTGTAGCCATGCCGAGAAATGCGATAATCCACATCCAGAAGATAGCACCGGGACCGCCGACAAGGATAGCACCGGAAGCACCAACGATGTTACCTGTACCTACCTGTGCTGCGATAGCTGTTGCGAGAGCCTGGAAGGATGTAAGACCGATCTTGTTCTTACCGCCGAAGAGCTTGATGCCTCCGAAAACCCTCTTCATGCCTTCGCCGAAGCAACGAATCTGAACAAACTTTGTCATGATGGTGAAGAGAAGACCTACACCTACAAGCAGAACAATGAGAATGTAGTCGGCAAGATAACCATTGGCTGTCTTGACAAAAGTAAGTAATGCGTCCATAAAAAATGAACCTCCTTAAAATAAAAAATAAAACTATTGATAAAAAATCAATAGCTCCGAAAAGAAAGAAATATGCAGACCTTAACTAAAAGGTATATGTCTGCTCCGTCCTTTTGCCTGAGAGATTCAACGACTTTTGCCGTCTTGCACCTTCGGCACCCACACCCGTGGACTTCTCCGGAGTACCCTCCGTTCCCGGTTTTATATTTAAAAATCCCGGAAACTTCAATGGATGATTTAAATATCGGATATATAATAACACACATTTTCGAAAAAATCAATAGCAAATCGCCTTTTTTTTCAAAAAACCACCAAAATATGCTACTTTTGTATACTTACACATAGAAGAATAAATATACTAAGTCATTTTTACGGCATTTTCAACAACCGGATAAACAAATTATTTTCTTCGGTTTTCACCGAGATAGTCACCGATTTCGCGGAAGATACTCATAGCTGTATCACCGTTTTCCGTGCTACGATAAAGGACACATACAGTATATTCCGGTTTATCTACGGGAAGCACTCCGCAAAACCAGCAGTTGAGTATCTCTTTACCGTTTTCATAACTTCCTGTCTGTGCGGTTGCAGTCTTTCCGGCGGCTGTAACACTCTTTGGTGATGCATCCTTCCCCAGTCCTTTTGCGGTGCATTCTTTCATCATTTCAAGAAGATATGCACGCACTTCATCGGACAGGATATTTTTCGGTTTTCTGCTTTGACGGTAATCTCGCAGAATGTTGTCTCCTTCGCATATATTCAGCATTATTCCCGGCTCGGTATAATTGCCTGTCGCTGCGCAGGAAAACACCGTACACATACCGATAGGCGATACAAGTGTCCTCCCCTGTCCTATCGCAAGATTCGCAATGTAACCGCTTTCCGAAGACAGATTTGAATCATACTCCGATATCCGATTGTCAAAAGCAAATATACCGTCAAGCGTACAATCATCATGGAATCCCATCTTTTCTGCCATATCTGTGATAGCCTCTGAGCCTGCAATCTTTGCAAGATTGATAAAATAAGGATTGCATGATTGTGCGTATGCGGTCTTCATATCAATCATACCGTGACCGTCCTTTTTGTGACACGGAATGATATCACCGTCCTCTGTCTCATAGCTTCCGTCACACTCATACAGCAGAGAATAATACAAAAGCGGATCTTCGCTCAGTGCCGCGGCGGCAACAACTGTCTTGAATACGGACCCGGGTGTAAAACCCGAAAATGCCCTGTTGACAAACTCCCCTTTTTCACTGTCAAGATAGTCCGCAATATTATCGGTATCAAAGGATGGGAAGCTGACGCAGGCAAGAATATCACCGCAGGATGTATCTGTTACACATACAGCTCCGGATCCGCCATATTTTTTTACAAGCTCCTCACAGTACTGCTGAAGCTCCGAGTCAAGTGTCAGATATATGCCTCCGTCATCGCTGTACCCATGATCGGACAGAGTAGCTCCGCTTCCGTTCATTATGCCTCCGACTGCATCCGACATATACCTGTAACTGACATTTCCCGAAAGACTGCCTGACAGCATACCGTCAAAACGTCTTTCTATTCCCATAATGCCTTTTCCGGATTTATCCGTGTATCCGACGATATGGGGAGCACATAATGTTCCTTGTGTATATTTCGGGTAACATCCGACACCGTTATATGTGACTTTGTCATCTGTTGAAATCAAAAAAGGTTCATTTCCGAGAAGCTTGTCATATATTTCCGACTGAGTATACTCAGATACATATGACAGTTTTTCCGACAAGGTAGCTTTATCATCACAGACCGAAGGATCTATGATACATATGTGTCCTTCCTTTTTCATATTAAGAAGTATGCCGTTTCTGTCATATATAAAACCTCGTCTTTGAATGACATCCAGCTTTCTTGTGTATTGTCCTTTCAGCACCTGTGAGGCGGCAGAGGAATTCATCACGGCGTACAGTCTTACCGTCACAAGCACAAACATTGTCATCATTATTATATATACAGCGGTCGTTCTGCGTGTATATCTCATATTATCACCTCTTTTTTTAATATTTTTCCGCAAAAATTACATATTATTCTAATTTGTTCTTTTATTTGTAACAATAGTATGTTATACTAATTGTTATAAAATGCGGTATTGTGCCGTAAAGATGATAAGAGGAATACCTATGCAGGAACTACTTAATTTTTCAAAGACATTCATCAGTGAACACATTCGTCACGATTCGGTAGTTGCAGACTTCACAATGGGAAACGGTCATGATACACAGTGGCTTTGTTCATTGACACCCGACGGCTTTGTTTATGCCTTTGATGTTCAGGAACAGGCTGTTGCAAACACTAAGGAACGTCTTACAAACGAAGGCTACAGCAATTTCAGACTGATACTTGACAGTCATGCAAACTGTGAGAAATATATTGAGGGCGAGATAGATGCGGGAATGTTCAATCTCGGATGGCTTCCCGGCGGAGACAAGAGCATACATACCCTTCGCGAAAGTACTCTGCCTGCGGTGTTCTCTGCAATAAAACTTCTTCGCAAGGGCGGACTTATAACTATCAATGTCTATCCCGGTCACGCTGAGGGCAAATGCGAAGGTGAGCTTCTTATGGAGGAGCTTTCAAAGCTTTCAAAGTTTGAGTACTGCGTATTCGTATTCAGACTTGTGAATTCACCGGAAGCTCCGTTTATAATCGGAATAGAAAAGTATAATAAATAACAAAGATATCTGAAAGGAAATTCAAAATGGGATTTTTTGAAAAACTGAAAGAAGGTCTTACAAAGACCAAAAACGCCATATTCAAGCAGGTAAACGACATATTCAAGCACTTTGTAAAGGTTGACGAGGAGATGCTCGAGGAGCTGGAGGAGACACTCATCGCCGCAGATGTCGGAATTGCCGCAACAGAAGAGATAATAGATACTCTTAGGGAAAAAATAAAGGATGAACATATATCCGATCCGCAGGATGCAAAGAAGGCTCTTATGGATATTCTCGTTGATATGATCGGCGAAGGTGAGCCTCTCAATCTTGATACAAGACCTGCAGTTATACTTGTTATAGGTGTAAACGGTGTAGGAAAGACGACCTCCGTTGCAAAGATAGCACACTGTCTCAAGGATGAAGGCAAAAAGGTACTTCTGTGCGCTGCGGATACATTCAGAGCGGGAGCTATAGAGCAGCTTCAGATCTGGGGCGACAGAGCAGGTATCGAAGTTATAAAGCACGCAGAAGGAAGCGATCCCGCAGCTGTAGTCTTTGATGCCGCAAATGCCGCAAAAGCAAAGGGGGCGGATGTTCTCATCATTGATACCGCAGGAAGACTTCACAACAAGAAGAACCTTATGAATGAGCTGGCAAAGATAGACAGAGTAATTGAAAGAGAGCTTCCCGGCAGTGCAAAGGAGACACTTCTCGTTCTTGATGCCGTAACGGGACAGAATGCGGTAAATCAGGCTCAGGAATTCAAGACCGCATCGGATATCACCGGTATAGTTCTTACTAAGCTTGACGGTACTGCCAAGGGCGGTATAGCATTCTCCATAAAGAAGGTGCTCGGCATTCCCGTAAAGTATATTGGTGTCGGCGAAAAGCTGGATGACCTTCAGGATTTCTCCGCAAGAGACTTTGTAAACGCGCTCTTTGAAGAGTAAACGGAACGTTTTCGGTAGAAATTACGTCAAAATAATAAGAGGGATATGATATGAAGATAGTTGCAGCTACAAATAACAAGCATAAAGTAAGTGAGCTTACCGCACTTTTTGAATCGCAGGACACGGAGCTTGTAACACTAAAAGAGATAAACTTCACCGATGAGATAATAGAGGACGGAAGTACCTTCCTTGAAAATGCAAGGATCAAGGCAATGACCGTTCACAAGGCTACGGGACTTCCTTGCATTGCCGACGATTCCGGACTTTGTGTCGATGCTCTCGGCGGTGAGCCGGGTATATATTCCGCAAGATACGCAAGCGACAACGATGAGAACAGCGATGACCTGAAGAACAACGAAAAGCTTCTGTCAAAACTGGATCAGGTACCGGAAAACGAGAGAACGGCGAGGTTTGTCAGCGCACTCTGCTTTATTGATGCTGACGGCACAGAAGTCTCGGCTATCGGTAAGTGTGAAGGCATAATCACAAGAGAGGCAAGAGGCGAAGGTGGCTTCGGATACGATCCTTTGTTCTTCTTCCCCGGATTCGGAAAGACATTCGGCGAACTGACGGCAGAGGAAAAGAATGAGGTCAGCCACAGAGCGAACGCTGTTAAGATACTTAAAGAGAAGCTTGAAAAGTATTTCTCCGAAAAATAAGATATCCGAATAATTAAGATAACATCAAAAATATATCATCAAAGGAAAAAGAATATGTCAGCACAAAATTTAACATCAAAAGAAAGAGCATATCTCAGAAGCCTTGCCAACACGATAGATACAATATTCCAGATAGGCAAGGGCGGCATCTGCCCCAACTTCTATACACAGGTGGACGAAGCACTTGAAAAAAGAGAGCTTATAAAGCTTTGTATCCTGGAAAACTCCGACGTTGAGCCTAAGGAAGCAGCAGAACAGCTCGCACGCGGTACAAATTCCCAGTCGGTACAGGTCATCGGAAGAAAGATCGTGCTTTACCGCGAGGCAAAGGAAAAGGAAAACAGAAAAATAGTCCTCCCGAAGGTCAAAAAGGGCTGATAAAAATGAGACTCGGCATTTTCGGCGGGACATTCAATCCTATACACAAGGGGCATATCAATGCTTCGCTCAGATTTTACGACGATGCCCGTCTTGATAAGCTCCTCATAATACCTGACAGAGTGCCTCCGCACAAACAGGCGCAGGTCGCAAGCTCAGAGCATCGTCTTAATATGCTTCATTTAGTCTATGACGACAAAGACCTTTGCGGTGACAGGAATATTGAGATATCCGACATTGAGCTTTGCCGTGAGGGAAAAAGCTATACCATCGTGACATTACGGGAGCTTAAAGCGTCCTATCCTACAGCAAAGCTGTTTCTCTATACGGGAAGCGATATGTTCTATACTCTTGAGAGCTGGAAAGAGGGCGACGAGATACTGCGTATGTGTTCGATTTACACCGCGGCAAGAGAAGTGGGTGAAAGATCACGTCTTGAAGAGTATGCGGATATCTACCGCCGCAAGTACGGAACAGAATGTATGATAGGCGATTTTGCACCTGTCGTTTCCTCTTCAACACAGATACGGGATTGTTTTGGTGCACAAAACGACAAAAAAAGCTGTTATTTTACAAATAATCTCTTGACCGACAGCGTAAACAGGTATATAATGGAAAATGGCTTATATCGAAAAAGCGAAAAAGAGCGTTATGATGAGCTTATAAATAAAGCAAGAAATAATCTTCGAGAATATGTCACGGAGAAAAGGATCGGGCATATCATCGGAGTAAAAAATACCGCAGAGCTTCTGGCAGATCATTTTATAAGGCTCGGTGCAGAGCTTGTGCGTGAAAAAGTCATACTTGCAGCACTTCTTCATGATATCACTAAATACATGGATCAGGAGAAATTATGCCGCAGGTACGGTATAACGCTTTCGGAGGATGACAAGGCGTCGATGCAGACAGTCCATGCGATCACCGGAGCGTATTTTGCAAGAGAACATTACGGTGCGGACGATGAGATATTCGGTGCTGTAAAGCATCATACCGTCGGCAACGAGGACATGACACTTACAGAGAAGATCATCTTTGTATCCGACTACTGCGAGGAGTCAAGAACTCATGAGCAATGCCGTGTATCGCGCGAGATGATACTTGATATGGTACATGATACGCATGAGCTTTCAGACTCAATATCAAAGCTTGATCTTATCACTGCGGACATTCTCGGAAAGACCGTAAAATACCTGTATGACAGCGGACTTTGTGTTCACAGTCAGACACTCAAAAGCTTCAGAAGCATTATTCTCAAATACAACAATGACCCCCGGTTCAGACTTCTTTCGGAAAAATATCCATATCCGGGTAAAACTGCTCTGTCCTGAGCTGCCGCATTTCGCACACTGTTGATTCGGTGCGGGAAAGGAATGGTTACAATGAAAAAAAACAAAACGCGTCCGGAAAATGAAAACGAGTTCTATGACGAAGTATCAGGCGATAGCATCATAGACAATGGCGACGCAAAAGGAAAAAAGAAAAAAAAGAATGCGAAAAATCGCATAGCTGCCGAAAAGACTCCTGTCGGTCATATTCTTGTTAAACTGCTGATCACAATTATGGTACTACTTGCCTTTATGATGGTTGGAGTTGCCTGCGTAAAGCAGTTTATGATAGACAAGATACCCGAACAGAGTGAGCTTCTCCCCGATGGATTTGTTCATGAAAAGACAGAGAAATCTCCCTGGGATCGTTTCGTTAGCTTTTTCTTTTCGGACAATTGTTACGGTGACACCTATGAAAATGATGACATTCTGAATCCGAATACATCATCGGACGATCCGGTCAACAGCTCCGCGGATGATCCTGACAACAATGACAGCAACGTAGATGAAACTCCGGATTCACTTCCCGGTAATGACAGCACTACATCTGTAAAGCGTAAGGATGAGTTTTATAACTTCCTGGTCATAGCCAAGGACAAGGGAGGCGGAAACACCGATACTATGATGGTGCTTTCCTATGATGTTCCGAATAAGAACGTTGCTCTACTCCAGATCCCGAGAGATACCTGCGTCACATACAAGAACGCGGTGAGAAAGGTCAACTCGGTATACAGTGTCGGATACAGATCTGCAAGCGGAAGTGCCAAAGAAAAGACAAAAAAAGGCATTGAGGCACTCAGCACCTGTCTTGTAGATAACTTCGGAATCGTTATAGACAGATACGTTATAATAGATCTTGCGGGCTTCAGAGCTATAGTAGACACCATCGGCGGTGTCGATGTATATGTCCAGAAGGATATGAACTACAAAGACCCCTATCAGAATCTTAATATAAACCTCAAGGCAGGCATGAATCACCTTGACGGAAAGAAGGCGGAACAATTCGTAAGATTCCGTAAGGGATATGTAAATGCAGACCTTGGCAGAATGGATGCACAGAAGATATTCATGTCTGCATTCCTAAAAAAGCTCCTCAGTTCAGTATCAATCAAGAATGCTCCCGAGCTTATAAGTCATGTTTTCGAATATGTCGAAACAAATGTAACACTACAGGAAGCAACATACTTCGGTACGAGACTGCTTTCAATGGATATGTCGGCGATCTCAATGCACTCGCTTCAGGGTACATCAGGTTCGCACACCTATTATAACGGAGCATCCTATTTCTCACCGTACAAGAATGCGAATATCGATCTTGTAAACCAATACTTCAACGTATTCAACAAGGATCTCGGACCGGAAAACGTAAATCCCAAGATGCTTGTCAAGGAATCTGGAAGCGGCAAGTATGAAGGCGGCAAGACAGCGGAAGAGATAGACGAAGACAACCCCACATTGAACTATGTATATTGATACATGATTAATCGAAAGGAAATAATAATGACAGATAAGGAAAAGATAGAAGCTATCGGCGAAGAGGCTGAGGCATACAGTATATCCTCATCCCTGGAAGATCCGGTACAGCACGAACAGGCAGAGGAGATCGCGAAGAAGATCGCAGGTATCCTCGACATGAAGAAAGCACTTGACGTAAAAATAATAAACGTCCATGAAAAGACCATTCTCGCAGACTTTTTCGTTTTTGCGACGGGAACATCCACAACACAGGTAAATTCTCTTGCAGACGAGGTGGAATTCAAACTCAAGACCGAGTATAATATCGAGCCTCTGAGAGTTGAAGGTGCGGGAAGCGGAAGCTGGGTGCTTATTGACTACGGCAGCATCATAGTTCACGTTCTCGGAGTTCAGTCCAAGGAGTTCTACAAGCTGGAAAAGCTCTGGGCAGACGGAACGGAAGTCCCCTTTGAAAAGACAGAAGACTGATATATAAAAACATTTTAGAGAGAAGGATATAAAAATGAAGTACGATTTTCAGGCCATAGAAAAGAAATGGCAGGACAAATGGGAAGAAATGGGAACCTTTAAGGCAACCGAGGACTATTCCAAGCCCAAATTCTACGGACTTGTAGAATTCCCCTACCCCAGCGGTGCAGGTATGCACGTAGGACACATCAAGGCTTATTCCGGACTTGAGGTCATCTCAAGAAAGAGAAAAATGCAGGGCTACAATGTACTGTTCCCCATCGGCTTTGATGCTTACGGTCTTCCTACCGAAAACTATGCTATAAAGACCGGTATCCATCCGAGACAGGTTACCGACCAGAACATTGCAAAGTTCACATCACAGCTCAAGCGTGTAGGCTTTGCTTTTGACTGGGACAGAGTTGTTGATACCACCGAAGAGGACTATTACAAGTGGACACAGTGGATCTTCAGAAAAATGTTTGACGAAGGTCTTGTATTCAGAGCCACGACTCTTGTAAACTACTGTCCCAGCTGTAAGGTAGTTCTTTCAAACGAAGACTCTCAGGGCGGCAAGTGCGATATCTGTCATTCCGACATAATCCAGAAGTCAAAGGATGTTTGGTATCTGCGCATCACAGAATATGCAGACAAGCTCCTTCAGGGTCTTGACAAAGTTGATTATCTTCCCAACATAAAGCTCCAGCAGGAAAACTGGATCGGCAGAAGTGAGGGTGCATTTGCAAACTTCAAGCTGTCTGTAGGCGGCAGTGTTTCCGATGATCACCTCAGAATATATACAACAAGACCTGACACTATGTTCGGTGTTACATTCATGGTAATCGCTCCCGAGCATCCGGTGATTGAAAAGTACAAAGACAAGATCACAAATATAGCTGCACTTGATGCATACAAGGAAGAATGTGCGAAAAAGACAGAATTTGAGCGTACACAGCTTGTAAAGGATAAGACAGGCGTATGTATTGAAGGTCTTGCCGCAATAAATCCCGCAAACGGAAAAGAGATCCCGATTTATATCTCCGACTATGTTATGATGGGCTACGGCACAGGTGCTATCATGGCTGTTCCCGCACACGATGAGCGTGACTATGACTTTGCAAAGAAGTTCGGTATTGACATAATCGAGGTTATAAAGGGTGGCAACATCGAAGAACAGGCTTATACAGGCGACGGAGAGATGGTCAACTCCGAGTTCCTCAACGGTATCACAACAAAGAAGGAAGCTATAGCAAAGATGCTCGACTTCCTCGGCAGTAAGGGCGTTGGCGAAAAGGGCATCCAGTACAAGATGAAGGACTGGGCGTTCAACCGTCAGAGATACTGGGGCGAGCCTATTCCGATCATTCACTGTCCGCACTGCGGCATGGTCGGTGTACCTTACGAGGAGCTTCCGCTCAAACTCCCCAACATGGAAAACTTTGCTCCCGGTGAAGGCGGCGAGAGCCCTCTTGCAAAGATAGATTCCTATGTAAACTGCAAGTGTCCCAAGTGTGGCGGCGATGCAAAGAGAGAGACAGATACAATGCCTCAGTGGGCAGGATCATCCTGGTACTTCCTCCGTTACTGCGATCCGCACAACACAGAAAAGTTTGCCTCTGAGGAAGCACTCAAATACTGGCTCCCCGTTGACTGGTACAACGGTGGCATGGAGCACGTTACACGTCATCTTATCTATTCCAGATTCTGGCACAGATTCCTTTATGATATAGGTGAAGTGCCGGTGGATGAGCCTTATGCAAAGAGAACGGCTCAGGGACTTATCCTCGGTCCTGACGGAGACAAGATGTCAAAGTCCAAGGGTAATGTAGTAGACCCGAACGATGTAGTTGACGAATACGGTGCTGATGTACTCAGAGTTTACATTCTCTTTATGGGCGACTACGCATCCGCAGCTCCCTGGAGTGAAAGCTCTGTAAAGGGAGTTAAGAGATTCCTTGACAGAGTTGCCGGTCTTTGCGACATGGCAAAAGGCGAAGGTGCAACTCCCGCTCTTGAATCCTCTTTCCACAAGACGATCAAGAAAGTATCCCGTGACATAGAAGAAATGAAGTTCAACACGGCGATTGCTGCCATGATGACTCTCATCAATGAGATCTACGAAGTCGGAACACTTACAAAAGATGAGCTTGGTATATTTGCAAGACTTCTCTGCCCTTATGCACCTCACCTTTGCGAAGAGATCTGGTCCGAGCTTGGCAACAAAGAGCTTTGTGCTGTATCCGCATGGCCGGAATACGATGAAGCAAAGACCATCGATGCATCTGTTGAGATCGCAATGCAGGTATGCGGCAAATTCAAGGGAACGATAACTGTTCCGGCAGACAGTGCTAAGGATGACGTTATTGCGGCAGTCAAGGCAAGCGAGAAGGTAGCTTCCGCGATAGACGGCAAGACTGTTGTCAAGGAAATCTACGTTCCTAACAAGCTTGTTAACATTGTTGTTAAATAAGATCATCTCCATAAAGCGGTTGATTTTTAGAACAAGATGTTAAATAAATCGAAAATATCAAAATAATTGTAAATACCCCTTGACAAATATTGTTTAATGGTGTATAATGTCTTAGTGTAGAAAATATCTCTTTGCCACTGCGGAGGGAGGGAAAAATAATGGCAGAAATTAAAATCAAGGAAAATGAAAGTCTTGACAGCGCACTTCGCAGATTCAAGAGACAGTGTGCCAGAAGCGGTGTTCTTACAGAACTTCGCAAGAGAGAGCACTACGAAAAGCCCAGCGTAAAGCGTAAGAAGAAGTCTGAAGCTGCTCGTAAGAGAAAGTTCAAGTAATTCTCGGGCAAAGCTCTAATCAAGACAATTCAATGGGACATCCCACAAAAATCAACGGTAACTTCGGTTACCGTTTTTTTGTGTCCGGGGCGGGGCGCCCCGACAGGCGGACTCGCACACTTGAATTTTTATGTCCGGACTTTTGTTCCCGCATTGTACCCCGTCCGGCCTGCATAAATTCAACCGGTCGAGTTCCTTCGTATTTGAAGGTGCTCTGCAAAGGGCAACCGTATTCCGTTGTAACCACGCCAACCCACGACAGTGTTACAAGGCAGGGAGCGGATGTATGTTTCAAACAACCTGTAAATATAAAATTTAACGTATAGTTTAAATCACTCATAAACAAAACGGACACCCACGATCTTTGTGAATGTCCGTATTTTTTATTATTCCGCAGTTTCTTCTGCCGAGCTGTTGTTTCTGTAATAATCCTTTACCGCATCGCAGTATTCGTTGATTATCTTCCAGACCTCATCTTTTCCCTCTCCGGTTTGTGATGAGAATGGGATTATCTCAACGTCTTCAGGAATAAGAGGATTGCTTCGTATCGCTTCAAGATTGAGATTTCTGTTTGTTTTATTGAGCTTATCTGTTTTTGTACACACTACCGCAAATGGGAGCTCACTCTCAACCAGAAAGGATATCATTTCCTCGTCGCTCTTTGTAACACCCGCTTTGAGATCCACAAGCTGAAGATACAGGATATTTGAATCCAGCGAGAAATATTTGTCTATGAGTGCCTTCCATTTGTTTCTTTCGGCAAAGCTCCTTTTCGCATAACCGTATCCGGGAAGGTCAACAAGATACAGTGTCTTATCCACCTCATAGTAATTTATAGTGATGGTCTTTCCCGGCTCGGAGCTTACTCTTGCAAGGCTCTTTCTTCCGAGCAGCTTATTTATAAGGGATGACTTTCCTACGTTTGATCTTCCGCAAAGTGCTATCTGCGGATATGTCGGGATTATCTTGCCGGGCAACTGTGAAACAAGTCCCGCTGTCATTGCAAGAGATACATTATTTAAATTCACATCTACCCTTCCTTTCGTTTATTCCTTGATAAGTGCTGTGTCAAGTACATCGGATACGTTCTCCGCATAAATAAACTCGATACCCTCAAGTACCTGTTTATCACATTCTTCAAGGTCTATCTTGTTGTCTGCGGGAATAATTACTGTCTTCATTCCATGCTTGTATGCCGCCATTGTCTTTTCGCGAAGTCCGCCTATGGGGAAAACTCTGCCTGAAAGTGTTATCTCACCTGTCATTGCGACATCTCCCCTTACCTTCTTGCCGGAAAGCTCTGACACAAGTGCCGTTACCATTGTTACACCTGCGCTTGGACCATCCTTGGGTACTGCACCTTCCGGAAAATGGATATGAATGTCACGTTTTTTGTAAAATTCAGGATCAACTCCGAGAGTGTCGGCATTCTTTCTTATGTAGCTTACTGCAGCCCTTGCGGATTCCTTCATAACATCGCCCAGGCTTCCTGTTATCTCAACCTTTCCCGTACCTTCCATGGAAAGCACTTCAACCTGAAGCATTTCACCGCCAAGTTCTGTCCACGCAAGACCGTTTACTATACCGATCTTCGGCTCCGTATCATCCTTAAGATCCCTTACCTTGGGATTTCCGAGGTATTCCTTAACATCGTCCTTGCCGATATTGTAACTCTTTTTATCGCTCTCGACAAGCTTTCTTGCGACCTTTCTGCAAAGTGCCGCCGTTTCACGTTCAAGGTTACGAACACCAGATTCCTTGGTATAATGCTCGATTATCTCCACGATAGCTTCTTTCTTTACGCGGAGCTTGTTGCCGTTGAGTCCGTGACGCTTGAGCTCCTTGGGAAGAAGGTGATTTTTGAAGATATCTATCTTTTCCGTAAGCGTATATGCGGGAAGACGTATGAGCTCCATTCTGTCAAGAAGAGGTCTTGGAACAGTATCAAGAGTATTCGCCGTTGCAATAAAGATACAGTCCGAAATATCAAAGGGAAATTCCACATAATGATCTCTGAAGGTCTTGTTCTGATCCACATCAAGTACTTCAAGAAGTGCCGCCGCAGGATCGCCGTGCATATCCTTGGACATCTTGTCTATCTCATCCAGGAGCATTACCGGATTTGATGTTCCGACCTGTTTCAGTGCCGTTATTATCCTTCCTGGCATTGCCGCAACATATGTCTTTCTGTGACCTCTGATCTCTGCCTCGTCTCTTATGCCGCCGAGAGATACTCTCACGAACTTTCTGTTCATTGCTCTTGCCACGGATCTTGCAACGGATGTTTTACCGACACCGGGAGGTCCGACGAGAAGGAGTATCTGTCCCTTAAGCTCGGGAGCAAGCTGCTTTACCGCGATATATTCAAGTATTCTGTCTTTGACCTTTGAAAGTGCATCGTGATCCGCATCAAGTATCTTCTTTGCCTTGTCTACCTCGAATCTGTCATTTGTCTTGACATCCCAGGGAAGTGCAAGTATTGTATCTATATACTCTCTTATAACAGCAGACTCGGAGGATATGGGAGGCATTCTGTTCAGCTTCAGAGCTTCTTTTATTACCGCTTCCTTTACTTCATCGGGACAGGGGGATTTTCTGATCTTATCAACTATACCCGCAACATCGTCCTCTTCTTCAACAGGCTCACCATCCGGTCCGATTACTTCACCTATTCCAAGCTCTGCCTGAATAACCTTGAGCTGTTCACGGAGAAAATACTCTCTCTGATTGCGCTCTATCCTGTCCTTGACCTTGGTATGAATATCAAATTCCGTTTTGAGAAGCTCAATTTCGCGATCCATTGCAGAGATGACCACGTCAAGTCTCTTCATGGGATCCATGGTCTCAAGGATCTTCTGCTTATCATCTCTGTCGTGAAGAAGGTTTGTAGCGATAAAATCAGAAAGAAGATCCGGTGAATTTATGGACTGCACTGCGGTTATAAGCTCGGGAGACAACTTCGGGATATATGCAAGCAGCATTTCAAAGTGCTTTTTGATAAGCCTCATCTTGCTGTCAACATCCACGCCTGTCGTATCCGTCACGGTGATCTTCTTAGCCATAACCGCCGCACGAAGGTAAGGTTTATTCTGTATCTTTTCGGTTATCTTTCCTCTGCACGTACCTTCAACTATTACTCTGTAGTTTCCGGATGGAAGGAGCGTTGCCTGCTTTATTTTTGCGATACAGCCGATCACTTCGACATTATCAAGTCTGGGCTCGGATTCCATAAGATCTATCTGTGCGGAAAGAAAGACATTCTCACCGAAGGATGAAGCCGCCTGCACTGCAAGTATCGACTGCTTACGAGAAAGTTCAAAGCTTACGGGAATGCCGGGAAATATGACAAGTCCTCTGAGAGCTATGACAGGCAATACCATTTTTTCTGCTTTTTCTATATATGATGCCATCTCATGTTTCCTTTCAAAACTAAGGATCAATCGTTTACTCCGATTTTTCGGAACAAAATACGTCAAATTATATTATAACAGAAACTGTGTCAAAATTCTACACCATTTTGCTATAATTGATATATTGTTTACATTTCGTTTTTATTGTAAATTCACCGAAAAGCAGAAAAAACATCCCATAGCCGTTTCACAGCGAAAAAATCTCCCCGCATATGCGGAGAGATCGCTTCTTATTTGAATCTCACTGCTGTTCCATATGTCATAACCTCAGCTGCTCCCTGCATAACCGAAGCACTTGCATATCTTACGTTGACCACCGCATCAGCTCCCAAAGATTCCGCTTCTTCAATCATTCTTTTGGTTGCGAGCTCTCTTGCTTCGTTCATCATTTCATTATATGCTTTAAGCTCGCCTCCCACAAGAGTCTTAAAGCTCTGTGCAAGGTCTTTTCCGAAATGCTTTGATTGTATCGTACTGCCTTTTACAAGTCCGATCATTTCCAGTTCTTTTCCGCTGATGTAATCAGTATTTACGAGAATCATACTTATCGCTCCTTTATAATAATATACAGAACACCTTCTAATCGTTCCGTCGGATCTATTATAACACAATCACCGTACGAAGTCAATACTCATACGGTGATGAAAACTCGCATTATTCGTTTACTGCAATCTCCTTTTTTGTTATCACCTTAGGTTCTGCTTTATCGGTGACGACAGCTTTGTTAATAATGACCTTCTCTGCATTATCCATTGACGGTACATCATACATGATGCTGTTCATCATTTCTTCGGTAATTGCACGAAGTCCTCTTGCACCGGTCTTGCGTTCAAATGCAAGATTTGCAACAGCCTCAAGAGCATCTTCTTCAAACTCAAGCTCCACGCCGTCCATTGAAAACAACTTTTTGTACTGCTTGAGAAGTGAGTTCTTGGGTTCTGTGAGTATTTTCACAAGTGCATCCTTATCAAGAGGCTCAAGTGCCGTAACAACAGGTATTCTTCCCACAAGCTCGGGGATTAGCCCATACTTTACAAGGTCATGAGCCTGAAGGTTCTTCAGAAGCTCACCGCCTGTCTTTTCCTGCTTGCCCATGACTTCTGCTCCAAAACCTATGCCCTGCTTGCCTGCACGTTCTGCGATGATATCCTCGATGCCGTCAAATGCACCGCCGCAGATAAAGAGGATATTGGATGTATCTATTTGAATAAACTCCTGACCGGGATGCTTTCTTCCGCCCTGCGGAGGGACATTTGCAACAGTACCTTCAAGTATCTTGAGAAGTGCCTGCTGAACACCTTCACCGGAAACATCTCTTGTAATGGATCTGTTTTCGCTTCTGCGGGATATCTTGTCTATCTCGTCTATATAGATGATTCCCTTCTGAGCCTTTTCAACGTCAAAGTCTGCCGCCTGTATAAGACGAAGGAGTATATTTTCAACGTCCTCGCCGACATAACCTGCCTCGGTAAGTGTTGTTGCATCCGCAATGGCAAATGGGACTTTTAGCATTTTTGCAAGATTCTGTGCAAGGAATGTCTTACCGACACCGGTAGGACCGAGAAGAAGCACATTGCTCTTCTGAATCTCTACATCTTCGTCGTTCTCTTCGTCTTTTCCTTTTTTCTTCTTTGTATCCTGCTTTGAAAGAAGTCTCTTGTAATGGTTGTACACAGCAACGGCGAGAGCCTTTTTAGCCATGTCCTGACCTATGACATATTTATCAAGATGCTCCTTTATCTCACGAGGCTTCGGCAGTGTCTCATAACTGAGCTTGCCTGTATCTTCCCCCTCTTCGGGAAATCCGCTGTCCTTGTACTGCGCAAGAATGTTATTACAAAGATCAACGCAGTCCTCACAGATATTCACTCCGCCCGGACCTTTGATCAAATTCTTTACCTCTTCCTCGCTTCTTCCGCAGAAAGAACAGGTGCTTTTTTTATTCTGTGGCATATCTCAATTGCTCCGAATGTTCTTTATATTCTCTTATCTACGATCTTATCGATAAGTCCGTATTCAAGTGCCTGCTCTGCTGTCAGGAAGTTATCTCTGTCCGTATCAAGACATACCTGTTCATAGGACTTGCCTGTCTGGGAAGCAAGTATCCTGTTCATTTTTTCTTTTATACGGATGATGTGGTCTGCGTGGATCTTGATATCCGATGCCTGTCCCTGCATACCGCCAAGAGGCTGATGTATCATTATCTCGCTGTTAGGAAGTGAAAATCTCTTGCCTTTCGCACCTGAAGAAAGAAGGAAAGCCCCCATACTTGCCGCCATACCGATACAGATGGTGGAAACGTCACACTTGATGAAGTTCATAGTATCGTATATTGCCATTCCGGCGGAGATAGATCCTCCGGGGCTGTTGATATAAAGGCTGATATCCTTATCCGGATCCTTTGATTCAAGATAAAGAAGCTGTGCAACAACAAGAGATGCTGTTGTATCATTTACTTCGTCTGCAAGGAAGATTATTCTGTCATTGAGAAGTCTTGAGTATATATCGTAAGATCTCTCGCCTCTGCCTTCCTGTTCTACTACCATTGGTACAAGTGCCATATAAGATCATTCCTTTCGTTATAAAATATAAATCTGTTTCGGAGCCTGCCGCAAAATACAGTACAAAACCATATTATTCCATTTTTCAACCAATTTATTCGCATTTTGAAAATGTTTTCGGTCGTCATATATCGACAAGATCCGAGCCTTATAAAACAGATTCCACCGATGCCGAATGCTCAACAACAGTGGAATCTTACTTTTATTGAATTATTCGGCGTCTGTCTTGGGTTCTTTGTCAGCCTTTGTTTCTGTCTTCTTCTTTCTGGGAGCTCTCTTCTTGGGAGCAGGCTTTTCTTCCGCACCTTCAGCTGCGGCCTTATCAGCCTCTGCCTTTGCGGCTTCCTCTGCCTGGAGCTCTGCTGCGGTAACTGTTCTTTCCTTCACCTTTGCAGCTGCCTTAACGATATCAAACGCCTTGATGGACTGAACCTCTTCCTCGAGATTTTCTGCGGGAAGGCTCTTCTTTACTTCTTCGACCTTCATGTTGTATGCGTTTGCTATTTCCTCGTATCTCTTTTCAACGTCTTCTTCTGTTGCCTTAACATCCTCAGCCTTGATAATTTCCTCAAGAGCGAGGTTCTTCTTAACGTTGATCTCAGCGATCGGCTTATACTGCTCCTTGATGCTGTCAAGTGTCATACCTGTGTACTGGATGAGCATATCAAGACTAAGTCCCTGCTGACGGAGGTTGAGGTCATATTCACGAACAAGAAGTTCAACTTCCTTATCGTACATAACCTGAGGGATCTCAGCTTCTACGAGCTTTGCGAGCTCTTCGGAAAGATCAGCGGAAAGCTTTCTGTCAGCTTCATCTGCATTTCTCTTTTCCATCTTTGCCTTGATATCAGCCTTGTATTCTGC
>SVQR01000224.1 GCA_015065225.1 Oscillospiraceae bacterium | reverse complement strand
CAAAGAAATGAGAAGCGACCTTGCAGGCGGACGCATCTTCTCCACAGACAAGCTCTACATTGACATCTACACAGACGATTCCAGCGATATCTCCGGCATCATAATCCGCGATGACACAAACGAATTTTTAAGATACGTATATGCGGAAGCCAACGGCAGCTATGCGGAAGAGTTCACAATTGACGGAAGAAAGTATCTTTCCGGAAACGGCAATGTGGCAGGCAATATGATCAACGGTACATACCAAGTACTCGACGGTGCGGGAACCGCACTTGCGGATGTAGTACTCAACAGTCTTGACAAGGCAGCTCTGGAAAGCGGACTTCTCAACATGAGTGCTACCGTAAAGCTCTCCAACACAGTTATCAACGAATACGATCTTCCTTCAATGATAGGCTACTGCGACATCCGTCTTGACTGCAAGCAGACATCCAAGGAGAATATGGATCTCTCGCTCACTCTCAACTACAACAACGCCAAGGTTGCTACATTCTCCATCATAAGTCAGCAGAAGAAGGCTACACCCATAAGTCTTCCCACAAATGCCATCAACGTAGAGGACGATGACGCGCTTGAAAGATTCACAAGCACTCTCAACCTCAACACAATTTACTCAAAGCTCAACGATGCGGGTGCTTCACAGCTCTCCTCTATCCTTCAGCTTCTCATGATGGGTGCATATTGATCCTTTCGGATTTGATAATGGGGTGTATCTTTTCGGTGCACCCCTATTTAGATCCCGAATCATGAATTACGGATCACAGCTCGGAACAAATTGCGGATAAATGCTTTGAAAGCATGGCAGATACTTCCGCACAATTATTATTTGGAGTTAATATGAAGATAGAGAACATAAAAAAGTCCTACGGAAAACGTGCTGTTCTGCGTGGGATATCCTTTGATGCAAAAAGCGGAGAATGTATAGGAATACTTGGCGGCAACGGCAGCGGCAAATCGACATTACTTAACATTCTTGCGGGTGTCATACGTGCGGATTCGGGCTCTTTCAGCTATGAAAGCAGGGAGCTTTTGCGGAATCCTGTTCTTCGCGGCTCGGTTGTGGGGTATGTTCCCCAGGGAACGCCGCTTTTTGAAGAACTGACAGCCTTTGACAATCTGCGTTTATGGTACAAAAAGGATGAGATTGAGCGTGAGCTGAACGGTGGTGTACTAAGTATGCTCGGCATAGGTGACTTTCTGAAGGTGTCTGTCGGGAAGATGTCCGGCGGTATGAAAAAGAGGTTATCCATTGGGTGCAGTGTTGCGGGAAAGCCGAAGATACTGCTTCTTGACGAGCCTTCCGCGGCGCTTGATCTTGTGGCTAAAGAAAGTATTTGTGAATATATACGCGATTTTAAGGCACGGGGTGGGATAGTTGTTATTGCGACTCATGATGTTGGAGAGCTTCCGCTTTGTGACAGGCTTTTTCTGCTTAAAGATGGGGAGCTTTTGCCCTATGAGTTTAAGGGGGATGTTTCCGATATTGTGGGAAGGCTTAAATAGGTTTTGTATGCTATTTGGGGTTGGGTTTGTGCTGACTTGACACTGTAGTGCGGTTATTGGTTTTGCGGACTTGGCACTGTAGTGCTTTTATTGGTTTGTGCTGATTTGGTACTGTAGTGCGTTTATTTGTTATCGACTTCTACTTGCTGTCTTTCGCCTTGCCGGCGAGGGCCTTACTTTTTTTTCAACAGCGAAAAAAAAGTAAGCAAAAAAACCGCCGCTCAGGGGCGTTGCCCCTAAGTACCCCGTGGGGTTGGGTGCGACTTGCGATTGTATTCTTCTATTGGTAGTTGGTCGATAGTGGTTACCCAGGGGGCTGCCGCCCCCTTAAACCCCTAAGTTTCGCTGCCGCAATTTTTTTGTTTGCGATAATTTGGTGCTTTTGTTGCTTAATTGAAGGTTTTGATTTACTTGAAACTTTTTTTGTTTGCGATAATTTGGAGCTTTTATTGCTTGATTGAAATGTTTGATTTACTTTATGATTTTGGTTTTTGCCAAAATTTGATGTTGCAGTATTTGCCTTTCCCCTCGGGGGAAGGTGTCATGAAGTGACGGATGAGGGGAGCACAGGAATCACAAACACTCCGATCCGCACATCATTCCGAGAATACCTCCAACCTCTTGTCCCCATCAGTTTCCCTACTTTCTAACAAAACTAAAAGAAGGATAAAACCATGAAATCTCCACCATATTTTCCGCTGCTTTTTAAGCGGGCATTGAAAAAATATCCTTATATATTGCTCATTACCCTTGCAACTCTCGCTTCCGTCGCACTTTGTGCCGTCATGATTCTTTCTTCTCCCAAAGACGAAAAGGATACTGCGAAGGTTGCGGTGGGTATCGTGGGTGATACCTCCGACACTTTTATGAATCTCGGGATTGATCTTGTGACCGAGATAGACGATTCGAGGTTTTATATAGATATCCGCAGGATGTCATCATCGGAAGAAGCGGAATCCGCTATGAAAAACGATGAAATACTCGGTTATGTCAACATCCCGGAGGATTTTATATACGGTATTGCCGAGATGGACAATATCCCTGCGGTGTACTATATGCCAAACAGACCTGAAAGTCTCGGTACGGCTCTTACAAAAGAGGTCATCGACACCGTTGCCATATATGTTACCGAGTCTCAGAAGGCGGTCAATGCTCTGGCAAGATATATCCGTGCAAACAAGCTGGATTGGGGCAGAAGTCTTGATGAGCTGAGTCTTTTCCTTGTGACAGGCTCGGTGCTTATGCGTAATAAGTTCCTGTCCGTTGAGTATACCGGCTTTACAGGTCATGTTTCCGCAGGAGGTTATTATATTGCCGGTCTTTTACTGTTCTTCCTGCTTCTTTTGGGGATCTCCTTCTCCTGCCTTCTTGTGCGAAATGATGAGACCTTCCCGAAATATCTTCGCTCACGGGGTGTTTCGGCTGTTTCGCAGGTGATTTCCGAGTATGCGGTCTATCTTATTCTTACCGTCATATCACTGCTTGTCATAGCTCTTATTGCAGGCGTTGCTCTTGGCGGAAAAGATTTCGGGATACGTGAGCTTTACGGAAAGTCTGTACTGTTCTTTGCGATGTATATTATAAAGATAATTCCCGTCATACTCGCAGTTACTTCCATGCAGTTCTTTATATACGAAATGACAAGCGGTACTGTGGCGTCTGTGCTTGCACAGTTTATAATGGCGATACTTTCCGCTTACCTTTGCGGATGCTTTTATCCCAACCATTTCTTCCCGGAGACGGTACGCAGCATCATTTCGGTCTTTCCGCAGGGAGTCGGTGCGCAATATATGAGGGACACCCTTTGCGGTACGACCTGTGCCCGGACTATACTTATACTTATCGGCTACACGGTGCTTTTCACCGCACTTACGGTACTGAAAAGAAACTTCAGAATGGCAGGTGACGCATCATGAAAAGAAAACTGCGTGACGTTTCAATGTGGCTTTTTCTCCTTTGCAAGAGATTACTGAAAAAGCCGTCATTTATCGTTCTTCTGCTTCTTATACCTATATGCAGTGCGGCACTTGCGATAAGCTTTTCCGAGGAGTCCGGTGTCATGACGATAGGACTTTACAGTGAAGGAAGCAGTATCGGTGATGAGATAGTGGATTCCTTGCTGAAAAAAGAAAGCATCCTCAGCTTCAGGAGCTTTGAATCGGAGGCACAGGCTAAAAAGGCGGTGGAGGAAGAAAAGATACACGCCGCATGGATCTTCCCAAAGGAGCTATCCGAGAATATAGACACCAACGCAAGATACGGTGCACTCAACACCCTTGCGAGGATATACGAACGAGAGGACACCATCCCTCTCAAGCTCTCCCACGAGCTGCTGTACGGAAGCCTTCATCCCTATGTG